>CANROZ010000037.1 GCA_947632365.1 uncultured Oscillospiraceae bacterium
TAGTTCACCCCCTGGTGTTTTCTATCTTACACCAGGGGGTGGCTTTTCCTATTGCCTGTTTTTTCCGGTACAGTTCAGCGTCTCCCGGTGTGTGATATTTATTCATTCTTCATCGCGGCTACTGCATTGGTGAACCCCGTTGCATCTTCAATCACGATGAGATACTGGTCTCCATTTCCTTGTTCGGTTATTAATATGCGGACATCGCCGCCTTCCTCCAAAACACTGAACAGTGCCTCACTACTGTCATCCGATATCAAAAGTCTATTACTACCTTCATTTTGTACGCCCTCAATATTAATTTTATCTCCGTCATTATCCACTACGGTTATACTACACCATCCATCATCAAAAATATCGCTGCCATACCACCAATTATAGAGCCTGATATAAAAACTCCCGGTGTTACCTATATCATTTTGTTCATAAGTGATATACGCAAAATAATCGTCGTCTTCATACCCATTAGAGGAGGTATACGTGCTGTCAAAGCCATCATCATTTACAACATAGTAATCACCAGTTGGCAAATCGAATTCGTCTAAAAATGCTTTGACGTTCCATACCCCCGTATAGCTTGACGGCACAACCTGTGCCGATGGTTTTTCCGCAGTTTCTGCACAGGTGCAATCTAGGCCGCACGCACATACATCATCGTCGGCATAGGCCACGCCGCAGGCCGCCAATACCAACAATACCGCCAGGATCAGGGAAATCGCTCGTTTCATTCTTTCTACCTCCAATAAAATAAAAAGTGCGCAGCCGGAGCTGCGCACGAAAAACGCAGTCTCCGTTTGCTGCGACACAAACCTCTTCTCCCTTACGGATGCAGAGTTGGAGATGCATTTTTGCCTAGATAGGCTGCATCTCATAAGGGAAGAATATTCGGTTTGTGTCGCAAAGCTAGTATACCACGCACAAAGCCGTATTACAAGCATCTTTGTACACAGAAAAACGCCGCCAGGCAAGGGCCTGACGGCGTTTTATCATGATGATCCTATTTTACGCCATGCGGTCCTTCCGCCGCAGGGTGAGGGAATCCGCTATCATGGCGATGAATTCACTGTTGGTGGGCTTGCCCTTGATGTTGGAGACGGTGTAACCGAAGAATTTCTGCAGCGTCTCCAGGTCGCCCCGGTCCCAGGCCACCTCGATGGCGTGGCGGATGGCCCGCTCCACCCGGCTGGGGGTGGTGGCGAACTTCTTGGCCACGGCGGGGTAGAGCACCTTGGTGACGGCGTTGATGGCGTCCATGTCGTTGACGGTGAGGATGATGGCCTCCCGCAGGTACTGATAGCCCTTGATGTGGGCGGGCACGCCGATCTCGTGGATGATGTCGGTGACCACGGTCTCCAGGCTGGGCTCCTTGGGCACAGGCGCGATGGCCACGCCCGGAGACACCGCCCCGCCGCCGCTGCGGCGGTCGGCCGCCACCTGGCGGATGCGGGTCAGCAGGTTGGCCACGTCGCAGGGCTTGGGCATGAAATAATAGACGCCCAGCTCCGAGCAGTTGGCCACCACTTTGTCGTTGAAGAATCCGGACAGGACGATGGCCGCTGGGGCGTTTTCCCGTCCGGCCAGGGCGCCCAGCAGGCCCAGCCCGTCCAGCCGTGACAGCACCAGGTCTGTCACCAGTACATCAGGCCGCAGGCTCTCCGCCAGGGCCAGCGCCTCCTGGCCGTCTCCGGCAGTGCCTACCACCTGCAGGTCTTCCTCCCTGTCCATGGCCTCGGCAAGCATCTTCCGAAAGTCTTCGCCAGAGTCAGCAATAAGAACGCGCGTCGTTGTGTCCATGATGATTTATCCTCCCTTGTGTAGATTCGGACCGCCTTGTCTCTCTCTTGCGAAACTCCGATGTGTTAGCTTTTACAATTTACCATAACACTTGTTACTTTGCAACACAAAACCAGTAAAACAGCAAGATTTTTTGTTGACATAATTTTACACTATTCGACACGTTCCGACACGGGAGGGCGAAAAAAGGACAGGAGGATGGACCCCCCTGTCCCCGCGTTCGGTCAGTCCTCCCGCTCCCTCGACCGCCGCCGGACTCTATTCAGATGCCGCTCAAAGTGGCCCGCGGCGATGAACTCTGCCAGCGCGTACTGCTCCAGCACCGGAACGGAACAGGAATACATCCCCACCCGCCGCTCATAGATCGGCAAAAGCTCCGGCGGCAGGATCATATACCCCATGCGCATGGAGGGCGCCAGGCTCCGGGAAAAGGTGTTCAGATAGATCACCGCCCCCCGCTTGTCCATGGAGTACAGGCTCTCCAGGGGCTTGCCGGGCATGAAAAACTCGCTGTCAAAATCGTCCTCCACGATGAACCGCCCGGGCTTTTCCGCCCACAGCAGGTATTCGTACCGCTTGGCGGCCGGGGCGGTGACCCCGGTGGGCCAGCTGTGGAAGGGGGTCACATGCAGCACGTCCGCCGCAGTCCCGGCCAGGGCCTGGCTCTCGATGCCCTCCGGGCCGATGGGCAGCCGCTCTACCCGGGCGCCCGCCCCCTGATACACCGCCTCGATCTGCCCGTAGGAGGGCCATTCGATGGCGTAGGTCCGGCTGCTGCCCAGCATCCGCACCACCGCCTGGTACAGCTGCTCGGAGCCGGAGCCGATGACGATCTGCTCCGGCTGGGCGCGCATACCCCGGTAGCGGAGCAGATACTGGGCGATGGCGTTGCGCAGCACGGCGCAGCCCGCGTTGGGGGACCGGGCCACCAGCCGCCGCCCCCGGTCGCTCATCACCTTCCGGAGCGTCCTGAACCAAAGGGAGTAGGGAAAATCCGCCCCGGCGCCCACGGGCTCCTCTTCCTCCGGCAGCAGCCGCAGGGGACCGTCCCCCGCCGCCGGACCGGGCCGCAGCCCGGAGATGGCCTGCACATAGAAGCCGCTGCGCTCCCGGGCATAGATATACCCCTCGTCCGCCAGCATCCGGTAGGCCCCCTCCACCGTGACCACGCTCACCCCCAGATGCTCCGCCAGCGCCCGCTTGGAGGGCAGCTTTTCCCCCGCCGGGACCGTCCCGCTGACGATATCCTCCCGGATGTGGCGGTACAGCGCGTAATACTTGGGCTCGCCGGGGCGGCCGCCGAGATCGTAGGTGAGCATCTGGTATCATCCTTTTCTCTGATTTTTGTGATCTTACCAGGTCAATTATACACCCGTCCGCCGGACAGGTAAAGCAGAGGACGCGGCCAACGCCGCGTCCTCTGCCGCATATCCCGCTGTCAGGCCACCCGCTCGTAGCCGTAGTACCACCAAGTACCGGGCTTGTCATACCATATTTGGAAGCCGTCGAGGCCCTCCTCGTTGGTGAAATCCGGGTCGAACACGTACACTTCCCCGTCGATGACCATCTCCGTCCAGCTGTGGTCGATGACGGTGCCTCTGGCGCTGCCAACGCCGCCCTCCACAAAATAGACCTCCTGGCCCAGCAGCCGCGCCATCTGGTAGAAGGTGGCCGCCATCACATAGCAGTTGCCGCAGCGGTTCGTAAAGCCGTAGGAGGCGTACCAGGCGGAGTGGACCTCCCCCGCCGGGGCCCGGAGGCTCCGGTTATAATAGGGAAGGGACGCCGACCAGTTGAAGGCCGCCCGCAGGTCCCAGCCGATCTCGTCCAGCACGTCCGCCGCCATTCGGGTCACATCCGTCACATAGCCTGTGATCACGCCGTGGATGTCGATGTCGTACTCCGTGCCCTGGAGCAGCACCGTGCCGCCCCGCTGGAGCACGCCCTCGCTGGAGAACATGTACATGTTCCGGGACTGGCTCACATACCGGGCCCCGGTGTAGGCGATGCCGTCGTCGCCGAAATAGTAGACTTCACCGTCCACCGCCGTCCAGCCCAGGGCCAGGTGGCCATTGCTTTTAAAATAGTACTCCTTGCCGTCGATGGTCTGCCAGCCCAGGGCCGCCGTGCCGTCCGCCAGAGCATAGTATATGCCGTCCTCCCGGGGGGCCCAGCCCATGGGCACCGTCTCCTGACCCTCCGCCAGGGCGGCGGGCGCGGCCAGGGTGAGCGCCGCGGAGACGATCAGGCATATGCATAGGAAAGGTTTTCTCATCTGCTATTCCCCTTATCGCGTCAGCACAGTAAATCAACAAAGATTGCAATGAATGATAGCATTTCTGCCCCGCAAAGTCAAGCCGGACCCCTTAGGCCCACAGGGCCTCCGGGTATTCTCCGGCGGCCTTCATGGCCGCCAGCGCCGCCTGCAGGGCGGGCAGATCCTCCCGGTAGGTGACGCCGTGCCACACCTCATCCGTGGGCACCAGCTTCACCCGGTCCGTCCCCGCCTCCAGGCAGGCGTTCACCACGCTGGGCAGGAAAAACTCCGCCTTGGCAGGGTTTTTCGGCATATCCTCGGCCAAAAACCGCTCCAGCCGCCCGCCGATGGCATCCATGAAGCTGTGGTGGAAGCCCCAGGTGTTCAAACTCACCGGGGTGTCCGGCGCCAGTTTCGTCCAGGTGGCGCCGCCGTCCGTGGTATAGGACGGGTCCTGGGGCGGGCCCTGGATGGCGGTGAGCTCCGTGACGGTGGCCAGATACCCATTCCCGTCGGCGGTGCAGACACCACGGGCCACGGTGCCATTTTCCGTGAGGGTGTTTTTCAGCTCGTAGGCCACCAGGGCGTGGGTGTGCTCATCCTCTTGCCCGGCGAAAAAGTCCGTCAGGGCCTGAAAAGCCCCCCGGCCGTAAAAGTCGTCGGCGTTGATCACCGCGAAGGGGCGGTCGATCAGCTCCCGGGCGGCATATACCGCGTGGGCCGTGCCCCAGGGCTTGGTCCGGTCAGCGGGCGCCGCAAAGCCTGCCGGGATGTCCCGCAGGTCCTGAAAGGCGTAATGAAGATCGCATTTTTTCCCGATCCGGTCGCCTACTGCCCGACGGAAGTCCGCCTCGATCTCCTTTTTGATGACGCAGACCACCTTCTCGAACCCCGCCTGGAGCGCGTCGTACACAGAATAGTCCAGGATCACCTGCCCGGCGCCGTCCACGGCGGTCATCTGCTTCAGTCCCCCGAATCGGCTGCCCATCCCGGCGGCCATGATCACCAGCATCGCTCTCATCGTCTGCCTCCTACCTACTGATCAATGTGTTGTTACATTGTAACATGCCCGGCGGGATTTTACAATCGTCTCCCGCACAAGCCGCGCCTGAAGCCGGGTATACTGAACGGGAGGGCGAACGGAGGGCTTTAGCGCTCCACTTTGTTGAGTGCCAATATTTACACTTCGTTCACAGATACACATAAATTTATTCACAATTTATGTGTATGATACAGACAAATAAAAGAAACAGGAGGTTTCCACCAATGTTTGATATGATTCCTTTCACCAGCAGAGAGTACACCCCCAGCAAGATCTGGGACCCGTTCCAGGAATTTTTCGGCACGGTGGCCCACGCCGCCGCCACCGACATCCGGGAGAGCGATGAGGCCTTCACCATCGAGACGGAGCTGCCCGGCTTTGACAAGGACGAGCTGAGCGTCAACATGAAGGAGGGCGTGCTCACCGTCCGGGCCGAGCACAAGACCGACGAGAAGTCCGACGAGGAGGGCTTTATCCGCCGGGAGCGGTCCCGGGAGACCGTGGAGCGGCGCTTCGAGGTCTCCGGCGTGGACGCGACGGCCATCACCGCCCAGTACGTCAACGGCGTGCTGAAGCTGACCCTGCCCAAGCTGCCCGAGGTGGTTCCCCAGCAGCACCAGATCCAGATCCAGTAATTTTTCCTCCCTTTGGGGCGGCGCGGCCATGACGCGCCGCCTCTTTCTATTTTCTTTTTGACGATTTGCCCGCCCCGGCCATAATTGGTCGGGGCCTTTTGTGCGTCCTGACAGTATCGCGGCCGGAGTGGGATTTTTGCTTGCATATCCGGGGCAAACATGGTAACATCTACGCCATGTGGACATATGACCACAAAAGGAGGACATCCCTATGGCAGAAAGCGGACACGGACAGTTCTATCTGGTGGACGGCAACGCTCTGCCCGAGGTCTTCATCCGCGTGACCCAGGCCCGGGAGCTGCTGGACACCGGGCGGGCCCAGACGGTGGCCGAGGCCGCCGAGCGGGTGGGCATCTCCCGCTCCGCGTATTATAAGTATAAAAACGCCGTCATGCCCTTCCAGAACGTGGCGGGGGGACACATCGTCACCTTCCAGATCATGCTCCGGCACCAGATGGGGCTTTTGAGCGAGGTGCTCACGGCCTTTGCCGACACCGGCGCCAATATCCTCACCATCAACCAGGGCATCCCCACCCACGGGGCGGCGCCCGTCACCATCACGGCGGACCTGACGGCGCTGGACACCTCCGCGGAGGTGCTCCTCACCCGGCTGAGCGCCATCGACGGGGTCATCAAGGCCGCTATCGCGGCGGGATAAGGAGCGCGGACAGATGATAAAATACGCGATACTTGGCTTCGGCGTGGTGGGAACAGGTCTGGCGGAGGTCATGGCGGACCAGCGGAAAAAGCTGTCCGCCGCCGCTGGCCAGGCCATGGAGCTGGGCTACATCCTGGTCCGGCACGATTACCCGGACAGCCCCTGGCGGGACAAGCTCACCCAGGACTTTTCCCTGATCGAGAACGACCCGGACGTGGCCGTGGTGGCGGAGGTCATCGGCGGCTGCGGCGCGGCCTATGAGTACTCCCGGCGGGCCATCCTGGCGGGTAAGAGCGTGGTCAGCAGCAACAAAGAGCTGGTGGCCGTCCACGGGGCGGAACTGGCGGCGCTGGCCCGGGAAAAGGGCGTCAGCTACCTGTTCGAGGGCAGCGTGGGCGGGGGCATCCCCCTGCTGCGCCCCCTGTGCCGCTGCCTGGCCGCCAACCGCATCGACGAGGTGTACGGCATCCTCAACGGCACCACCAACTATATCCTCACCGCCATGGCCCGGGAGGGCCAGGATTTCCAGACAGCCCTGAAAGCGGCCCAGGCGCTGGGCTACGCCGAGGCGGACCCCACCGCCGACGTGGAGGGCATCGACGCCTGCCGCAAGACCGCCATCCTGGCGGACCTGTCCTTTGGATACAACATCGACCCGGCCGCCATCCTCACCACAGGCATCACCGCGGTGGCCCCGGACGACCTGGAGCTGGCCCAGAGCCTGGGCTATGCGGTGAAGCTGTTGGGCCGGGCCGCCCGGACGGAAACGGGCTGCTGCGCTTTTGTGGAGCCACACCTGGTTCCCGCGAGCCATATCCTGGCCTCCGTCAACGGCGTGATGAACGCCTGCGCCATCCGGGGCAGCGCGGTGGGCGAGGTAGTGCTGTGCGGACCTGGCGCGGGGTCCCATCCCACGGCCAGCGCCGTGGCGGGGGACATCGCCGACGCGGTGCGGCACAGGGCGGACCCCCAGGTCCCGGACCTGGGCGCTCCCGGCGGGGTCCTGGCCCCGGCGGCGGCCCTGGCGTCCCCCTGGTATGTGCGGGCGGACGGGGCCCCGGACCGGGTGCTGGCGGCCTTTCCCCAGGCCAGGCCCGTCTACGGCAGCAGCGGCGAGTGCGGCTTCGTCACGGAGCCCATGACCCGCCCTGCCTTGGAAGAGCGCTGCAAAGCGCTGGATGTACGGGCCTTTTACCGGGTGCTGGCATAGAATGGCGGGGCGAGAGCCCCAAGGAAGATCATAAGGAGACCTGATATATATGCTGATCGTACAAAAATTCGGCGGCTCCTCCGTGGCCAACGCGGAGCGCATCCGAAACGTGGCGGGCATCATCGCGGAGAGCTTTCTCTACGGCCACGAGGTGGTGGTGGTGCTGTCCGCCCAGGGGGACACCACCGACGAGCTGCTGGACAAGGCGGCTGAGATCAACCCCGCCCCCTCCAAGCGGGAGCTGGACATGCTGCTGGCCACCGGGGAGCAGCAGTCTATCGCCCTGATGGCCATGTGCCTGGAGGGCATGGGGCTGCCCGTGGTATCCCTCACCGGGTGGCAGGTGGGCATCCACACCGACGCCAATTACGGCACCGCCCGCATCCGCCGGGTGGACAGTGAGCGGCTGCGCCGGGAACTGGACAAAAAGCGTATCGTGCTGGTGGCCGGGTTCCAGGGCGTGAACAAATTCGACGACTACACCACCCTGGGCCGGGGCGGCAGCGACACCACCGCCGTGGCCCTGGCCGCGGCCCTGCACGCGGACAAGTGCCAGATATTCACGGACGTGGAAGGCGTATACACCGCCGACCCCCGGAAGGTCCCGGCGGCCCGGAAGCTGGAGGAGATCACCTACGACGAGATGCTGGAGCTGGCCAGCATGGGCGCCCAGGTGCTAATGAACCGCTCCGTGCAGCTGGCCAAGCGCTACGGGGTGGAATTGGAGGTGCTCTCGTCGCTGGTGAGAGCGCCCGGTACAAAGGTGAAGGAGGTTTCCAAGAACATGGAAGAGATGAAGATAACCGGCATCGCCAAGGACGAGAAGGTGGCCCGGGTGACCGTGGCCCAGGTGGCAGACCGCCCCGGCTCCGCTTTCCGGGTCCTCAACGCCGTGGCCAAGGCCGGCATCAACGTGGATATGATCATCCAGGCCAACGGCCGGGACGAGACCAACGATATCAGCTTCGTGGTGGCCGAATCCGACGCGGACGCCGCCGCCAAGGCCCTGCAGGAGCGCCAGAGCGCCCTGGGCTTCGACCACGTGTCCCTGGACAAGGACATCGCCAAGGTCAGCGTGGTGGGCGCGGGGATGATGAGCTCCGTGGGCATCGCCTCCCTGGTGTTCGAGGCCCTCAACGACGAACATATCAATATCCAGATGATCAACACCAGCGAGGTGAAGATATCCTGCGTCATCGACGCGACCAGCGCCGATCGGGCCGTGGCCGCCATCCACCGGAAATTCTTCGAGACGTGAGCCGCCCCGGCGGCGGACATAGTAAAAGGGCGCGGCTTTGCCGCGCCCTTTTACTATATGGCTACGCCTATGGTTCCACCACCGTGGCTTTGGCGCCGGAGATCGTCGCCCGGATGCCCCGGGCGGCCAGCGCCTGCTGGAAGCGGCTCTCCAAAAGGGCGGCGTTGGCGTTGAGATACCGCACCGCCATCTCCTCCTTGGCGCTGTCTGGCACGGCCCGGGCCGCCATCATCACGGCCCCCGGCACGCCCCCGGCCAAAACCTGGAGCAGAGAATCATAGTCCACGTCGCTCACGTTCAGTCTCAGTTCTACCATGGTCGGTCTCCTGTCGTCTGGTTTTTTGCGCTGTCGTTACGATACATTATAGCATATCGCCCGGCACATTTCACCTGTGTACCGGAAAAATATGCCCTCCGGCGGGATTGACAAACCCGACGGCATTAGGATAAACTGACAGTATCATGGAAAAGGAGGGCGGATCATGGTCTATCAGAAGCTGAAGACCTTGTATGAAAAGGTCCGGCTGAAGCACTATCGGGACCTGTTCAGCCGCGTCAAGGAGCGGGACGGCTCCCTGAGCGCCACGGAGGCCTACGCCGCCGATGTGATCTATCTGCTGGGCAGCCCCACCGTCAGCTCCTTTGCCGAGACCCTGGGCATCTCCCAGCCCAACGCCACCTACAAGATCAACAACCTGGTGGCCAAGGGCTACGCCGTCCGCTCCGCCTCCGACGCGGACCGCCGGGAGTGCCGGGTGTCCGTGGGGGATCGGTTCTTCTCCTACTACAATACCGACTACCCCTTCATCGCCGAGAGCGTGGAGAAGCTCCAGGCCATCTATACCCCCCAGGAGCTGGCGCTGCTGGAGCGGATGCTGGACGATATGTGCCGCTTCATGGACTGACAAAAACATACGACATGGAACGCTCCGCCCGATTTGGGCGGGGCGTTTCGTTTTTTATTATGCTAATTGCCTAATGATGCGAGGCAAAATGACCGAAAAACTGGCATTCCCTACTCTTGAAATGGTCTTACCACCATGGTAGAATACTTGGTGCGTGAACATTTGTCCACACATCAAAGACAGGACGATACAAATCACATCGGGAGGAAATCACTATGAAAAAACTGTTCGCACTCGTTCTGGCCGTTGTGATGGTCCTGGCGCTGGCCGCCCCGGCCTTCGCCGCGGACACCATCACCATTGGCGTGTATGAGCCGCTGACCGGCGATAACGGCCCTGGCGGCAAGCAGGAGTATCTGGGCATGCAGTACGCCAACCTGGAGACCCCCACCGTGGAGATCGACGGCACCACATACGATGTGGAGCTGGTCGTGGCGGACAACGAGTCCTCCACCGACAAGGCCGTCTCCGCCGCCACCCAGCTGGTGGCCGAGAACGCCTCCGTCGTGCTGGGCTCTTACGGCTCCAGCGTGGCCATCGCCGGGTCTGATACCTTTGGCGAGGCGGGCATCCCCGTCATCGGCGTCACCTGCACCAACCCCCAGGTCACCATCGGCAACGACCACTACTTCCGCATCTGCTTCACCGACCCCGGCCAGGGCGCCATCCACGCGCAGTTCGCCAAGAACTCCCTGGGCGCCTCCAAGGTCTACTGCCTGGGCGAGCTGGGCAACGACTATGACCAGGGCCTGCTGAACTACTTCCAGGATACCGCCGCTGAGCTGGGCCTGGAGGTCCAGAAGGAGGACTTCCCCAACGGCACCTCCGACTTCACCGCCTACCTGACCAACGCCAAGAACTTCGGCGCCGAGGTCATCTTCGCCCCCTGCTCCATCCCCTATGGCCAGCTGATCATCCAGCAGGCCGCCTCCCAGGGGCTTGACGTGGTCATCACCGGCCCCGACACCTGGGACAGCAACATGATCATGGACTCCGTGGTCGCCACTGGTCTGGATGTGTACTGCACCACCTTCTATGGCGAGGGCGGCGCCCCCGAGTTTGAAGAGGGCTTCAAGGAGTACCTGAACAGCGACGACACCGCCCTGACCAACAACGGCGGCAACGACATGATCGCGGCCGTGTCCGTCATGGGCTATGACGCCTACTATGTGGCTCTGGAGGCCATCAAGGCCGCCGGCTCCACCGACCCCGCCGACATCATGGCCGCTCTGCCCGACGTTACCTATGAGGGCGCAACCGGTGCCATCGCCTTCGGCGAGAACGGCGACGCCGTGCGCAGCACCGCCTTCATCAAGCACGCCAACGCTGAGACCGGCGAGTGGGAGGCTGAGCTCACCGAGCTCGGCTGAGCCTGACAAACAGGATATTTCCGGCGGCGGGAGCGCTTCGGCGCTCCCGCTTGCCGGGGTCATGACCCAGAGCGCATAAAAGCGCCTCCCGCCGCGCCTTGGGCGGCGGTTTTATGCGCTCTCATCTTTTCATTGCGGAGGGTACCCTCTATGTCTGCTTTCTTCCAGGCGAATCTGCCCTATCTGCTCTCGGGCATCTCCGTGGGCGGGCAGTACGCCCTGATCGCCATCGGCTACACCATGGTCTACGGCATCCTGCGGCTGATCAACTTCGCCCACGGCGACGTGTTCATGGTGGCGGGCCTGGTGATGGTCTACGCCACCACCGCCATGCCCATGTATCTTTCCATCCCCCTGGTGCTCATCGTCACGGTGGTCCTGGGCTTCACCATCGAGCGGGTGGCCTATAAACCCCTGCGCAGCGCCCCCCGGATGAGCGTGATGATCTCCGCCATCGGCGTGAGCTACCTGCTGCAAAACTGCGCGCTGTACTTCACCGGAGGCCTGCCCCAGATGTATCCCACCATCCCCTGGCTGTCCGACTCCGTCACCATCGGCCCCGCCACCACCAAGGTGGTCACCCTGGTGACGCCGTTCCTGGTGCTGGTGCTGGTCATCGCGCTGGTGCGGTTCATCCAGAAGACCAAGATCGGCATGGCCATGCGGGCGGTGTCCCGGGATTTTGAGACCAGCCAGCTCATGGGCATCAAGATCAACTCCGTCATCTCCATGACCTTCGTGATCGGCTGCTTCCTGGCGGCGGTGGGGTCGCTGCTGTACTTCACCAACTATCCCTCCGTCGTCCCCACCTCCGGCGCCATGCCCGGCCTGAAGGCCTTCGTGGCGGCGGTGTTCGGCGGCATCGGCTCCATCCCCGGGGCCGTGATCGGCGCGTTTTTGATCGGCATCTGTGAGAACATCATCAAAGGTCTGGGCTCCAACTGGACCGTCTTTTCCGACGCCTTCACCTTTGTGCTGCTCATCATCGTCCTTCTGGTCAAGCCCACCGGCATCTTCGGTGAGAAGGCCACGGACAAGGTCTGAGGAGGGTCGTCATGGATAAAACACTGCAAAAGGACCCGGCCAAAAAGATCGGCGCCGCCATCGCGGTGTGCCTGATCGCGGCGCTGTACATATTCCTGATCCTGCTGGACAACGTGCTGCCCGCCAACGGCTTCACGCTGATGCTCATCCCGGTGTTGAAAAAGGGCGCCATCTACTCCCTGATCTGCGTGAGCATGAACCTGCTCAACGGCTTCACGGGACTGTTCTCCCTGGGCCAGGCGGGCTTCCTGCTGGTGGGCGCTTACGCCTACGCCATCTTCGCCATCCCCTCGGACCAGCACGCCGCCGTATACCAGTACTTTGACGGTGGCGCCATCGGCTTCTCTATCCCGGAGGCCCTGGCCAAAGTGCTGGGAGAGAACGCGGGCGCGTTTTTGGGCGCGGTGATCTGCATCATCCTGGCGGGCCTGGTGGCCGCCGTGTTCGCCGCTCTCATCGGCATCCCCGTGCTGCGGCTGAAGAGCGACTATCTGGCCATCGCCACCCTTGGCTTCGCGGAGATCATCCGGGCCATCTTCCAGTGGAACGGCGTGGGCCCTGTCACCAACGGCTCCAACATGCTGCGCAAGTACACCAGCTTCTCCGCCATCAAGATCGGCGAGATCAAGCTGGCCACCGCGTTCCCCTTCTTCATCGCTATGATCTGCATCGGGCTGATCGTGCTGCTCATCAACTCCTCCTACGGCCGTGCCTTCAAGGCCGTCCGGGACGACGAGGTGGCCGCCGAGGCCATGGGCATCAGTCTGTTCAAGCACAAGATGCTCTCCTTCGTCATCTCCAGCTTCTTCGCGGGGGTGGGCGGCGCGCTGCTGGCCATGTACCAGACCACCATCCAGGCCAACGCCTTCAAGTCCGCCATGACCTATGAGATACTGCTGATCGTGGTCATCGGCGGCATCGGCTCCGTGTCCGGCAGCTGCATCGCGTCCTTCCTGTACATCGCCTGCAACGAGTGGTGGCTGCGGTTCCTGGACAGCGGCGGCGTCACGCTCTTCGGCAAGGAGATCACCGTGCCCTTCTTCCGTGACGGTTTCCGGAAGGTCGTGTTCTCCGTCATCATCATGGTGATCGTGCTGTTCTTCTCCCGGGGCATCATGGGCGACAAGGAGCTTTCCTTCGCCGGGCTCGTGCGGAAGCTGCGAAAGAAAAAGACGGCCGAGGCCGCGGAAGGAGGCGCCGGGAAATGAGCAACACCGATATCGTCCTGCACGTGGAGAACGTCACCATGCAGTTCGGCGGCGTCATGGCCGTGAACGATCTGTCCCTGGACGTGCCCAAGGGCAAGATCATCGCCCTCATCGGCCCCAACGGCGCGGGAAAGACCACCGCCTTCAACTGCATCACCGGGGTGTATGAGCCCACCAATGGACTGGTGGAGTTCTGCGGCCTGCCCATGGTGCGCAACCACCCCCGGGGCAAGATGAAAAAGCTCTACCAGGGGGAGCACGCCGATCTGTACACTCACGACCCGGCCATCGCCCCCTCTCCCGACAAGATCACAGAGCTTGGCATCGCCCGCACCTTCCAGAACATCCGCCTGTGGAAGAGCATGACCGTGTTTGACAACGTGCTCACCGCCAAGCATATGCGGGCCAAGCAGAACGTGTTTTCCGCCACCTTCCGGGCCAATGCCAAGGAGGAAAAGCGCATGCGGGACGAGACCGAGGCGCTTCTGGCGGAGCAGGACCTGCTCCAGTACCGGGACGAGCTGGCCACCAGCCTGCCCTACGGCCTGCAGCGGCGGCTGGAGATCGCCCGGGCCCTGGCCACCAGCCCCAAGCTGCTGCTCCTGGATGAGCCCGCCGCGGGCATGAACCCCCAGGAGACCCACGAGCTGGCCCAGTTCATCCAGCAGATACAGGAAAAATACGATCTGACCGTGTTCCTGATCGAGCACCACATGGACCTTGTGATGCAGATATCCGACTACATCTACGTCATCGACTTCGGCAGCGAGATCGCCCAGGGTGTTCCCCAGGAGATCCAGAACAACCAGCGGGTCATCGACGCCTATCTGGGGGTGAGCGAGGAATGAGCGAGCTTCTGAAGATCCAGGACCTGAAGGTCAACTACGGCGGCATCGAGGCCGTCAAGGGCATCAGCCTCACCGTGGAGGAGGGGCAGATCGTCACCCTGATCGGCGCCAACGGCGCCGGGAAGTCCACCACCCTGCGCACCATCTCCGGCCTGGTGAAGGCCCGCAGCGGCTCCATCACCTTCGCCGGGGAGGATATCACCGGGCTGGACCCCACCAGCATCGTGAAAAAGGGCATCACCATGGCCCCGGAGGGCCGCCGCATCTTCCCGGACATGACCGTGAAGGAGAATCTGCGCATGGGCGCGTACCTGCGCCGGGACGATCTGAAGGCGGACTACGATCTGGTGTACGACCTGTTCCCCCGGCTGAAGGAGCGTGAGTGGCAGATGGGCGGCACCCTGTCCGGCGGCGAGCAGCAGATGCTGGCCGTGGGCCGGGCGCTGATGGCCAAGCCCAAGCTGATG
>CANROZ010000038.1 GCA_947632365.1 uncultured Oscillospiraceae bacterium
CAACTGGATATCCCCTAAACAGGCTCTCCTGGACTTCCCCCTTTTTGTAACACATCATTGACTAACCTACACTGTCGCAAGGCGCCGCGCCGGGACGGACCGGGGGGCGGACCCTTTCCGGACAAATCATTTTTGTCCGTGGTCTGTCCTGCTTTGGTAGTCAGGCATGGAAATACACCTCCTTATGCCGCCGAATTGCAGCATGCTCTCATGAGAAAAGCTACAAAAAAGATAAAAAGAAAGACGCGGAGGCCGCGTCTTTCTTTTTTGTCTGCCGGGGTCATTCATCTTCCGGTTCCAGGTCATTTTGGTCCTCCTCCTGAGGACCCGTCACAGCTGCCGGGGGCGGCGCCGCGGGGTCAAGGACTAGCGCGGCAGGCTCCGTGGCCGCTGCGCCGCCTGCGCCTGCTTCGCTGCCGACTTCAGAGGCGGGAGGATCGAGGAGCGGCATCGGGGTGACCGCTGGCTGGGAGGGCTCTGTAGCCCCCGTGTCGGTACCGCAGTCAAACGAACTGGAGGGAGGGACGGTGGCTGGTGCTGTCTGTCCGCCGCCGGGCTGCGGTGTCTGCGTGTCGGTGGCGCAGTCGGGATTAGGGGTGACGACGTCCGTATCGGTACTACAGCCGAATCCGTCGGACGAAGGCGGGGATGTTGGGAGCGGGTCCCATTCCCCGGGCTGCGGTGTCTGAATGTCGGTAGCGCAGTCGGGATCGGGAGTGGGGACGCCTATGTCAGTATTGCAGTCAAACCCGCCGGAAGGAGGGACGGTGGCTGGCGCAGTCTGTCCGCCGCCGGGAGGTGGTGTCCGGGTGTCGGTGGAGCAGGCGGGATCGGGGGTGGGGACGCCTATGTCAGTATTGCAGTCAAATCCACCGGACGGAGGGACAGTGGCTGGTGCGGTCTGTCCGCCGCCGGGAGGCGGGGTTCGGGTATCGGTGGAAGAGCCAGGCTCATCGGTGGAAGAGCCAGGCTCAGCCGTAGACGAAGGCGGGTATGTCGGGAGCGGGGCCCAGTCCCCGGGCTGCGGCGTCTGCGTGTCGGTGGCAGAGCCGGGGCCAGGCGTGGGGGCAGGGGAGGGCTCGGCGGGAAGTCCCGGCGTGGCCGTCGGTCTGGCCGTGGGGGCGGGGCGGCTCGTTGCCGCGGGTGGGTCCGTCGGCCTGGCCGGACGCGCAGGCTGCTGCCCTGACGGCGCCGGGCGCGGGGTCACAGGGGCCGCCGTCGGTACAGGACTGTCAGGAACAGACGGGGCAGACGCTGCGCCGCCGTCCAGCGCCAGGAATGTCTGCCCGTGCTCCCGGGCGTATTCCTCGGCGGTGGAACTGATGTAACAGTGGATCGAGGCGTCATCGGGGACGCCGAACAGCGTTCCCGTGTCGTTTGGCGTGGACGAGATGCGGCAGTCCGGATTGAGGATCGTGATGTCCTTCAGGCTGCCGCAGTCCTGAAAGGCGGTGTTCCCCACCTGCCCTACGCTGTCGGGCAGAACTACGGCGGTCAGACTGCCGCAGCGGGAGAATGCGAGCTCGCCGATGGTCAGCAGGCCCTCCGGGAGGGTGAGATCGCCCAGCTCTTCGCAGGCGTAAAACGCTCCCTCGCCGATGGCGGTCAGCTTGGCCGGAAGAACGGCGGTCGCCAAGCCGGAACGGGCGAATGCGTATCTGCCGATCGTGCTTATGCTGGCAGGGAGATCGACGTTTGTCAGGCGGGGGCAGTCATAAAAGGCATAGGAACCAATGGCGGTGACGCCGGAGGAGACAAGAAGAGTCTCAATGGCGCGGCGATATTCGTTCCAGGGCGTGTCGGACTGGCTGTAATCCTCCATGGCCCCTGTTCCGGAAATGGTGAGCGTCCCGTCTTCGGTCAGGGTCCAGGTCAGCGCATCCGTCCCCTTACCGCATGTGCCGACGGCGGCCGGAGCGGTCTCGGGAGCAGACGGATCAGCAGAGGCGTCCCCGGTCCCGCCGGATGTGCCGGACAGGGGGCGGGACGCGGGCCCTGCCAGCACCGTGCTGCTGTCGGCGGCGAATGCGGGCGCGCCGAGCCAAAGCGTGAGAAGTATCGACAAAAGAATACTCGTGATACGCTTTTCCATGTTTTTACCTCGAACAGCCTTTGCAGTTTTGTTATGGTCGATCGTTGGACCTGCCCGGGCGGGCAGGTCCTGTTATATGCGGTGCATTGTAGAGCGATACTCATGATAAGATACCACAGATCGTGTTTCTTGGCAAGAGATGCCATGCCGGGGCACGGGCTGTGTTTAGTGCGTCGGCTTCGACGGGTTTTCCATGCGGGCAAAAAATTTTTGTGCCCAGGGCTGTCCTATTGACAAAAGCGGGGGATATGGTATAATGGTAGCAGTATTTAGGAATTATTCCTAAAAATTTTTTGGAGGTATATTCGATATGGCGAAATGGGTATGCACCGTCTGCGGTTATGTTTATGAGGGTGAGCAGGCCCCCGAGTTCTGCCCCCAGTGCAAGGTCCCCGGCTCCAAGTTCAAGAAGCAGGAAGAGGAGATGAGCTGGGCCGCCGAGCATGTGGTAGGTGTGGCGCAGGGCACCCCCGACGAGATCATCGAGGGACTGCGCGCCAACTTCAACGGCGAGTGCTCCGAGGTGGGCATGTATCTGGCCATGGCCCGTGTGGCCCATCGTGAGGGCTATCCCGAGATCGGCCTGTACTGGGAGAAGGCCGCTTGGGAAGAGGCCGAGCACGCGGCGAAGTTCGCCGAGCTGCTGGGCGAGGTGGTCACGGACTCCACCAAGAAGAACCTGGAGATGCGCGTGGAGGCCGAGAACGGCGCCACCGCCGGGAAGGTCGAGCTGGCCAAGCTGGCCAAGCAGCTGAACCTGGACGCCATCCATGACACGGTCCATGAGATGGCCCGGGACGAGGCCCGGCATGGAAAAGCCTTCAAGGGCCTGCTGGAGCGCTACTTCAAGTAAGAAATACATATCTGCAACAAAAAACCGGGGCGCGAAAGCGTCCCGGTTTTGCGATTATAGGCCCAGAAGTTGGCGTTTCTTCTCGTCAAATTCCTCCTGGGGGATGTCAACGGCGGAAGTCAAAGAGCTTTTCCGGCGATATGTCCAGCGCCTGGCAGATGTCAAAGACGACGTCCAGCGAGACGGCGCAGTCTGCGGTCTCCACGCGGCTCATGTGCGTGCGGCTGATGTTCACCGCCTCTGCCAACTGGCTCTGGCTCATGCCCCGCTGCTTGCGGTAATAGGCGATGTTCAAGCCCAGGCTCTTGTATTTCTCACGCAGTTCGTTTCTCATTTGCTCACCCATAGATAGTTTACCGTCAGAGTGAGTGATATGCGACAACGTAAAAGATAATTTATATAACTTTACAAGTTACAAATGTTGCGCTATACTCCTCATGAAAGGGGGTGAGCACAACGGAAGAGAAACGGGTCGACTATGCTGAGCTGTACCATGAGATGGTCCGGGCGACGGAAAAGGCCATCGATATCCTGATCGAGGCGCAGCGGCGGTGTGAGGAGCTGTATATCGCCGCGTGTGAGAAGAACACGACCGAAAAGAGCAGCGCCGAGGCTGGGGACTGACGGCGGAAAAATAGGGATAGCCAACGGGGGCGCGGGTGTGCTATACTGCGCCTATGGATACTTTTACGAAAAACTACATCGAGGCCCGGCGGGAGGTCATCGCCAGGAACTTCCCCCGGCTCAACGACAGGCAGCTGGAGGCCGTCATGGCCACGGAAGGGCCGCTGCTGATCCTGGCGGGCGCCGGGAGCGGCAAGACCACCGTGCTCATCAACCGGGTGGCCAATCTGATGAAATACGGCCGGGCGTCGGACTGCGACGAGCTGCCCCCGGAGGCAGACGAAGCGAAGCTGGACGTGATGCGCCGCTACATAGCCGGGGACGAGAGCCTGAAGCGCCAGGCGGAGGAGGCCGCGGCCCTGGACCCGGTGGCCCCCTGGCAGATCATGGCCATCACCTTCACCAACAAGGCCGCCGGGGAGCTGAAGGCCCGGCTCAACGCCATGCTGGGCGAGGCGGCGGAGCAGGTCTGGGCCAAGACCTTCCACTCCGCCTGCGTGCGCATCCTGCGCAAGGATGCCAGTTTGCTGGGCTATCCCGACAGCTTCACCATCTACGATGAGAACGACCGCCTGGCGGTGATGAAGCGCATCATCAAGGACCAGAACAAGGACGAGAAGATGTACCCGCCCCGGTGGGTGGCCAACACCATCGACCGGGCCCGGAACCATTTGCAGGGGCCGGGGGAGTTCGCCGCCACGGCGGAGAAGAGCGGGGACTTCCGGCTCAAGGGGGCGGCGGAGCTCTACGAGGCCTACGCCAGGCGGCTGATGGAGGCCGGGGCCATGGACTTCGACGATCTGCTGTACAACACCGTGCGGCTTTTGCAGCAGTTCCCGGATGTGCGGGAGCGCTATCAGCGGCGGTTCAAGTACGTGCTCATCGACGAGTACCAGGACACCAACAACTTGCAGTACATGATGGCCACCCTCCTGGCGGGGGGCCGGAAGAACATCTGCGTGGTGGGCGACGACGACCAGTCCATCTACGCCTTCCGGGGCGCCACCATCGAGAATATCCTCTCCTTCGAGGACCAGTACGACAACGCCCGGGTCATCCGCCTGGAGCAGAATTACCGCTCCACCGGACACATCCTCAGCGCCGCCAACGGCGTGGTGGCCAACAACAAGGGCCGCAAGGGCAAAAAGCTGTGGACCAACGCCGGGGACGGGGACCGCATCACCCTGTACGTGGCGAAAAACGAGGAGGACGAGGCCCAGTATGTGGTGCGCCAGGTGCTCCAGGCGGTGGACAGGGGGGAGAACCTGCGGGACCACGCGGTGCTCTATCGGCTCAACGCCCAGTCCCGGGCCATCGAGCAGGCGTTCCTGCGCAACGGCATCCGGCCCCGGATCGTGAAGGGCAATCCCTTCTTCGAGCGGGCCGAGATCAAGGATATCATGGCCTACTTCTTCGTGCTGCTCAACCCCGCAGACGATCTGCGCCTGACCCGGATCATCAACGTCCCCGCCCGGGGCATCGGCGCCACCACCGTGGAGCGGGCCGCCGCCATCGCCCAGACCAACGGGCTGCCCCTGTTCACGGTGATCTCCATGCCGGAGGCTTTCCCGGAGCTGGCCCGCAGCGCGGAAAAGCTGAAGGGCTTCGCGGCCATGATGAACGAGCTGTCCGCCCTGACCCGGACCGGGACGCTGGAGGAGCTCTATGACGAGCTGCTGGAAAAGACGGGCTACGCCCGGATGCTGGAGGCCGCCCGCACCGACGAGAGCATGAATCGGCTGGAGAACGTCCGGGAGCTGAAGAGCTTCATCGCCACCCATGTGCGCCAGACCGGGGACGACACGCTGGCTGGGTTTTTGGACGAGGTGAGCCTCTATACCGACCTGCAGGCCATGGACGAGGACGAGAACACCGTCACCCTCATGACCGTCCACTCCGCCAAGGGACTGGAGTTCCCCACGGTGTTCATCGTGGGCATGGAGGAGGGGGTGTTCCCCTCCCTGCAGGCCATCGGCGAGGCGGACCAGATGGAGGAGGAGCGGCGCCTGGCCTACGTGGCCATCACCCGGGCCAAGCGGCGGCTGTTCATCACCAGCGCCCGGCAGCGGATGGTGTTCGGCCAGACGGCCTCCCATCGAGTCAGCCGCTTCGTGGACGAGATACCCCCCGAGCACATCGACCGCCCCTACAACGATCTGAAGCCCGTGGGCTGGTTCGACTTTGAGGACGTGCCCCAGGAGCAGGCGGCGCCCCGGGTCCGGGATTGGAACAAGAGCCGCAAAAAGACCGTCGCGCCCCCCGCGCCCAAAAGGCAGGAGGCCCCGGTCAGCTTCGCTGTGGGGGACCAGGTGGAGCACACCGCCTTCCACCGGGGCACCATCGTGAAGATGACTCCCATGGGCGGGGACCATCTGGTGGAGATACAGTTCGAGACCGCCGGGCTGAAACGGCTGATGCTGAAGGCCGCCTCCCGGTATATGAAGAAAGTGTGAGTTTTCGCGGCCCGGAGAGGGGCCGCGAAAACTTTTTGAAAAATACTACGGCAGTAGTATTGACAATATACTACGACTGTGGTAGTATAAGTTCGACGTCAATACTACCGCGGTAGTAAATTTTGGGGAGAGACACGATGGATACGAAGCTGTACGATTCCGAATTGAAGGTGATGGGCGTGCTGTGGCGGGAGGGCGACTGTACCGCCCGGCACATCGCCGATGTGCTGGCGGAGGAGGTGGGCTGGAATGTGAACACCACCTATACCCTCATCAAACGGTGCATCGCCAAGGGCGCCATAGAGCGCTCGGAGCCCAAATTCATGTGCCACGCCCTGGTGGAGAAGGCGGCGGTGCAGGCGGCGGAGACGGACGAGCTGATCGGAAAGCTCTACGACGGGTCCGCCGACAAGCTGTTCGCCGCGCTGCTGGGGCGGAAAAAGTTCACGGCGGCGGAGATCGAGCGTCTGCGCCGGATCGTGGACGAGCTGAAGTGAGGTGCAGGCTATGAGCTTGCTGGAAATGAGCTTTGCCGGAGGGCTGGTGATCCTGGCGGTCGTCGTCCTGCGGGCCCTGACCATGCAGCGGCTTCCCCGGGCCACGTTCACGGTGCTGTGGGCGGTGGCGGTGCTACGGCTGCTGGTCCCGGTGACAGTGCCCTCGGCGGTGAGCGTATACGGCCTGCTGCGGACGGAGACGGCCGCCCCGGCGGTGACAGAGGCTCCGGCCGCCCCAGCCCCCGTGAGTGCGGTCCCGGCGACGGGCAGCGCCGCTCCGGCGGCCGGGGATACGGCTCCGGCGGCGGAAAGGACCGCTCCGGCTGCCAGAGACAGGGATGTCCCCTGGGGGACGTTGCTCTGGGCGGCGGGGGCCCTGGGTCAGGGGGCGTATTTTGCCCTGGGATATGTGACGGCGTTCCGGCGATTCCGGGAGGCGGTGACGGTGGAGGACGGATTCGTCCGCCGCTGGCAGGACCGCCACCCCATGCGGCGGCGGGTGTCCGTGCGGCTGTCCGGGCGGGTGGACGCGCCCATGACCTACGGGCTGCTGCGCCCGGTGGTGCTGCTCCCGGCCCGGACCGACTGGCATGACCAGACCCGGCTGGGGCTGATCCTGGGCCACGAATACGCCCACATCCGGCGGCTGGACGGGCTGAAAAAGCTCATTTTGACGGCGGCGGTATGCCTGCACTGGTTCAATCCCCTGGTATGGGTCATGCTCGTGCTGGCCAACAGGGATATGGAAATGGCCTGTGACGAACAGGTGGTGCGGGGCATGGACGGGGAAGGCCGGGCGGATTATGCCCGGGCCCTCATCGATATGGCGGAGGCCAGGTCCGGCCTCACGCCCCTGGTCAGCCATTTCAGCAAAAGCGCTATGGAGGAGCGCGTGACGGCGATCATGAAAGGAAAAAGGATAACGGCCCTGGCCGTTGTGATGAGCATACTTCTGACATTGGGCGTGACGGCGGTGTTCGCCACGGGCCCGGCGGCGCCGGACAGCGGGTCCCCGGCGGCGCCCACCGCATCCCCGGCGGCGCCCACCGCATCCCCGGCGGGGCCCGCCATGACCCCGGCCCCGACGGAGTCCGCCGACGAGCCTGAGCTCACCCCGCCGCCGCTGGCCTACGATCCCGCCGCCGTGGACGAGCCGGAATTGGACGAGCCCCACCGGGACGGCCAGGTGGAGGTAACACCGGAAATCAACGTGCCCGACGAGATACTCAGCTTTTTCGAGGGGTATTTTGAGATGGCCAAGGCGGGCTTCATCAATCTGATCGACCTGGACTATGTGCCGGAGGGCGAGGAGTGGCGGCAGGACCCGGAGCTGGTGAAGGGCTCCGGCCCGGCCTATGACATCGCCGTGGAGCGGGCGGACACCCTGGGGGAGGACCTGTACGCCTTCGTATACCTGGCCCAGGACTGGCAGGGGCGCTGGGACCGCTGCGCTAACTTCGTCATCCGCCAGGGGGATCGGCTGTACCGGGTGGCCAACGCCGATCTGCTGCCGGAGGAGCTGACGGAGGGGGTGGACCTGACCCCCTATACCCTGGAGGCTTTGAGCCAGATCCAGGACGACGACCCGGACATCCGGCGGTTCGAATATGACGGGTCCATGGTCACCTACTTAGACTGAAAATAAAGGGCGCGGTGCTCGGCACCGCGCCCTTTGCTTTTTGGGGAAAATGCGCTATACTAGTTTCGCTCCGCGTAGGCCTTCCGGTGGGCCTCCGCGTCCGGGGCCATGGGCTGGCCGTGGACGGCGATGTATTCCTGGATGCAGCCAAAGCTCTCGTCGGAGATATCGTGCTCCATTTTGCAGGCGTCTTTATAGGCGGTCTCCTGACACACGCCCAGGCTCATGAGGATGGCGGCGATGGTCTCGTGGCGCTCATAGATGCGCTTGGCGATGGCCAGACCCTTCTCCTCCAGGTGGAGAAAGCGGTCCTCATCCCGGCGGATGTAACCGTTTTCCTCCAGCTGCTTCATGGCCACACTGACGGAGGGCTTGGAATAGCCCAAAGCGTTGGCCACATCGATGGAGCGCACAGAGGCCTTCTCCATGGACAGCATGTAGATGGATTCCAGATAGTCTTCTGCGGACTCGTGGATATTCACGGGCATACCCTCCTGCTTTCGATTTCTCTTGATAATAAATTGATTTTATCACACTGTTTCAATAAATACAAGCCCGGAAAGAAAGGAAAATGACATGATCTCTGTCCCGGACCATGTGAATAGGGTGCTGGCGGCCCTGCGGGGGGCGGGCTACGCGGCGTACCCGGTGGGCGGCTGCGTCCGGGACAGCCTGCTGGGCGGAACGCCGTCGGACTGGGACGTGTGCACCTCCGCCCGGCCGGAGCAGACCGCGGCGGTATTCGCAGCGCAGCGGCTCATCGAGACGGGCATGCGCCACGGCACTGTGACCGTTCTCACCGCCGGGGGTCCGATAGAGATCACCACCTTCCGGGCGGACGGGACCTATCAGGACAGCCGCCACCCGGACAGCGTCACCTTCCTGGGCAGCCTGGAGGGGGACCTGGCCCGGCGGGACTTCACCGTGAACGCCATGGCCCTGGCGCCGGATGGGACGGTGATAGACCTGTACGGCGGGCAGGCGGACTTGGCGGCGGGGCTCATCCGCTGCGTGGGGGTACCGGAGGAGCGGTTCGGAGAGGACGCGCTGCGCATCCTGCGGGCGGTGCGGTTCGCCTCGAAGCTGGACTTTGCCATCGAGCCCGCCACGGCGGCCAGCGCGGTGCAGGACCGGGCGCTGCTGGACCATATCGCCCGGGAGCGGGTGTTCGCCGAGCTGAAGGGCATCCTTATGGGGCCCGGTGTCGGGCGGGCGCTGCTGGACTATGCCCCGGTGATCTTTCAGGTCATCCCGGAGCTGGCGGCGGGACAGGGGTTCGGGCAGAGAAATCCCTATCACATCCACGACGTTTGGACCCATACCGCCCTGGCGGTGGCCGCGGCGGCGCCGGACCTGACGGTGCGGCTGACGATGTTATTGCACGACATCGGCAAGCCGGAGACCTTCTTCACCGACGAGAAGGGCGTGGGCCATTTTTACGGCCATGCCGAGGCGGGGGCCGCCCTGGCGGAACAGGTGCTGCGGCGGCTGCGGTGCGACAACGCCACCCGGGAGCGGGTGTGTCTGCTCATCAAAAACCACGCCGTCCGGCCGCCCCAGACGGAGAAGGCCATGCGCAGGCTGCTGGCGAAGCTGGGCCGGGAGGCGGTGGAGCAGCTCATGTGCTGCTGGCGGGCCGACAGCGCCGACCGGGCCGGGGCCGTGCGGGCGGAGCATATGGCCCTGGTGGACGGCGCCGAGAAAGTATTGGAGACGGTGCTGGCGGGGGAGAGCTGCTTCTCGGTGAAGAGCCTGGCGGTGAACGGCCGGGACATCCTGGCCCTGGGCGCGCAGCCGGGCCCGGCGGTAGGCCGGGTGCTGGCGGCGCTGCTGGACGCGGTGGTGGACGGGGCGCTGCCCAATGAGCGGCAGGCCCTGCTGGAACGGGCTGGACAATTGCTGGGAAAAGGTTTACAATAGCGGAAAAATATCCGGGAGATGACGCGTTTTGAAGATCAAGATCACCGCTGACAGCACCTGCGATCTGACGGAGGAGCTGGTGAGGCGCCATGATATCACCATCACGCCCCTGACCGTGACCATCGGCGGGGAGAGCTTTCACGACGGCACCGAGATCACGCCGGACGGGCTGTATGAGCGCATCCGGACCACGGGCAAGCTGGCCTCCACGGCGGCGGTGAACGTGCAGGAGTATCTGGACGTGTTCTCCCGGGAGCTGGCCAGCCACGACGCGGTGATCCACTTCACCATCAGCAGCGATATGTCCGCCTGCTATCAGAACGCCTGCCTGGCGGCCCAGGAGCTGGGCAACGTGTACGTGGTGGACAGCCGGAACCTGTCCACGGGCATCGGGCACCTGGTGCTGGACGGCTGCGAGATGGCGGCCTCCGGCATGGACGCGGCGGAGATACATAGACAATTGGAGGCGCGGCGGGACAAGCTGGACGTGAGCTTCGTGGTGGATACGCTGGAGTATCTGCGCAAGGGCGGCCGCTGCAGCGCCCTAGCCGCCATGGGGGCCAATCTCTTGAAGCTGCACCCCTGCATCTATGTGAAGGACGGCCAGATGGGCGTGGGCAAAAAATACCGGGGCAGGCTCGGCGAGTGCGTCGCCGCCTATATCCGGGACAAGCTGGCGGACACCGACAGCCTGGACACCCGCCGCATATTCATCACCGACTCCGGCGTCAGCGAGGATATCCGGGCCATGGCCGAGGAGGAGGTCAAAAAAACGGCCCCCTTCCGGGAGATCATCCACACCCGGGCCGGGTGCACCGTCAGCTCCCACTGCGGGCCGGGGACCCTGGGTATTTTGTTTTATCGGAAATAAAAGCGGGAAACCATCCCTTTTCGACCCGACCTGCGGCCGGGTCGAAAAATATAAATAGATTTTTGCTGTTTTGGGGTTGTAATCGGGCAGTATTTATTTTATAATCAAGGGGACAAAAATGACGGGCCAAGGAGGATAAATGTCATGCCCAGACCGAAGGGAAGCAAGAACAAGACGAAGCGCGTCCAGTCCGCCGCCAAGGTGGAGGAGAAGCTCGCCGCCCAGGTAGAGCTGAAAAAGACGCTGGAGGCGGAGCAGGCCGATATCCTGGCCGCTATCGAAAAACAGAAGCAGCTGCTCAAGGCCAAGAAGAAGGAGCTGCGCGCCGCCGAGAAGGCCATCGCCGCTCTGGAGGCCAAGAAGGCGGAGGCCGCCGCCATCGAGGCCGCCGCCGCCCAGAAGGTGGAGATCGAAAAGGTGGTCTCCAAGCTGGTCAGCAGCGGCAAGAGTGCCGACGAGATCCTGGAGATGCTCAAAAAGTAACAGGCCGCGCATCGGCCCTCTCCGGCGAGGGGACCGAGGCGCAAAGCGGTGACAGGGGGAGAGCTGAACAGGGACAAGATGTATATCTCTCCCTCCGTCCTGCCCGCTGGGGCAGATCACCTCCCTCGTGAGAGGGAGGCTTTTGTTTATGGGATGGAATGGATCGGCGGGGGACCTGCTGCGGGGGAAAAAGGCGGTGCTGTTCGACCTGGACGGCACGCTCATCGACTCTATCGGCGTGTGGAACGAGACGGACAGACGCCTGGCCCTGGAGCTGACGGGGACCGAGCCGGATATGGCGGCGGTCCAGACCTTCCGGGACGGGGCGCTGCGGCGGTTTAGGGGGGAGAGGGAGCCCTATCTGCTGTACTGCGGTCTGCTGCGGGAGAAGTATGGCACGGACCTGACCGCGGCGCAGGTGCATCAGCGGCGCTACGCCATCAGCCGGGAGCTGTTGAAAAGTGCGGTGGACTATAAGCCGGGGGCGGATCGATTTTTGCGTCGGCTGAAGGCGGAGGGCTATGTGCTCATCCTGGCCACCACCGGGCGGAGCCGGAGCCTGGAGATATACCGGACGGCCAACGAAAATATCCTGAAAAAGGCCCCGCTGGACGAGATGTTCCGGCGTATCTATACCTGCGAGGACGTGGAGAACATCAAGCCGGACCCGGAGGTATATCGGCGGGCCATGGCGGATGGAGGCTTGGCCCCGGAACAGTGCCTGGTGTTCGAGGATTCTCTGGCGGGGGTCCAGGCGGCCAAGGCCGCGGGCATAGAGACCATCGCCGTTTACGATCGATATTCCGACGCCGACCGGGACGCCATCAACGCCCTGGCGGACGGCGCCGTGGACAGCTTCGCGGCACTTTTGGGCGAATAAAGAAAGGGCGGTCTTACGATGAAAAAACTGGACAAGATCATGGCTGTGGTGATGAGCCTCACAGGGGCGTATTTCCTGGGCTTCGTCATCTGGCAGGCCTACGACCACGGGGTCCACCCGGAGAGATACGTGACCCAGTCCGCGCCCTGGTATCTCTCCATCGAGATCAACGCGCTGATCACGGCGGGGGTCATGGCGGTGGAGATGATCCTGTATATCCTGCTGCGCCGCTTCGCGGAGAAGAGAGGGAAGAAATGATCCAGCCCTACCATCACAAGGTGCAGTATTACGAGACGGATAAAATGGGCATCGTGCACCATTCCAACTACATCCGCTGGATGGAGGAGGCCCGGGTGGACTTCCTGCGGCAGATCGGATGGGACTTCGACAAACTGGAGGCCATGGGCCTGCTGTCCCCGGTGGTGCATGTGGACTGCCGCTACCGGGCCAGCACCGTCTTTCCCGAGGACGTGACCATCGAGACATGGATCGAGCAGTTCCACGGGGTGCGGCTCATCATCGGCTATGAGATGCGAAAGAGCGACGGCTCCCTGGCCTGCCAAGCCCGGAGCGAGCACTGCTTCACCGACCGGGAGGGGAACATCCTGCGCATGCAGAGCGCCTACCCGGATATCTACCGGGACTTCGCGGCCCTGAGCCGGGAAAAGGCGTAAAAAAGGCCCGGGACGGGCACACTGGATGGGGGCCGCCGCCTTGCACGGCGCGGCACGCTGTGATACAATACCCCGTTAGGGACATCCCGGGGACGGCAAGGTGCGTTTATGGACGAAAAGGGCTTTGACATCCTCATATTGGGCGCGGGCCCGGCGGGCGTCTCGGCGGCGCTGACGGCCCATGCCCGGGGCAGGTCCGCTGCGGTGATCTCCGCCGACCCCATGGCCAGTCCTCTGGCCCGGGCCGGGCGCATCGAGAACTATCCGGGGCTGCCCGGCCGGAGCGGCCGGGAGCTGCTCGCCGCCATGGTGGGCGACCTGGAGCGGCTGGACATCCCCCTCATCGTCGGCCGGGCCACGGCCGTGATGGCCTTCAATGGGCGGATCATGGTCAGCGTGGAACAGGACGTGTACCAGGCCGGGGCCCTCATCCTGGCCGCGGGGGCGCAGCAGAACGCCAGGCCCCTGCCGGGGGAGGAGCGGCTGCTGGGCCGGGGCGTCAGCTACTGCGCCACCTGCGACGGGATGCTGTACCGGGGCAAACGGGTGGCTGTACTGGGCCTGGGCTCCGGGAGCGAGGCGGACCGGGCCTTCTTGGAGGGCATCGGCTGCCAGGTCCTGTATTTCACCGGGACCCAGGCGAAAAACGCAGAGATACAGGGTCAGGACAAGGTCTCCGGCATCGCCGTGGACGGCGCGGTACACCCCGTGGAGGGCGTGTTCGTGCTGCGGGACACGGTGGCGGCCAGCGCGCTGCTGCCGGGACTGGAGATGGCGGAGGGGCATATCGCGGTGGGACCGGATATGGCCACCAGCGTGCCCGGGGCCTTCGCGGCGGGGGACTGCACAGGCCGTCCCTACCAGATCGCCCGGGCCGTGGGACAGGGAAACATCGCGGCGCTGGCCGCGGACAGATATTTGAAGGAGAGGGAAACATGAGCGTTTTGGACTTGACCCAGGACAGTTTTGACGGGACCATCGCCAGCGGCACCACGCTGGTGGATTTCTGGGCCGTGTGGTGCGGCCCCTGCAAGATGCAGAGCCCCATCGTGGACGCCTTCGCGGAGAAGAATCCTCAGGTGAAGGTCTGCAAGGTGAACGTGGACAACGAGCCCGCCCTGGCCGCCCGGTTCGGGATCATGGCCATCCCCACCCTGGCGGCGTTCCGGGACGGGGAGCTGATCCAGCGGAAGGTGGGACTTTCCAGTATGGAAGAGATAGAGGATATGTGCAAATGAGAGAGCTGCCGAAACAGTATGATCCCAAACAGGTGGAGGGGCGCATCTACCAGCAGTGGCTGGACGGCGGGTATTTCCACGCCAAGCGCGACCCGGACAAGAAGCCCTTCACCATCGTCATCCCGCCCCCCAACGTGACGGGCCAGCTCCACCTGGGCCACGCCGTGGACGAGAC
>CANROZ010000039.1 GCA_947632365.1 uncultured Oscillospiraceae bacterium
CGGGACGAGAACGGCTTCCGGCCCCTGTGCTACGGCCAGCGGGAGGACGGGGCCTATGTGGTGGCGTCGGAGACCTGCGCCCTGGAGGCGGTGAACGCCCGGTTCATCCGGGACCTGGACCCGGGGGAGATCGTGGTGTTCTCCAAGGACGGGGTCCAGAGCATCCGGGACCACTGCGGCAAGGCGCCCAAAAAGACCTGCATCTTTGAATATATCTATTTTGCCCGCTCCGACTCGGTGATGGACGGCGTGTCCGTCCACGAGGCCCGGGTCCGGGCGGGGGAGCGGCTGGCCCTGCGCCATCCGGCGGAGGCGGACGTGGTCATCGGCGTGCCCGACTCCGGCCTGGACGCGGCGCTGGGCTATGCCCGCACCTCCGGCATCCCCTACGGCGTGGGCTTCATCAAAAACCGCTACATCGCCCGCACCTTCATCGCCCCGGGCCAGAGCACCCGGGAGGACATGGTGCGCATCAAGCTCAACCCCGTGGCCAGCGTGGTCCGGGGCAAGCGGGTGGTGGTGGTGGACGACTCCATCGTCCGGGGCACCACCAGCGCCCGGTTCGTGAACCTGCTGCGGGAGGCCGGGGCCGCCGAGGTGCATATGCGCATCAGCGCGCCGCCGTTCCTCAATCCCTGCTACTATGGCACGGACATCGACTCCCGGGAGAACCTGATCGCCTGCCGCCACACCGTGGAGGAGACCGCCGCCATCATCGGCGCGGACAGCCTGGGGTATCTGCCTGTGGAGGACCTGCCATGGCTGCTGGGCGGCGGGGACTGCGCGGGCTTCTGCGACGCCTGCTTCACCAACGACTACCCGACCATGATCCCCACCAACAGCGCCAAGAGCCGCTTTGAATACAAGATCAGCGAGGGGAGAGGCAAGGATGAATAAAGAGAGCTTTTCCGCCAGCTACGCCGCCGCCGGGGTGGATATCACCGCCGGATACCGGGCGGTGGAACTGATGAAACAGCACATCGCCCGCACTGTCATCCCCGGCGTCATCGGGGACATCGGCGGCTTCGGGGGCCTGTTCGAGCTGGACGTGTCCGGTATGGAGCATCCCGTGCTCATCTCCGGTACCGACGGCGTGGGCACCAAGCTGCGCATCGCCCAGTATCTGGACAAGCACGACACCATCGGCATAGACTGCGTGGCCATGTGCGTCAACGACGTGGTCTGCGCCGGGGCCAGGCCCCTGGTGTTTTTGGATTACATCGCCTGCGGCAAAAACGTCCCCGAGCGCATCGCCGCCATCGTGTCGGGGGTGGCCGAGGGCTGCGTCCGGGCGGGCTGCGCCCTGGTGGGCGGCGAGACCGCCGAGCACCCCGGGGTCATGCCTGCGGACGACTACGACCTGGCGGGCTTCACCGTGGGCGCGGTGGACAAGAGCAGGATACTGGACAACTCCTCCACCAAAGCCGGGGATGTGCTGCTGGCCCTGCCCTCCAGCGGCGTGCACTCCAACGGCTTCTCTCTGGTGCGGAAGGTGTTCGGCCTGGACCAGCGGCCCCAGATACTGGACAGGCAGTTCGACGAGCTGGGCGGCACCCTGGGCCAGACGCTCCTGGCGCCCACCTGCATCTATGTCAAGCCCGTGCTGGCCCTGATGGAGGCGGTGCGGGTGAAGGGCGTCAGCCACATCACCGGCGGCGGCTTTTACGAGAACATCCCCCGGAGCATCCCGGCGGGGCTCTCGGTGCGCATCGAGAAAAAGGCGGTGCGGAGTCTGCCCGTCTTTGCGCTCATCCAAAAGACGGGGGATATCCCGGAGCGGGACATGTTCAACACCTTCAATATGGGCGTGGGCATGACCGTGACGGTGGCCGAGGCGGACGCGGACCGGGCCATGGATGTGCTGCGGGCCAATGGGATCGACGCCTATGTGCTGGGGACCGTGGTCTCCGGCGGAGAGAGGGTGCAGCTGGTATGACGAAAACACCCATCGCCGTGTTCGTCTCCGGCGGCGGCACCAATCTGCAGGCGCTGCTGGACGCCCAGGCCGCGGGAGAGCTCCATTCGGGCAAGATCGTGCTGGTGATATCCAGCCAGCCGGGGGCCTACGCCCTCACCCGGGCGGAAAAGGCCGGGGTGAGAGCGGTGGTCTGCTCCCGGAAGGAGCTGGGCAGCCAGCAGGCCTTCGAGGCGGCCATATTGCAGGCCCTGGACCAGGCGGGCGCGGAGCTGATCGTGCTGGCCGGGTTCATGAGCATTCTGAGCAAGGACTTCACAGACCGATTCCCGGAGCGCATCCTGAACGTGCACCCGGCGCTGATCCCCTCCTTCTGCGGCAAGGGCTATTACGGCCTCAGGGTCCATGAGGCGGCCCTGGAGCGGGGGGTGAAGGTCACCGGGGCCACGGTGCATTTCGTCAACGAGATACCCGACGGGGGACGCATCCTTTTGCAGAAGCCCGTCATGGTGGAACAGGGGGACACGCCGGAGATATTGCAGCGGCGGGTCATGGAACAGGCGGAGTGGATCATCCTGCCCCAGGCGGTGGAGATGGTGTCCGCCGAGATCGCAGAAAGGAAAGAACATGCCCACTGATCTGAAAACCTACCTCAGCGAGAGGACCTATCCCGGCCGGGGCATCGCCCTGGGCCGCAGCGCCGACGGAAAGAAAGCTGTCATCGTCTACTTCATCATGGGCCGCAGCGTCAACAGCCGCAACCGGGTGTTCGTCGAGACCGAGGACGGCATCCGCACCCAGGCCCACGACCCGGCCAAGATGTCCGACCCCAGCCTCATCATCTATCACCCCGTGCGGGTGGTGGGAAAGGGCACCGTGGTCACCAACGGGGACCAGACCGACACCATCCGGGACGCCCTGCTGGCGGGCCAGACCTTCGCCGCCGCCCTGCGCACCCGGGAATTTGAGCCGGACGGGCCCAACTGGACGCCCCGCATCTCCGGCCTGGTGGACCCCGACGGCAGCTATAAGCTGTCCATCCTCAAAAGCCTGGACGGGGACCCGTCCTGCTGCTGCCGCTATTTCTATGAGTACGACAAGCCACAGGCGGGGCTGGGCCACATCATCCACACCTATGCCGCCGACGGGGACCCGCTGCCCTCCTATGCGAGGGAGCCCGCCCCGGTGGCCATCGGCGCGCCCGACGCCGGGACCCTGGCCGACCAGGTCTGGGCCGGGCTCAACGAGGACAACAAGGTGTCCCTCTACGTGTCCTATATCGATCTGGCCACCGGGGAGCGGGACACGGTGATCGTCAACAAACACACCGCCTGACAAGGAGATACAGATGAAAGAACTGGAACTGAAATACGGCTGCAACCCCAACCAGAAGCCCTCCTGCATCTTCATGGCCGACGGCCGGGAACTGCCCATCCAGGTGCTCAACGGCAAGCCGGGCTATATCAACTTCATGGACGCGTTCAACTCCTGGCAGCTGGTGAAGGAGCTTTCCGAGGCCACGGGCCTGCCCGCCGCCGCCAGCTTCAAGCACGTGTCCCCGGCAGGGGCCGCCGTGGGCAAGCCCCTGTCCGAGACGGACAAAAAGATATACTTCGTGGAGCCGGACGCGGAGCTGAGCCCCATCGCCTGCGCCTACATCCGGGCCCGGGGGGCGGACAGGCTCTGCTCCTACGGCGACTGGGCGGCCCTCTCCGAGCCCTGCGACGCCGCTACCGCCCGGTATCTGAAGGCAGAGGTCAGCGACGGCATCATCGCCCCGGGCTATACCGACGAGGCCCTGGCCATCCTCAAAACGAAGAAAAAGGGCAACTACAACGTGGTGAAAATCGACCCGGATTACGTCCCCGCCCCGGTGGAGCGCAAGGACGTGTACGGCGTCACCTTCCAGCAGGGGCGGAATGACTACAAGGTGACGGCGGAGGCCTTCGCCAACATCGTCACCAAGAACAAGACCCTGCCCCCCGAGGCGGTCATCGACATGACCGTGGCCCTCATCACCCTCAAATACACCCAGTCCAACTCCGTCTGCTACGTGAAGGACGGCCAGGCCATCGGCGTGGGCGCGGGCCAGCAGAGCCGCATCCACTGCACGCGCCTGGCGGGCAACAAGGCGGACAACTGGTATCTGCGGCAGCATGAGAAAGTCCTTGGGCTGCCCTTCAAGCCGGACGTGCGCCGCCCGGACCGGGACAACGCCATCGACGTGTATATCTCCGACGAGTACGAGGACGTACTGGCCGACGGGGCCTGGCAGAACGTGTTCACCGAAAAACCCGAGCCTCTCACCGCCGCGGAGAAGAAGGCCTGGATCGCGGGTCAGTCCGGCGTCACCGTGGGCAGCGACGCCTTCTTCCCCTTCGGGGACAATGTGGAGCGGGCGCGGAAATCCGGCGTGGCCTATATCGCCGAGCCCGGCGGCTCCATCCGGGACGACAACGTGATCGAGACGGCGGACAAATACGGCATGGTCATGGCCTTCACGGGCATGCGGCTGTTCCATCATTAAGGAGGACCTTTTCATGAAGATCATGGTCATCGGCGGCGGCGGCCGGGAACACGCCGTGATCCGCAAGCTGAAGGAGAACCCCGCCGTGGAGACAATCTATGCCCTGCCCGGCAACGGGGGCATCGCCGCGGACGCGGTGTGCGTGGATATCGGGGCGAAGGACGTTGACGGCGCGGTGCGTTTTGCGAAGGAGAACGCCATCGACTTTGCGGTGGTCACCCCGGACGACCCCCTGGTGCTGGGGATGGTGGACGCGCTGGAGGCGGCGGGCGTGCCCTGCTTTGGGCCGGATAAAAAGGCCGCCGTCATCGAGGGCAGCAAGGTATTCTCCAAGAACCTGATGAAGAAATACGGCATCCCCACCGCATCCTATGAAGTGTTCGATGACCCCGCGGCGGCGCTGGCATACGTCAGGACGGCCCCGCTGCCCACGGTGGTGAAGGCGGACGGCCTGGCTCTGGGCAAGGGCGTGCTCATCGCCCAGACCCATGAGGAGGCGGAGCAGGCGGTGCGCTCCATCATGGAGGACAAGCAGTTCGGCGCCAGCGGCGACCAGATCGTGGTGGAGCAGTTCCTCACCGGGCCGGAGGTGTCCGTGCTGGCCTTCACCGATGGGGTCACCGTCAAGCCCATGGTCTCCTCCATGGACCACAAGCGGGCCCACGACCACGACCAGGGGCTCAACACCGGGGGCATGGGCACCGTGGCCCCCAACCCCTATTACACAAAAGAGATCGCCGCGGTGTGCATGGAGACCATATTCAAGCCCACCGTGGCCGCCATGGCCGCCGAGGGCCGTCCCTTCAGGGGCTGTCTCTACTTTGGCCTGATGCTCACCCCCGACGGGCCCAAGGTCATCGAGTACAACTGCCGCTTCGGCGACCCGGAGACACAGGTGGTGCTGCCGCTGATGGAGAGCGATCTTTTGGACGCCATGCAGGCCTGCCGCAACGGCTCCCTGGATAAGACGGACATCCGCTTTTCCGATCGGAGCGCCTGCTGCGTCATCATGGCAAGCGAGGGCTACCCGGAGCACTACGAGAAGGGCTATGAGATCACCCGGGACGCCGACGTGGCCGCCCAGGTCTATGTGGCCGGGGCGAAGCTGGACAGCGGAAAGCTCGTCACCAGCGGCGGCCGGGTGCTGGGCGTCACCGCAGTGGCGGACACCCTGCCCCAGGCCATCCAGGCGGCCTACGCCGATGTGGAGAAGGTCCGCTTCGGCAACGCCTTTTATCGGCACGATATCGGCCAGCGGGCCCTGCAGGCGCTGGAGAACTGAGGAGAGTATATGGTCTATCGGATATATGCAGAGAAACGGCCGGGCATCTCCCCGGAGAGCGGCAGCCTTTTGGGCGATCTGCGGGACTTTTTGGGCGTGAAGGCCCTGGAGGACGTGCGCATCCTGAACCGCTATGACGTGGACCACATCGACCGGGAGGTCTTTGACCGGGCCCGGTCCGTGGTGTTCTCCGAGCCCCAGGTGGACACGGTCTATGATGAGACGTTCCCCATGCCGGAGGGCGACTGGACCGTGCTGGCGGTGGAGGCCCTGCCGGGGCAGTTCGACCAGCGGGCCGACTCCGCCGCCCAGTGCATCCAGCTCATGGCCGGAGTGGAGCGGCCGCTGGTGTCCTATGCCAAGGTGTATCTGCTCCGGGGGAAGCTGTCCGCCGGAGACTGGGAGAAGATCAAGGGCTATGTCATCAACCCCGTGGAGAGCCGGGAGGCCTCTATGGACAAGCCCGAGACCCTGGCCCGGACCTATTCCGTGCCGGACCACGTGCAGACGGTGGAGGGCTTCACCGCCATGGACGAGGCGGCGCTGACGGCCCTGCTGGACCGCCTGGGCCTGGCCATGGACCTGGACGATCTGAGATTCCTCCAGAACTATTTCAAGACCGAGGAGCACCGGGACCCCACCATCACCGAGGTGCGGGTGGTGGACACCTATTGGTCCGACCACTGCCGCCACACCACCTTCTCCACCCACATCGACAGCGTAGACATCGCCGACGGGCAGGTGCAGGCGGCCTATGAGCGGTACCTGGCGGCCCGGGAGGAGGTCTACGGGGCGGAGAAGGCCGCCAGGCGGCCCCAGACCCTGATGGACATCGCTACCCTGGGCACCAAGGTGCTGAAAAAGCGGGGCGCCCTGCGGTCGCTGGACGAGAGCGAGGAGATCAACGCCTGCTCCATCCATGTGCCCGCCCAGGTGGACGGACAGACCCAGGATTGGCTTCTCATGTTCAAAAACGAGACCCACAACCACCCCACGGAGATCGAGCCCTTCGGCGGCGCGGCCACCTGCATCGGCGGCTGCATCCGGGACCCCCTGTCCGGCCGGGCCTATGTGCATCAGGCCATGCGGGTGACGGGCGGCGGCGACCCCCGGGCGGCGGTGGACAAGACCCTGCCCGGCAAGCTGCCCCAGCGGAAGCTGGCCCAGACCGCGGCGGCGGGCTACTCCTCCTACGGCAACCAGATCGGCCTGGCCACCGGGCATGTGGCGGAGCTGTACCACGAGGGCTACGTGGCCAAGCGTCTGGAGTGCGGTGTGGTGGTAGCCGCGGCCCCGGCGGAGAACGTGCGCCGGGAGGAGCCCGCGCCCGGGGACGTGGTCATCCTGCTGGGCGGCCGCACCGGGCGGGACGGCATCGGCGGGGCCACAGGCTCCTCCAAGAGTCATGACCGGAAGTCTCTCGTCACCATGGCCTCCGAGGTGCAAAAGGGCAACGCCCCCGAGGAGCGGAAGATACAGAGGCTCTTCCGGGACGGAAAGATCACCCGTCTCATCAAGCGCTGCAACGACTTTGGCGCGGGCGGCGTCAGCGTGGCCATCGGCGAGCTGGCGGACGGCCTGGCCATCGACCTGGACGCGGTGCGCAAGAAATACGAGGGCCTGGACGGTACGGAGCTTGCCATCTCCGAGAGCCAGGAGCGCATGGCCGTGGTGGTGGCCCCTGCGGACGAGGCCGCCTTCATCGCCGCCGCCCAGGCGGAGAATCTGGAGGCCTACCGCGTGGCGGTGGTCACCGAGGCGCCCCGCATGGTCATGACCTGGAAGGGCCGCACCGTCGCTGATCTGAGCCGGGCGCTTCTGAACACCAACGGCGCGGTGAAGCACGCGGCGGTGTCTGTCCCGGAAAAGGATCGGTCGGTCATGGGCCAGCCCCGGTTCACTAGTCTGCGGGAAATGGCCGGGAGCCTGCAGTGCGCCTCCCGCCGGGGCCTCACCGAGCGGTTCGACGGCACCATCGGCGCGGGCAGCGTGCTCATGCCCTTCGGCGGCCGGACCCAGACCACCCCGGCCCAGACCATGGCGGCCCTGCTGCCCACGCTGCCGGGACAGAGCACGGATCAGGCCAGCGTGATGGCCTGGGGGTGTGACCCTGACCGGATGACTGTGGACCCCTACGCCGGGGCCATGGACAGTGTGGTCACGTCCCTGACCAAGATCGTGGCGGCAGGGGCGGACTACAAAGACGCCTACCTCACCTTCCAGGAGTTTTTTGAAAAGCTCCGGGAGGACCCGGCGCGCTGGGGCAAGCCCTTTGCCGCGCTGCTGGGGGCTCTGGACGCCCAGCTGGACTACGGCTGCGCCGCCATCGGCGGCAAGGACTCCATGTCCGGCTCCTTCATGGACAAGGACGTGCCGCCAACGCTCATATCCTTCGCCATCGCCCCCATTTTGGCCGGGGACGTGCTCTCGCCGGAGTTCAAAGCGGCGGGCCACCCGGTGTATGTGTTCGGCGGCGACGTGCCGGAGAACACCAAGGCCGCCTGGGAGGCGTTTCACGACCTGGCCCGGCAGGGCCGGGTGAAAGCCGCCTGGGCCATCGAGGAGAGCGCCGCCGAGGCGGTGATGAAGATGTCTTTCGGAAATCGCGTTGGCTTCAAGGCCAACGAAGAGATGACGGGGGATATGTGGCATATCCCGTTTTACGGGGCCATCGTGGCGGAACTGACAGAGGATATCGACTGCGCCTATGCCCGGCGTGTGGGCGTCACCACGGCGGAGCCTGTTATCGACTTGGGCGGCGACAGCGCCCCCATCGAGGAGCTGCTGGCCCTGAACGAGAGCGTGCTGGCGGACGTGTATCCCACCCGCACGGGTGAGACTGGCACGGCGGAGGCCTTTTCCTATGCGGCGGACCGCCGGGCGGCTCCTGCGGTGAAGCATGCCCGGCCCCGGGCGCTCATCCCCGTGTTCCCCGGCACCAACTGCGAGTATGACACCGCCCGCGCCGTCATGGAGGCGGGGGGCGAGGCGGAGATACTGGTGGTGCGCAATCTCAGCGCCCAGGACACCGCCCGCAGCATCCAACAGGCGGCCCAGGCCATCCAGCGCGCCCAGATGATCGTGCTGCCCGGGGGCTTCTCCGGCGGCGACGAGCCGGAGGGCAGCGCCAAATTCATCGCCGCCTTCTTCCGGGGCGGCCCAGTGCGGGAGCAGGTCACGGCGCTTCTGGAGAAGCGGGACGGGCTGATGCTGGGCATCTGCAATGGGTTCCAGGCCCTCATCAAGCTGGGGCTGGTGCCCTACGGGAAGATCGTGGACACCGACGAGAACTGCCCCACCTTGAGCTACAACACCATCGGCCGCCACCAGTCCCGGATCGTGCGGACCCGGATCGCCTCCAACAAGTCCCCCTGGCTGGCGGCCACGGAGCCGGGCCAGGTGTACTGCGTGCCCATCTCCCACGGCGAGGGCCGATTCCTGGCCCCGGAGGCGCTGGTGCGGTCTCTCGCGGAAAACGGCCAGATCGCCACACAGTACGTGGACCTGGCGGGCGTGCCCTCCATGGACACGGACCACAACCCCAACGGCTCCGTGTTCGCCGTCGAGGGCATCACCTCCCCTGACGGGCGGGTGCTGGGCAAGATGGGCCACACCGAGCGCATCGGCGCGCATCTCTATAAAAACGTCCCCGGCGAGTACGACATTGGCCTGTTCCGGTCCGCCGTGGCTTACTTTGGGAAAAACTGAAAGGAGACCTGACCATGGCACACTTTTATGAAGAACCCTCCCATACCTTCAGCGAGTATCTGCTCATCCCCGGCTATACCTCCGAGCAGTGCGTGCCCGACAATATCAGCCTGAAGACGCCCTTGGTGCGGTTCAGGAAAGGGGAGGAGAGCCCCCTGCGGCTGAGCATCCCCATGGTGAGCGCCATCATGCAGTCCGTGTCCAACGACACCCTGGCCATCGCTCTGGCCCGAGAGGGCGGCATGAGCTTCATCTATGGCTCCCAGTCCATCGAGGACGAGGCGGCCATGGTGGCCCGGGTGAAGAACTATAAATCCGGCTTTGTGGTCAGCGCCTCCAACGTCACCCCCGACGCCACATTGGGGGACATCCTGGCGCTGAAGGCCAAAAACGGCTTTTCCACCGTGGCCGTCACCGCCGACGGCACCGCCAACGGCAAGCTGCTGGGCATCGTCACCAGCCGGGACTACCGGGTCAGCCGCATGTCCGAGGACGAGCTGGTGCGGGATTTCATGACTCCCCTGGAGAAGCTGGTCACCGCCCCCGAGGGCACCAGCCTGAAGGAGGCCAACGACATCATCTGGGACCACAAGCTCAACGCCCTGCCCATCGTGTCCAATGACGGGCGCCTGGAGTATTTCGTGTTCCGCAAGGACTACGCCAGCCACAAGGAGAACCCGGACGAGCTGCTGGACGGGAAAAAGCGCCTCATGGTGGGCGCGGGCATCAACTCCCGGGACTACGCCAAGAGGGTGCCCGCCCTGGTGGAGGCCGGGGCCGACGCGCTGTGCATCGACTCCTCCGAGGGCTATTCCGTCTGGCAGAAGCGCACCATCGCCTGGATCCGGGAAAACTACGGCGAGAGCGTGAAGGTGGGCGCCGGGAATGTGGTGGACGCCGACGGGTTCCGCTTTTTGGCCGAGGCCGGGGCGGACTTCGTGAAGGTGGGCATCGGCGGCGGCTCCATCTGCATCACCCGGGAGACCAAGGGCATCGGCCGGGGCCAGGCCACGGCCCTCATCGAGGTGGCCAAGGCCCGGGACGAGTACTTCCAGGAGACGGGCGTGTATGTGCCCATCTGCTCCGACGGCGGCATCGTCCACGACCACCACATCACCCTGGCCCTGGCCATGGGCGCGGACTTCGTGATGCTGGGCCGCTACTTCGCCCGCTTCGACGAGAGCCCCACCCCCAAGCTGAACATCAACGGCACCGTGGTCAAGGAGTACTGGGGCGAGGGCTCCAACCGGGCCCGGAACTGGCAGCGGTACGATCTGGGCGGCAGCGAGGGCCTCAGCTTCGAGGAGGGCGTGGACAGCTACGTCACCTATGCCGGCGGCCTGCACGAGAACGTGCAGAAGACTCTTTACAAGGTCAAATCCACCATGTGCAACTGCGGCGTCACCACCATCCCCGATCTGCAGCGGGACGCCAAGCTCACCCTGGTGAGCGAGACCAGCATCGTGGAGGGCGGCTATCACGACGTGACGCTGCGCACCACCAGCTCCATCAAATAATAAAACCACACCATCATTTCCAATATAAGGAGGACCTCCCCATGACCGACATCGAGATCGCCCAGGCCTGTAAGATGGAGCCCATCACCGCCGTCGCCCAGCGCGCCGGGGTAGAGGAGAAATATTTGGAGCCCTACGGCAGGTATAAGGCCAAGGTGGATTACGCACTCTTGGACGAGAGCCCCTGGCCGGACGGGAAGCTGATCCTGGTGACCGCCATCACACCCACCCCCGCGGGCGAGGGCAAGACCACCACCAGCATCGGCCTGGCGGACGGCCTGCGCCGCATCGGCAAAAACGCCATCCTGGCCCTGCGGGAGCCCTCTCTGGGCCCCGTGTTCGGCGTCAAGGGCGGCGCCGCCGGTGGCGGCTATGCCCAGGTGGTGCCCATGGAGGACATCAACCTCCACTTCACCGGGGACTTCCACGCCATCGGCGCGGCCAACAACCTGCTGGCCGCCATGCTGGACAACCACATCTATCAGGGCAATGCCCTGCACATCGACCCCAAGACCGTCACCTGGAAGCGGTGCGTGGATATGAACGACCGCCAGCTGCGCCACGTGATCGACGGCATCGGCGGCAAGGTCAACGGCGTGCCCCGGGAGGACGGCTACGACATCACCGTGGCCACGGAGATCATGGCGGTGTTCTGCCTGGCCAGCTCCATCCACGACCTGAAGGAGCGTCTGGGCCGCATCGTGGTGGCCTACACCTACGACGGCGTGCCCGTCACCGCCAAAGACCTGAAGGCGGTGGGCGCCATGGCGGCCCTTTTGAAGGACGCCCTCAAGCCCAACCTGGTCCAGACCCTGGAGGGCACCCCGGCCTTCGTCCACGGCGGCCCCTTTGCCAACATCGCCCACGGCTGCAACAGCGTGCTGGCCACCCGCATGGCCATGAAGCTGGGCGACTACACCGTCACGGAGGCGGGCTTCGGCGCCGACCTGGGGGCGGAGAAGTTCCTGGACATCAAGTGCCGCTACGCGGGCCTGACCCCCTCGGCGGTGGTAGTGGTGGCCACCATCCGGGCGCTGAAGATGCACGGCGGCCTGGCCAAGACCGAGCTGGGGAAGGAGGACCTGGCGGCCCTGGAGAAGGGCATGCCGAACCTGCTGCGCCATGTGTCCAACATCAAAAACGTCTACGGTCTGCCCTGCGTGGTGGCGGTGAATCGCTTCCCCACGGACACGGATGCGGAGGTGGCCCAGGTCATCGCCAGCTGCGCCAAGCTGGGGGTGAAGGCGGTCCTTGGCGACTTCTGGGCCAAGGGCGGCGCGGGCGCTACCGATCTGGCCGCGGAGGTGGTGCGGCTGTGCGACGAGGAGAAGCCCGACTTCCATTTCAGCTACGAGCTGGACCTGCCCCTGGAGAAGAAGATCGAGGCCGTGGTGCAGAAGGTCTACGGCGGCGCGGCCGTCAGCATCCTGCCCCCGGCGGCCAAGCAGATCGCCCGGCTCACTGAGCTGGGGTTCGGCGGCCTGCCCGTGTGCATCGCCAAGACCCAGTACAGCTTCTCCGACGACCCGGCCAAGCTGGGGGCGCCCGAGGGCTTCACGGTCACGGTGAAGGAGGTCAAGGTCTCCGCCGGAGCGGGCTTCGCCGTGGTGCTCACCGGGGATATCATGACCATGCCCGGTCTGCCGAGGGTCCCCGCGGCGGAGAAGATCGACGTGGACGACAAGGGCGTCATCTCCGGACTGTTTTAAGTTGACATAAGATTTTCTAAAGTTCGATTCGCAAAATTATTATTTAAATTTTCCTTTTGACCATTGATTTTCCCGGGAAATTGCGGTATTTTTTTCTTGGTACCCCACAGGGCGCTATTGATGGAACGAGAGGTTGGGAAAGATGAGCAGGAGAATCCTTGCGCTGATGCTGGCCGCGCTGATGCTGGCGGGACTGTGCGCCTGCGGCGGCTCCGGGAAGGACGGGCCGGACGAGGAGGCTGCGGAGCCGGAGGCAGAGGCTGAGGCGACGGAGGAGCCCGTGCGGGAGATCAACTGGGCCCCGAACGGCGACGTGAAGGTGATCGTGGCCTACGAGCAGGGCGATATCAATGATATCGCGGCCCGGGTCCTGGCTCAGTATGCGGAAAAATACATCGGCCAGGACATCGAGATCGTGAACATCCCTGGCGGCGTGGTCGATACCAGCGCGGAGGTGGCCGAGGGGGAGAAGCCCCCAGAGCTGGGCGGCGCCGGAGCCGCGGGCTGGAAGGCCCTGGCGGAGAGCAAGCCCGACGGCATGACCATCGGCTACATCGACGCGCCCGGCTTCTGCAAGAGCGTGGCCCAGGGACACGGCTTTTTCGACGAAGACGATTTCGTCCCCCTGTGCACCCAGGAGGTGGAGACCGCCGTGGTGGTGGTCCGGGAGAAGGACGAGCGCTTCGGCTCCCTGGAGGACCTGGTGTCCCTGGCCCAGGAGCAGCCCGAGACCCTGGTAGCCGCCACGGACGGCGAACACGGCATCAGCCACGCCTGCACCCAGGCCTTTGCCCGTTCGGCGGGCTTCACCTACGCGGCGAAGCACTTTTCCCGGCCCATGGAGGCCATTCAGTCCCTGCGGACCAACCAGGCGGACTTCTTCGTGGCCCAGTTGGGCGATATCGCCGGGCTGGACGCGGACTTGAAGGTGATCGGCGTGTTTGCCGAGGAACGGCTGAAGGAATACCCCGACGCGCCCACTCTGGCGGAACTTGGCTACTATGACCAGTGGCTGGGCCTGGCCCGGTGCATCTGCGCCCCCGCAGGGGTCAGCGACGATGTGGTGGCCTTTTATGAGAACGCTTTCAGCCAGGCCATGAACGACCCCGGCTACAAGTCGGCCTCCACGGGACTGAGCAGCGATTTCCGGGATTCGGAGGGCGCGGGCAGCCTGGTGGAGCGGCTGCGGGTGTTCACCCTGGGTACCGCCAAGCACTTTTGGTAAGTGGAAAACTGCAGCGGAAGGCACGCCTCGGGCGTGCCTTCCCGACATTTTGGCGTATTGTGAAAAAACTTCAGAGAAACTTCAAATTTTCGTTGATTTTATGGGCAAAGTGTGGTATTTTTTTCGTAGACCCCGCGCAATACGATTAAAGGAAAGGATGTATCCAAACATGAAAAAGATCATCGCTCTGCTCGTGGCCCTGACCATGGTTTTGGCTCTGGGCGCCGTGGCTTTCGCCGACGACGGCTGGGCTCCTGACGGCCCGGTCCACATCATCGTGGCCTATGACGCCGGCAACGGCACCGACATCACCGCCCGTCTGCTGGCCCAGTACGCCGAGAAGTA
>CANROZ010000040.1 GCA_947632365.1 uncultured Oscillospiraceae bacterium
GGAACGAGAGATCCCAGGGTCAAGGATCTGATGATCGATTGGTCCAAAAATGAAAATATATGGCTCAAAAGGACCGCAATAGAGCATCAGCTTGGGCTAAAAGATAAAACGGACACGAAATTGCTGGAAACAATAATAGTAAATAACTTTGGAAGTAATGAGTTTTTTGTAAATAAAGCGATCGGCTGGGCGTTGAGGGATTACTCAAAAACGGACCAGGGATTTGTGAAAAGCTTTATGGACAGACACAGGGGCGAGATGGACGGTTTAAGCATAAAGGAAGCAAGCAAATACCTTTGAGGATGGAGATCGCTAAATTCTCGTTTATCGGGGAAGGATCAACACGCCAGATTGGGAGTTGAGGTGGAATCATGGCGTCGAGCAAAGAATATTTAGAATTTATTTTAGGGCAGTTATCCGAGTTGGATGAGATCACTTATCGGGCTATGATGGGAGAATATATCATCTATTACCGCGGCAAGATCGTAGGCGGTATATATGATGATAGATTCCTTGTAAAACCGATAAAATCTGCTATTTCTTATATGCCAGCAGCGACCTATGAATCACCATATGACGGAGCAAAAGAGATGTTGTTGGTGGACGAAGTTGACAGCAAAGAGTTTTTGACGGGCTTATTCAACGCCATGTATGAGCAACTGCCAGCTCCTAAACCGAAAAAGAAGTAGACACCTTCCCGCTTGCCGCGCCGAAGGCGCCAAACAATATGCCTCCCTCTGACGAGGGGGCAGGATCCTGGGGCGCAATCATATTTCATTTACGGTGATCCAACGATGGAAAAAGAATTGGAAAAGCGCATAGAGGAGCTGGCCGCCCGGTGCGAGAACCATTCGCTCGTCACGTCCACCGGGTTTCTCACCATAGCCGAGCAGGCGGAGGTCTCCGCCTGGGCCAGACGCCAGGCGGACGTGAAGCTCCACCTGGACGGCGGCCACACCGCCTGTGAGCGGAAATGCGCCTTCTTCCTCCCCTATTATCTGGAGGCGGCAGGGTTCGACCCGTCGGAATACATCCACGCCATAGAAGCCACCGCCTATTTCGGCCAGCCCGGCCACCGGGACTACATGGGCGCGGCCCTGGGCCTGGGGGTGCGCCGGGAGTGGGTCGGGGACTTCTGGGTGCAGGAGGACACGGCCTATATCTTCTGCCTGCCCTCGGTGGAAAAGCTGCTGCTGGAGGAGCTCACCCAGGTGGGCCGCTGCACGGTGAAGACCGCCCCTGTGGCGCTGGCCGATGTGCCCGCCCCGGAGCGGAAGGTCAGGAAAATGACCTTCACGGTGAAGAGCCTGCGGCTGGACGCGGTGGCGGGGAACATGTTCAGCCTCTCCCGCACAGCGGCGGCGGAGCTGATCCGGGCCGGGGCCGTGACGCTCAATTACGTGCAATGTTTGCATGTGGACGCGCCCATCTCCCAGGGAGACGTGATCTCCATCCACGGCCGGGGCAAGGGCGCCGTGACCGCCATCGGCGGCCAGTCGCGCAAGGACCGGACGTTCCTGGAGGCGGAGATATATCTGTAAAAAATACAGGGTCTGCTTTGAGCAGGCCCTGTATTTTTTTGCTTTTCCCGCACACACTAGCCCCATGGAAACGAAACGAATGGGAAAGCAGACCGTCCATCTCACCGCGCAGCCGGGCGTGGCCGCGGCGGCGTGCGTGGGCGGCAAAAAAGAGGGCGAGGGCCCCCTGCGCAAATACTTTGACTACCTCAGCGACGACTCCCGCTTCGGCGCCAAGAGCTGGGAGAAGGCGGAGAGCGCCATGCTCAAGATGTGCTGGTCTATCGCCTGTGACAAGGCCAAGGTCACATCCTCCGACGTGCAGTATGTGTTCTCCGGGGACCTTTTGAACCAGTGCGCCGGGTCGGCCTACGCCATGCGGGAGTGCGGCGTGCCCTACTTTGGACTCTACGGCGCCTGCTCCACCATGGCGGAGGGGCTGTCCCTCGCGGCCATGATGATCGACGGCGGGTTCTGCCACGTGGCCGCGGCGGCCACGAGCTCCCACTTCTGCTCCGCCGAGCGGCAGTACCGCTACCCCCTGCAATACGGCAACCAGCGCCCGCCCACGGCCCAGTGGACCGTCACAGGCGCGGGGGCGCTGATCCTGAAAGCCGACGGCCCCGCCCCCTATGTGACCCACATCACCACCGGGGTCATCACCGACGCCGGGGTGACGGATATGAACAATATGGGCGCGGCCATGGCCCCGGCGGCCTACGAGACGCTGAAGGCCCACTTCGCGGATACGGGCCGGGGCCCGGATTATTACGACGCCATCGTCACAGGTGACCTGGGGGTGGTGGGCTCCCACATCCTGGCGGACCTGTTTTTGCGGGACGGCGTGGACCTGGGGGTGCGGTATATGGACTGCGGGCGGCTCATCTACGCCGTCAACGGCCAGGACGCCCACTCCGGCGGCTCCGGCTGCGGCTGCTCGGCGTCGGTGCTGTGCGGCCATCTGCTCCACGGCATGCTGGAGGGCAACTGGAACCGACTTCTGTTCGCCGCCACCGGGGCTATGATGAGCCCCACCACCAACCAGCAGGGGGAGAGCATCCCCGCCATCTGCCACGCGGTGGCGCTGGAAAATACAAGGTGCTAGTATGAACGAGACAGTGATGACATTTGTAAAGACCTTTCTGGTGGGCGGGGCGCTGTGCCTGGTCGGCCAGCTCCTCATCGATCTGACCCGCCTCACCCCCGCCCGCATCCTCACAGGTTATGTGGTTGCCGGGGTCGTTCTGGGTGCTCTGGGGCTCTATCAGCCGCTGGCGGACTGGGCCGGGGCCGGGGCCACCGTGCCCCTGACGGGCTTTGGGAACCTGCTAGCCAAGGGCGTGAAAGAGGCGGTGGCCCGGCGGGGCGTTATCGGGGCTTTCACCGGGGGCTTCACCGCCGCCGCGGGAGGCGTCTGCGCCGCCATCTTCTTTGGCCTGCTGGTTGCCTGCCTTTTCAAGAGCAAGGAAAAATATTGAAGAACGGCCGCCCTTGTCAGGGCGGCCATTGCTATTTTTTATTCTGCCGCCGGGGGCGGGACCTCCAGGCTCCAGTCCAATTCCTCGCCGTCCCGCGTCGGGGGCTGCTCCAAGAGCTGGCCGTCATAGGACCAGTATTCCTCGTGCCCGTCCGGGAACAGCAGATATACATAGTCGTCCGCGAAGTCATAGCCCGACACGCCGCCGCCTGTCTCACGCAGCGCCTGTTCCCAGTCCCAGACAGCACGGGCGTATCCCGACGACTTTCGGTCCTCATCCTCTGCTGTCCAGACAGTCTCCCCGTTGAAGGTCACGGTGTCGATCTCCCCCTCCACGGGCACGAACCAGAAAGCACTTCTCTCATGTCCTTTTACACTTACCCATTCCAGCGCGGGATGCTTCATCTCAATGTTGACGGTATGGCCCTCGCCCGATATCCGGCTTTGGGTAGCAGACGATCCGCCATAGGTGTAGGACCAGCGGACAAAGACTCGCTCCCCCTCCGGCGTGTCGATCAGGCAGACGTCTCCGACCTCAAACTCATCCGCGGACAGCGGCACGATGCAGAACTGGTTAAGAGCCGCGATGCCCGCCGATGTGGCAGCCACCGCCAGCACCACGGCCAGCACGATGGCGATGATCTTTTTCCGCTTCTGCCGCTTCATCAGCGCCTGGAACCGACCCAGGGTGGTCCCGTCCTTCCCCGGGGTCTTGGGCAGCGCCTGCTCCATAGCCTCATACTCCGCCCGGCAGCTTTCGCACCCCATCAGATGCTCCCCCACCGCCGAGCGGGTCTCGGCGCTGACCACCCCGTCGTGATACAGCGGCAGGATGTCCCGCACCACCGCACAGGGCAGCGTTGTTTTCTCGTTCATAGCATTCCTTCCTTTCTCAGCGTCTCCCGGACTTTTGCCCTTGCCCGGTGGTAGGTGACCCGCGCCCAGCTCTCCGTCTTGCCGAACAGCGAGGCGATCTCGGCGAAGGACAGCTCCCCCATGGTCCGCAGGGAGAAAACCTCCCGATATGGCTCCGCCAGGGCGTGGATGGCCTGGTGCAGGGCGAGATACCCGTCCCGCTCCTCCACCGTCCGCGCCACGTCGGCGCTCTCCTCCGGCGGGGCGTCCTCCAGGGGCGTCTCCCGGCCCAGCTTCTTGCAGCGGTTGCGCCAGATGTTCTTGGCGATGGCGCACAGCCAGGTGTAGAGGCTGCTCTGGCCAGCAAAGCCCGCCTTGGCGCTCATGGCCTTGAGGAAGGTCTCCTGGGTCACGTCCTGGGCGTCGGCCTCGGGGCAAAAGGTGAGGACGTAGCGGTATACCGCCTCATATTCGCCGCACAGCATGGCCTCGGATATATCCGTGTCCTTGTTTCTCACGCCCTCACCCCCTTTACGCTCATCAGACAATCCGGAACACGAAAACGTTACAAAAAAGCATCGCGCCCCCTTCCTGGGGGCGCGGCTTCGTCTTTCTTCTCTTTTCAGGCGGCGGCCTTCTGGCCCTTCTCCTCGTGGCGGAAGCGGACCATACCCGTCCGGTCCAGCGCCACCATGATCGCGGGGATCAGAATGAGCTGGAGGATGATGCCAGGGATGGCGGTGGTGATGGCCCCGGAGAGGAACATCTCCCAGGTGAACGCCGCGCCGGAGACGCCGCTCATGATGGCCCGGGCCGCAGCCCACACCAGCCGTCCGGCCACCATAGCGGCCACAAGGGCCTTATAGAGGGCCAGCACACACTGCCAGCGGGAGCGGTCGTAGAGCCACCCGGCCACCAGTCCGTAAGTCGCCAGCTCAAAGGCCATGGCGGCGGCCAGCGGGTACATGGGCGGCATGCCGAAGAGCACCGAGCGCAGCAGCGGCAGGATGAAGCCCACCGCCAGACCGTACTGCCAGCCGCAGATCAGCCCGCACAGGAACACGGGCAAATGCATGGGCAGCAGCATGTTGCCGAGCTGCTGCAGCTGCCCGGTCAGAAAGGGCAGCACCAGGCCGATGGCCATGAACATGGCCGCCAGGACAAGATTTTTCAGGGGTCGATTTTCTTTCATGCTTAGAATACTCCTTCAAAAGTCATTGGTCCTTCTGGACCGGGCGCCTTCCTGGCTTTTTTCGGAGCGCTGGGGATATAGTAGCGCCATCGGCGCTATCATACAAAAGATACCAGTCGTGCTCCCGGCTTGCGCCGGAACCGCCCGACATGGCACGTTAACGGCCTTCCTGGCCGATATATACGTTCAAAACCACGCCGTGGTGTCCATGAGCAGGCCGCCCCGGCCGATGTCGTACCGGGCGATATAGGCCTCCTCCAGGGGGATCCAGGTCTGTTCAAAGGCCGGGAAATGGTCCCCCTCCCGTTCCCGGAGCCGCTTCTTCTGCACATCCAGAGAGCAGGTGAGGAAAATCTTCAGATCGTAGAGTCCGGCAAGTTCCTTATGGTGGCTGTAGCTGCCCTCCACGAGCAGCACCTCCCCCGCTGGGACACGCCGCTGCGGCCCGTAGGTCTTTTCGCCGCAGAGATAAGGCCGATATACCGCCTCCCGCCCGGCCAGAAAGGGCTCCAGCACCTCCTGCCGCAGGCGCATCAGGTCCATGTTGGCGCAGGGCGTCTTTTCCCACTCCGGCACGCGCTTGTCCACAGGCAGATAAAAATCGTCCGTGTGCACCACCGGGCAGGATATCTCCTCCGCCAGACGCTGGGCGAAGGCGGTCTTGCCGCTGCCGCTGCGGCCGTCGATGGCCGCCACGAAGGGCCTTCCCGCCGGGGCGCCCAGGATGAGCTCCGTCACCAGGCGCAGCGTGCCCTCGTATACCGGGCTCATGGGCGCATCAGGGCCAGAGCCCTGTCCGCCGCCTGGCGCAGATATTCCTCCAGGCGCAGCTCCTCCGTCCCGGCCACATAGACGCCGCAGGTGGAGGTGGGGATGAGCACCTTGGCCGCCGCCGAACCGGATACCGCCGCCGCCATGGCCGGGGATACCTCCCCCAGGATGCCGTTGGCCATGATCAGCCCGATGGGGCCCAGGATCAGATCGGCCCGGGCGGCGTTGTAGATGACCGCGTTCTCCCCCGTGGCCCCCTGAGAGGCCCCCGCCTTCAGCATGGCCGCCGTGGCGGACACGTTGGTGCCCACGGCCAGAAGCTCCCAGCCCTGGGGCAATTCCTTCGCCAGCATACGTGCCAGCTGGGCGCCGATGCCGCCGCCCTGCCCGTCCAGTATGACCGCGCGTTTGATCCTGTCCGCCATGGTACACCTCCTCTTGTTTTTCTCTATTATATCGAAAATCACGCAAAATGCAAGCCCGGCCGCCAACAAGGCCGCCTCCCGGAGGAAGCGGCCCTGTTTTTGCCGATGTGTATACTATTTTACTACGCCCTTGATGAGGGGCGCGCGCGTCACGGCCTGGGGCGACAGCTCGTAGCAGTCCCGGAGCATATCCGCCGCCTCCTGAGCCGCCTGCTGGGTGCGGGCGTGGATGGTGCCAAGGCTCTCCCCCGGCTCTACCGCGTCCCCCACCTTTTTGTGCAGTACCACGCCCACGGCCAGGTCCACCGTGTCCTCCTTGGCGGCCCGTCCGCCGCCCAGGCGCATGCTCACCAGACCCACGCTCTCGGCGTGGATGCGTTTCACATGGCCGCCGGAACGGGCAGGCACCTCCACCGTGATGGGCGCCTGGGGCAGCAGCGAGGGATCGTATACCGCCGCCGTGTCGCCCCCCTGGGCCTTTACGAACTGGGCGAATTTCTCCAGGGCCGCGCCGGAGGCAATGGCGTTCTCCAGCATGGCCCGAGCCTGCCCGTCGTCGTCGGCCGCGCCGCCCTCCCGCAGTATCTGCGTCCCCAGGGTCAGGCACAGCTCCATGAGATCGCCCTTGTATTCGCCCCGCAGGGCGGCCAGAGCCTCCTTCACCTCCAGGGCGTTGCCCACAGCGTTGCCAAGAGGCTCATCCATGTCCGTCACCACGGCCACAACCTTTTTCTCGGCCCGGCGGCCCACCTCTGTCAGGGCCCTGGCCAGACCGAAGGCGTCCTCCTCCGTCTGCATGAACGCGCCGGAGCCGCTCTTCACGTCCAGCACGATCACATCCGCCCCGGCGGCCAGCTTCTTGCACAGGATGCTGCTGACGATCAGGGGCATGGATGCCACTGTGGCGGTCACGTCCCGCAGGGCGTAGAGCTTCTTGTCCGCGGGGCACAGCTCCGCCGTCTGCCCGGCGATGGCAAAGCCCACCTGGTCCACCTGCCGGAGGAAGGCGTCCTCCGCGATGGAGGTGGAAAAGCCGGGAAAGCTCTCCAGCTTGTCGATGGTGCCCCCGGTGTGGCCCAGGCCCCGGCCGGACAGTTTCGCCATCTTCACCCCGCAGGCGGCCACCATGGGGCACAGCACCAGGCTGGTCTTGTCGCCCACGCCCCCGGTGGAGTGTTTGTCGGCCTTTACGCCGCTGACGGCGCTCAGATCGATCTTATCACCGGAGTTCAGCATGGCCATGGTCAGCGCATAGGTCTCCTCGATGTCCATGCCTTTGAAATAGATCGCCATGGCCATGGCGCTCATCTGGTAGTCGGGGATGTCCCCCTTGGTGTAGCCCTGGATCATCCAGCGTATCTCCTCGCCGGAGAGGACGCCGCCGTCCCGTTTTTTCTGGATAAGGTCTGTCATCCGCATAGCGTTCACCTCATTTGTGCACATTGCGCAATTGTTATGGGTAGATTATAACACACTTTTTCCAGTTTTGCATCAAAAAAAGTAGGGCTTTCCCCCCATCCACAGCACATGCCGTCCCACGCCCTGAAAGGGCTCCTTTTCCGGCTTTTCCGTCGGTTTCTTTTCCGATGGCTCCGGCGACGCTCTCATGGGCTTTTCGGCGGCGTACTCCGCATTTTGGGGAAAGCGGGCCATCTCCATGGGCGAGAAGCGCCGCGTCAGGCGCAGCCGCCCGTTCTCCGGCGCCGGGACGCCCAGATACCAGGCCCGCTCTCCGTAGACCGTGAGCCGCACCACCCGGCCCACATCCCGCATATCCGCCCGCATCACCGTGGCGGCCCCCTGACGCTCCACGGTGAGAGCGCCCTCCTCTTTCCCGTCGATGTAGATCGGCAGCTTCATAGCAAAGACCCCCATTCATATACCAAAGCATATGAGTGGGGGCCGTGTTTTAAGACAGGGACTGGTTGAGCCCGAAGCTGACGGCGATGGCGCTGTCCACCCGGTCCATGGTGGGACCGTTGAGCTTGCCCATCCGCTCCCGCAGGCGGGATTTGTCCAGGGTACGTATCTGCTCCAGCAATATCACGCTGTCCCGGGTCAGGCCGCTGTCGGGGGCCTGTATCTCTATGTGGGTGGGCAGGCGTGCCTTGCCCACCTGGGAGGTGATAGCCGCGGCGATCACCGTGGGGCTGTGGCGGTTGCCCGTGTCGTTCTGTATGATGAGCACCGGCCGCAGGCCGCCCTGTTCAGAGCCCACGACGGGGCTGAGATCGGCATAGAAAATATCTCCGCGTCGAACCGGATTTGTCATGTGAGCACCTTCCGTGAAAGAGTCGCCCGGTACATTCTATGTACGGACATGCTATCATTCTCCCACGAAAGGACGGATTTTATACCTCAGTCCACGTAAATGCGGGGCACCCGGGGGCTCACGGCGCACAGAAGCTCATAGTGGATGGTGCCGCATAGGTCCGCCAGCTCCCCGGCGTTGATATTCCGGCCGAATATCTCCGCCACGTCGCCGCTCTGCACGTCCAGGTCCGTCACGTCTGCCATGCACATATCCATGCAGATGCGGCCTACCTGCCGGGCGCGCCGACCGGAAAAGTCCAGCGACATCTTGTTGGAGAGAGTCCGGTGCAGACCGTCGGCATAGCCGATGGGCAGCACGGCGATGGAGCTTGGCCGCTCCACGGTGAAGGTGCGGCCGTAGCTGACCGTATCCCCCGGCTCGTGGTGCTCCACATAGGCCACCCGGCTATAGAGGCTCATAGCGGGGACCAGGTCCAGCTCTCCCTTGTCCGGACCGGGGTACATCCCATAGAGGGCCACCCCGGGGCGGACCATGTCCATATAGGTCTCGGGAAAGGCGATCATGGCGCCGGAGTTGGTGCAGTGGTGTATCTCAAAGCACTTGCCCGCCAGCTCCTCCACGGCCCGATAGCCCGCGCGGAACCGCTCCAGCTGTACCCGGGTAAAGCCCCGGACGGACGCGTCGCCGTCGGAGACACAGAAGTGGGTGAACACACCCTCCGGATGCAGCCGCTCCAGCCACATGGCCTGGGCCGGGGCGGTCATATCCCCGCCGCCGTATACCCGGAACCCGGTGCGGCCCATGCCCGTCTCCAGCTTGAAGTGCACCGTGAGAGTGAGTCCCGTCCCGGCCAGGGCGTCGTTCAGCGCCTTGGCCATGTCCAGGCTACCCACCGCCTGGGTGATATGGTTCTCCGCCAGCACGGGGGCGTACGCCGGAGGCGTGTACCCCAGGATCAGGATGGGCAGGCCCACCCCGGCTTTCCGCAGCTCCAGCGCCTCGTCCAGGCAGGCCACGGCCAGATAGTCGCAGCCCAGCTCCTCCAGGAGCTTCGACACCCGCACCGCCCCGTGGCCGTAGGCGTTGGCCTTCACGATGCCCATATACCGGGTGCCCGGCGCCAGCTTGGAGCGCATGGCCCGATAGTTGTGTTCGATGGCCCCCAGGCTCACCTCCGCCCAAGTCCTCTTTCGTAGATCGTCCATTTTCTCTTTCTCCTTGATGCTTTAGCTTAACTGCCAGTTCTCGAACCGACAGGTGATGACCGTCTTGCCGTTCGAGGATATCTCCCCGGCCAGGGGCGTGAACGTGTCCCCGTCCAGCCACAGCGTTGCCACGGAGCTCTCCCCCACGTAGAGCCGGGCGGCGGCCTGATCGCCGTCCCACCACAATAGCTCCACATAGGCGCTGGCCATGGCGTCCAATATCACCGGGATGGCGCTCATGGGGCTGAGCCCCTCCTGATCCAGCGGTCCCGCCCCTAGCACGGCCCCGTCGTAGGCCACGGCGGTCTGGCCCCGCAGGGCGGTGGCCGTGATGCCCGCCAGCGTCTCCGGCGCGAGCACCTGCAGCGTGGTCTGGCTGCCGTCGTAGCTCACCGCCAGAGCATACTCTTCCACGGTCCGGCCCCGGTCCGCCGTGAGGGCCGCGTTGAAGCGGATGCTCTCCGCCGCTGTCACCGCCTTTCGCAGGGCTTGAAACCCCTCCTCCAGTCGTTCTTCCCGCTCGCCGCAGCCAGGCAGCAGCAGAAGGGTTATCATCAGTGCGGAAACGATCCCTTTCCGCATGGCGCGCTCCTTATCGAATGATCTCCTTTTCGGCCTCCGGCAAAAGGTCGATGATGTCCCCGGCCTTCAGGGCATACTCCCCCAGCCGCTCCGCAGCCAGGTCTCCCGCCCGGGCGTGGAGCCAGCAGGCCGTCACCACCGCCTGACGGAGCTCCATCTGCCCCAGCAGCGCCGCGATCACGCCCGCCAGCACGTCCCCCGTGCCGCCTGTGGCCATGCCGGGGTTGCCACCGTCGATGATGTATCCCGTCCCGTCGGGGAAGGCGCAGAGAGTACGGTGTCCCTTCAGTACCAGCACGCAGCCGTGCTCCCGGGCAAGATCCATGCCGTCAGTGAGCCGATCTCTCACCGGGCGGCCCAGCAGCCGGACGAACTCCCCCTCGTGGGGCGTGAGCACCACGGGCCCCCTGGCCTCTTGCAAAACGGTCCGGTCCTGCGCGATGGCCCAGAGGGCGTCCGCGTCCGCTACTATGGGCCCCTTGGCCCCCCGCAGCACCGCCGCCGTCACCGCCGCCGTGTCCCCGTCCCGGCCAAGGCCGGGGCCGATCAGGCACACATCGCAGTCGGCCAGGCGCTTTTCCACGGCGGGCACCGCCCCGGCGCTGACCCTCCCCGCGCCGTTACCGGGAAGAGGAAAGGCCATGGCCTCCTCGTTTTTGACCGCCTCTATCTCATATATATCCGCCGGGACGCCCAGATAGACCAGTCCCGCTCCGGCGCGGACCGCCGCCCGGGCACAGAGGCTGGCGGCGCCCGTGTATCCCACAGACCCGGCGACGATGAGCACCTTGCCATAGTCGCCCTTGTGGGTGAGGGGCGCTCTCTCCGGCAGGGCCACATCCTCCCTATGGACGGCATAGAGGCCGCAGCCCGCGTCCGCCAGGATATCCGCCGGAATGCCGATATCCGCCACGGAGAGCGCGCCCCGATAGGTACAGCCGGGCTCGGCGAAATGGCCGGCCTTTGCCATGGAAAAGGTGACGGTCCTGGCGGCCCTCACGGCCTCGCCCAGCACGGCGCCTGTGTCCGCGCTCACGCCGCTGGGGATATCCGCCGCCACCACAGGCCGCGCCGCGGCGTTGATGAACCGCACCGCCGCCAGAGCGTCCCCTGCCAGGGGCCGGGACAGGCCCACCCCAAACAGGGCGTCCACGATCACGCCTATATCTTTCAAATACGCCACCAGGGACGCATCCTCCCCGGCAAAGTCCTCCAAGGTGCCGCCAGCGGCCTGGAGCTCGCGCTCCATAGCCAGGGCGTCCTGGGTCATCTTCTCCCTGCGGCCCACCAGAAAACATCGCACGGCAAAACCCGCGCCCATGAGCAGGCACGCCGCCGCGAGGCCGTCCCCGCCGTTGTTGCCGGGGCCGCAGAACACCGCCGCGGTGTGCACCGGGCCCGCCAGCGCCGCCGCGGCCTCCGCCACCGCCCCGGCCGCCCTCTCCATCAGCTCCAGCGAGGAGATGCCCCGATCCTGGATAGCCCGGCGGTCGGCCTCGGCCATCCGTTTTCCGTTGGAAAGCTCCATAAATGCCACCGTCCCTTTTGTCCATATTATAGACTTTGGAGAATTGTTCGTCAATTTCATTTATGCATTGCTAAATGTAGAATTTTGTGTTATAAATTAAGGTTGTATCTGAGCTTTATACATCAATCATATACACCAAGGAGCAGCACACTATGGAAGAAAAACTGCGGCAGCTGCGGGAGCAGTCCCTGCAGGCCATCGGCCAGGCCGATTCGCTGGAAGCGCTGGAGGCCGTGCGGGTGAAGTTTTTGGGTAAGAAGGGCGAGCTGACCGCCATGCTCAAGCAGATGGGCGGTCTCTCCGCCGAGGAGCGGCCCCGGATGGGCCAGTTGGCCAACTCCATCCGTGAGGAGCTGACCCAGGCTCTGGAGGAGGGCAAAAAGCGCCTGGCGGAGAAGGCCCTGGAGGAACGTCTCGCCGCCGAGCGGGAGGACGTGACCATCCCCGGCAAGGCCGTCTCCATCGGCCGGGCCCATCCCCTGAATCGGGTCATCAGCGAGTTTGCCGAGATCGCCATCGGCATGGGTTTCACCATCGCCGAGGGGCCGGAGGTGGAGCTTTCCAGCTACAACTTCGATCGGCTGAACACCGCTGCGGGCCATCCCGCCCGGGATCGGCAGGACACCTTCTATTTTGACGACGACGACCAGGTGCTGCTGCGCACCCAGACCAGCCCCGTGCAGATACACGTGATGGAGACCCATCCCCTTCCCATCCGCATCATCGCCCCGGGCCGGGTCTACCGCAAGGACGAGGTGGACGCCACCCACAGCCCCATGTTCCACCAGATCGAGGGTCTGGTGGTGGACGAGGGCATCACCTTCGGCGACCTGAAGGGAACCCTCAACGAGCTGGTGCACCGCCTGTACGGCAACGATCTGCGCACCCGGTTCCGTCCCCACCACTTCCCCTTCACCGAGCCCAGCTGCGAGATGGATGTGGAGTGCTTCAAGTGCCACGGCGCGGGCTGCCCCGTCTGCAAGGGCGAGGGCTGGGTCGAGCTGCTGGGCGGCGGCATGGTCCACCCCAAGGTGCTGGCTGGCTGCGGCATCGACACGGACAAGTATTCCGGCTTCGCCTTTGGCTTCGGCTCGGACCGTCTGGCCATGTTCCGCTTCAACATCAGCGATCTGCGGCTGCTGTTTGAAAACGACGTCCGATTCCTGGAGCAGTTCTGAGGAGGTTGAAGAGAAATGGATCTTTCAAGACAGTGGCTGAATGACTATACGACCGTCACGGTCTCCGACAAGGAGTTCTGCGACGGCATGACCATGTCCGGCTCCAAGGTGGAGGGCGTGTCCGTCACCGGGGCTGGCATCGAGAACGTGGTGGCCGGATGCGTCACCTTCATGAGCCCCCACCCGGACTCCGACCACATGTGGGTGTGCAAGGTGGACGCGGGGCAGGCCCACACCCTCACCATCGTCACAGGCGCCCAGAACGTGTCCGTGAACGATATGGTCCCCGTGGCCCTGGACGGGGCCAAGCTCCCCGGCGGCGTGGAGATACACACCTCCAAGCTCCGGGGCGTGGAGAGCGAGGGCATGCTCTGCTCCCTGGCGGAGCTGGGCCTGGATACCCACGACTATCCCTACGCCATCGAAAACGGCATCTTCATCATGCAGGAGCCCTGCGAGCCCGGTGACGATATCAAGAAGGTCCTGGGCCTGGGGGACAGCGTGGTGGAATTTGAGATCACCAACAACCGCCCGGACTGCCTGAGCATCATCGGCCTGGCCCGGGAGGCCGCCGCCACCTTCGGAACGGAGTTCAAGGACCGCCAGCCCCAGGTGAAGGGTTCCGGGGACGACATCAATAAATACCTCACTGTCCAGATCGACGAGCCGGAGCTCTGCCCCCGCTACACCGCCCGGATGGTGAAGAACATCAAGATCGAGCCCTCCCCCGCCTGGCTGCGGCAGCGTCTGCGCGCCTGCGGCATCCGGCCCATCAACAACATCGTGGACATCACCAACTACGTGATGCAGGAATACGGTCAGCCCATGCACGCCTTTGACTACAGCTGTGTGGGCGGCAACAAGATCGTGGTCCGCCGGGCCGCGCCTGGCGAGGACCTGATGACCCTGGATGGCAACATCCGCAAGCTCACTCCTAATATGCTCGTCATCGCCGACGCTGAAAAGCCCATCGGCGTGGCGGGCGTCATGGGCGGCGGCAACTCGGAGATCGTGGACGACACCGCCACCATCGTGTTCGAGTCGGCCAACTTCAACGGCACCTCCATCCGCAAGACCGCCATCGCCCTGGGCATGCGCACCGACGCCTCCGGCAAGTTCGA
>CANROZ010000041.1 GCA_947632365.1 uncultured Oscillospiraceae bacterium
TGCTGCTTTTTGTTGAAGTACTGTATCTCGTCCAGGTACAGCAGCACCCCCTCCGGGGCCAGGAGGGTGTCCAGCTCCTCGATGATGGCCTTGATGTCCGCCAGGCCCGCGGTGGTGGCGTTCAGCCGCCGCAGGGGACGGTCGGTGCGCTGGGCGATGATCCGGGCCACGGTGGTCTTGCCCGTGCCGGAGGGGCCGTAAAAGATCATGCAGGGGATCTGGCCGCTGTCGGCGATGCGCCGCAGCATGCCGTCCGGGCCGAGGATATGCTCCTGGCCGAACACGTCGTCCAGAGTCTGGGGCCGAAATTCATCTGCAAAGGGACGGTACATAGTGTCAGGTCCTTTTTTGTGAAGATGTACAAATTATAGTAAAACCACTTTCATTTTGCAACAGGCCATGATAAGATTTTCCCCAGAGACGACAGGAAGGTGGGATGACCGTGAGAACGGCGGAGCAGGTGGAGCATATCGTACAAGCCCTGGCGGCGGAGTATCCCCTGGCGGACTGTACGCTGGACCACAACGGGGCCTGGGAGCTGCTGGTGCAGGTGCGCCTGGCCGCCCAGTGCACCGACGAGCGGGTGAATATGATATCCCCGGCGCTGTTTGCCCGGTTCCCGGACGCGGCCACCATGGCGGCAGCGGAGCCGGAGGACGTGGAGCCCTTCATCCGCTCCTGCGGGTTTTATCACGGCAAGGCCCGGGACATCGTGGGCGCGGCCCGGATGCTGGTGGAGGATTTTGGCAGCGTGGTGCCGGATAATATGGAGGACCTTTTGAAGCTGCCGGGCGTGGGACGCAAGAGCGCCAATCTCATCTTAGGGGACGTATACCGCAAGCCGGGCAGCGTGGTGGTGGATACCCACTGCATCCGCCTTTCCAACCGGATGGGCCTGGTGGACGGCATGAAGGACCCGGTGAAGATAGAGTCGGCCCTGCGGGCCATCCTCCCGGCGGAGGGCTGCTCCGATTTCTGCCATCGGATCGTCTACCACGGCCGGGCGGTGTGCTCGGCCCGGGCGCCGAGATGTGAGGACTGCTGCGTGAAGCGGTGGTGCCAGACCTACGAGACGGAGCACGGTACATAATGTTTTACGAATTTGACGGCATCGAGAATTTCCGGGACCTGGGAGGCCTTACGCGCCCCGACGGGGCCCGGGTGAAACAGGGCGTTCTGCTGCGCTCCGGCCATCTGGGCCATGCCTCGGCGGGGGACGTAGAGCGCCTGGCGGATATGGGCTTTGCCCTGGTGGTGGATATGCGGGACCGCCGGGAGCGGGAGCGCAGGCCGGACAAGGCGGTGCCCGGGGCGGAGAATATATGGCTGCCCCCGGTGCCGGACCTGGAGGCGGTCATCCCCATCAAGAGCACCGTGCCCCGGGAGGTGCGGCAGGTGTTTCACGAGTTCTATCGGCTGCTGAGCCTGCACCCCACGGCCATCGAGGCCTACGCCGCCTTTTTCCGGAAGCTGCTGGCATCGGAGGGGCGGCCCGTGCTGTGGCATTGCAGCCAGGGCAAGGACCGCACCGGGGCGGCGGCCATGCTGCTGCTCAGCGCCCTGGGCTTTGACCAGCAGACGGCCATCGGGGAGTATCTGCTCACCAATCAGTTCGCCCAAAAGCAGCTGGAGGCCATGCGCCTGGCCCGGGCGTCGGAGGAGGAGCTGGCCCTGATGGGGGAGGTGTTCCCCGTGTTCGAGGTCAACGCCAGGTATTATTTTGACTGCATACTGATCGAGTACGGCTCCGTGGAGAGCTATCTGGAGATGGCTCTGGGCCTGGGGCCGGACGAGATCGCCAGGCTGAGAGAGTATTATCTGCAGGAGGAGACGAGCATATGCCGGGACTGAGCGACAGAGTAGGCACCTTCACCGATTCGGTCATCCGCCGGATGACCCGCATCTGCAACCAATACGGGGCCATCAACCTCTCCCAGGGGTTCCCGGATTTCGACCCGCCCCAGGTCATGCTGGACCGCCTGGCCCAGGTGGCCCACGAGGGGCCACACCAGTACTCCGTCACCTTCGGAGCCAAGAACCTGCGGGACGCCCTGGCCGCCAAACAGAGCCGGGCCATCGGCCGCACCGTGGACCCGGACAGCGAGATCGTGGTCACCTGCGGCAGCACCGAGGCTATGATGTGCGCTATGATGACCATTTGCAACCCCGGGGACAAGGTGATGGTGTTCTCTCCCTTCTATGAGAACTACGGCGCGGACGCAGTGCTGTCCGGCGCCGAGCCCATCTACATCCCCCTGACGCCGCCGGATTACAGCTTCGACCTGGCCCAGATCGAGCGGGGCTTTCAGGCCGGGGCCAAGGCCATCGTCATCTGCAACCCCTCCAACCCCTGCGGCAAGGTGTTCACCCGGGAGGAGCTGGAGGCCATTGCGGCGCTGGTCATAAAATACGACGCCTTCGCCGTCACCGACGAGGTGTACGAGCACCTGGTATACGCCCCGGCGGAGCATGTGTACATGTCCGCCCTGCCGGGGATGTTCGAGCACACCATCACCTGCAACTCCCTGTCCAAGACTTTCTCCGCCACGGGCTGGCGGCTGGGCTATCTCATCGCCCCGGCCTGGGTGACGGAGGCGGCCCGGAAGGTCCACGACTTTCTCACGGTGGGGGCCGCCGCGCCTTTGCAGGAGGCGGCGGTGGCGGCCTTGTCCCTGCCGGACAGCTATTATGCGGAGCTCAACGCCCTGTATACGGAGAAGCGGGACTATTTCCTGGCGGGCCTGGACCGGATCGGATTGAAGCACAACGTGCCCCAGGGGACCTATTTCGTGCTGGTGGACATCCAGGACTTTTTGGACCTGCCCCAATTCGCGGGGTATACGGACCTGCAATTCTGCGAGTGGATGATACGCCAGATCGGCGTGGCGGCCGTGCCGGGCTCCAGCTTTTTCCAGGAGCCTGTGAACAACCTGATCCGCTTCCACTTTGCCCGGCAGAAGGACACCATGGACCAGGCCCTGGCCCGGCTGGAGAAGCTGAAGGCGCTCCTGCCGTGACGGAAGGCCCGGCTTTGGCCGGGCTTTCATTATTTTCCCTTATTTTCTCTATGATTTTTTGTGGATTTCTCCCATTGACACAGTAAGGCGTGAAAGTGCATTATTATAAATTGAGAAAGCGCAAGGGCGGGAATTTGTTTTGAGGGAAACTGCATGAAAGCGTTGATATTGACCTGCAACACCGGGGAGGGCCACAACTCCGTGGCCGAGGCTGTGCGGGAGGTCTTTGAGGGACATGGGACGCCGTGCCGCATCACGGACGCGCTGTCCTTTGTGTCGGAGAAGGCCTCGGAGACCATCTGCCGCTGGCACACCCGCATCTATCGGCATATGCCCGGCGCCTGGCGGGTGAGCTACAGGCTCCTGGAGCAGCACCCCGCCGGCAGCGAGGAGGCCCATTTGGTGGGGCGTCTGCTGGCCTCGGGGTCGGAGCGGCTGCACCAGTTCGTGGCGGAGGAGGGGTACGATCTTTTGATCTGCCCCCACGTGTTCGCGGCGCTGATGGTGACCCAGATGCGGCGGCAGCACCCCGACGAGGAGTGGAACAGCTGGTTCATCGCCACGGACTACACCTGCAGTCCCTTCGCGGACAAGTGCCTGATGGACCGCTACCTGGTGCCGGACGAGTCGGTGGCCCTGGAATTTGAGGCGGCGGGCATCCCGGCGGAGCGCATCTCCGTGACGGCGGGGGTCCCGGTGCGGCGGCAGTTCATGACCCGCGCGGAAAAGCGGGCGGCCCGGGCGGCCATGGGCCTGCCCACGGAGGGGCGGATGCTGCTGGCCATGTGCGGCAGCATGGGCTGTGGCCATCTGGACGAGCTGACCGCCACGGTGGCGGACAGACTGCCCCCGGACTGTGCCATGGCGGTGGTGTGCGGCACCAACGAGCACGTGTACAAAAAGCTGGCCCGGGAATACGGCGGACGGCGGAACATACGGGTGTTCGGCTACTGTGACGAGATGGGCCTGCTGATGGACAGCGCCGACCTCTATCTCACCAAGCCTGGCGGGGTGAGCGTGTCGGAGGCGGCGGTGAAGGGGCTGCCCATGGTCCTGGTGGACGCGGTGGCCGCCTGTGAGGAGCCCAACCTGCGCCACTTCTGCGCTTTGGGCGGCGCGGTGACGGCGCCGGGCCCGGAGGAGCTGGCGGACAAATGCCTGGCCCTGCTGAGCGACGGCACGGCACTGGAAAAAATGAGCGCGGCGGTGCGCCAGCATGGCGACGCCGCGGAGGAGATATGGGAGCTGCTGACGGTTCGGGAGGAGGCTGTCGGATGAGGAAGCTATGGCGGAGCCTGGTGTACTTTGCGGTGGTGGGGTTGCTGTCCAACCTGCTTGGCGCGTGCATCCCCCGGCGTTTCCGCACGGATGTGTTCCCCTTCAGACCCTATGCCTTTGAGCGGGGCGGGCGATTCTATGACCGTTTTCGCATCCGCAAATGGAAAAGCAAAGTCCCGGATATGAGCAAATATCTGCACGCCCTGCCCCGGAAGGCGCTGACAGACCCCTCCTGCGAGCAGGTGGAACTGCTGGTGCAGGAGACATGCGTGGCGGAGATCATACATACGGCGCTGATCCTGTTGAGCCTGCCTGTGTTCTTCCATGAGCCGGACCTGGAGTCCGCGCTCATCGTGATCGTATATGCGGCGGGGAATGTGCCGTTCATCATGATCCAGCGCTACAACCGTCCCCGGCTGCTCCGCCTGGCGGCGAGGCTGGAGCGGACGGACGCCGTGGAGAGGGAGGAGCCAGTCCATGGGAAAGTTGGAGCCGTATGATTACCGGGGCCTGCGGCTGAGCACCGTAAGGACCCCCGCCTATCGGCATATACTGCTGCTGCTGTACTGGCCCGTCCACGGGCTGCTGTTCGCCCTGCTGGAGCGGGGCTGGGTGGCGGAGCGGTATTATACCGTCCAGTGCGCTCTGGATAAGCTGATCCCCTTCAACGAGTGGTTCTTTCTCCCCTATCTCTTCTGGTTCGTGTACCTGATCGGGGGACTGGCCTATACGTTTTTCTACGACGTGCCCGCCTTCCGGCGGATGATGCGCTTCATCATCCTCACCTACGCCGTCACCCTTGTCATCTACATACTCTGGCCCACCTGCCAGCACCTCCGCCCCCGGGTCTTTCCCCGGGACAACGTCATGACCCGGTTTGCGGCCTGGTTCTATGCCTTTGACACCAACACCAACGTCTGCCCCTCCATCCATGTGCTGGGGGCGGTGGCGGTATCGGTGGGGCTGTGGGACGCCCGGGGCTTTGACCGACCCGGCTGGCGGCTCCTCTTTGGGGCCCAGACGGCGCTCATATGCCTGTCCACGCTCTTCGTCAAGCAGCACTCCGTGCTGGACGTGCTGGCCGCGGCGGCGCTGAGCGCGGTGGCCTGCCCACTGGCCTGCGCCCAGCCCCGGGACAGCGCGCCCCGGCAGAAAAGACCCATGGCCATGCACCGCTGATAGGTCCCGTCTCCCTCCGACCGGAGGGAGGCGGTTTTTGCACACATGGGCAAAAGCGTCCATTGAAAAACGTCCGGCGGGGGACTATAATAAGGACCGTTAGAGGGAGAAAACCGCAGAGGAGGGATGGATATGCGCAGGATGTATTCGGCCGTGACGGCCCACCGCCGGACCGTGCTGGCGCTGTTCATCCTGGCGTGCCTCGTGTGCCTGGGCTTGAAGCGCCTGGTGCGGGTCAACTACGACATCAATCAATATCTGCCGCCGGAGAGCCCCTCCACCGTGTCCATCCAGGTGATGGGGGAGGAGTTTCCCGGCGGCATCCCCAACGCTCGGGTGATGGTCCGGGACGTGACCATCCCCCAGGCGCTGGAATATAAAGCGCGGTTGGCCGCTGCGGAGGGGGTGCTGTCCGTCTCCTGGCTGGACGACGCGGCGGATGTGACCGTTCCCCTGGCCGCCATGGACCAGGACACCCTGCGCACCTATTACCGGGATGGGGCGGCGCTGTTTTCCGTCACGGTGGACGAAAACAACTATGTGCAGGCTGCGGCGGCCATGGAGGACATCATCGGCCCGGAGGGGGCCATGACCGGGACCGCCATCTCCATGGCCAACTCCGCAACCGGGACCATGGGCGAGGTGCAGCTCATCGGGGCCTTTGGCGTGGCCTTCGCCCTGGTGGTGCTGGCTTTCACCACCACCTCCTGGCTGGAGCCGCTGCTGGTGCTGGCGGGGCTGGGGGTGGCGGTGGTCCTCAATGGCGGGACCAACCTGATCTTCGGGGACATCTCCTTCGTCACCAACGCCTCGGGCAGCATCCTGCAGATGGCGGTGAGTTTGGACTATTCCGTGTTCCTGCTCCATCGGTTCGAGGAGTGCCGGGCTCCGGGCAAAACGGACCGGGAGGCCATGGTGGACGCCCTGTGCCTGTCCACCAGCTCCATCCTCTCCAGTGGCCTGACCACGGTGATCGGCTTCGCGGCGCTGGTGCTGATGCGCTTCCGCCTGGGGGCGGACCTGGGCCTGGCTCTGGCCAAGGGCATCGCTATCAGCCTGCTCACCGCCTTTTTCTTCATGCCCTGTCTGATGCTGACGGCCTGCCCCCTGGCGGACCGGATGCGTCACCGCCCCCTGACGCCGGGCTTCACAGGCTTCGGCAGGGTGGTGCGGCGCGTCACGGTGCCGCTGGCGGTGCTGTTTCTGGTGGTCATCGCGCCCGCCTTTCTGGCCTCCCACGCCAACGATTTCTATTACGGCTCCGGGCGGATGTTCGGCCCGGAGGCAAAATATACCCTGGACACCCAGGCCATCGAGGACACCTTCGGGGAGAGCGACACCTACGTGCTGCTGGTGCCGGGCCGGGACACGGCGAAGCAGACTGCCCTGAGCCGGGACCTGCACGCGCTGCCCCATGTGACCAGCATCATCTCCTATGTGGATATGGCCGGGGCGGAGATACCCCTGGAGTATCTGGACGAGGCCACATTGTCCCTGCTGATGAGCGAGGACTACAGCCGCATGGTGCTGTCGGTGGACGTGCCCTACGAGGGGGAGGACACCTTTGCCCTGGTGGAGGCCATCCGGGCCGTGGCGGACAGCTACTGGCCGGGCCAGACCTATCTGGCGGGCCAGGGTGTCAGCACCTATGATCTGATGGATACGGTCACCTCCGACCTGATGAAGGTGAATCTGGTGGCGGTGGGGGCGGTGTTTTTGGTGCTGCTCATCACCATGCGCTCGGCGTGGCTGCCCGTGCTGCTGGTGCTGGCCATCGAGACGGCCATCTGGCTCAATCTGGCGGTGCCCTACTTCCGGGGCACGCCCCTTTTCTACATCACCTATCTCATCATCAGCTCCATCCAGCTGGGGGCCACGGTGGATTACGCCATCCTCATGACGGACCGCTACCGGGAGAACCGAGAGGCGCTGCCCAAGAAGGAGGCCCTGGTGAAGACCGTGGCGGACACCGCCGTGTCCATCCTCACCTCCGGCAGCGTGCTGGCGGTGGTGGGGCTTTTGATGGGCTTCATCAGCTCCAACCGCCTGCTGGCGGAGATGGGGCTGCTGCTGGGCCGGGGCGCCATCTTCTCGCTGTGCATCGTGCTGTTCGTCCTGCCGGGCCTGCTGACGGGCACGGATCGGCTGGTGATGGGACGGCGGCGAAAAGTGCCCCACAAACATGAAAAGCAAAGGGGGGTCCCGGCATGAGACAAAACAGAGCGCTTGCCTGGCTGCTGGCCGCGGCCCTGACGCTGCCCGCGGTCCCCGTACGGGCCGCCGCCGCGCCGGAGACGCCGGAGAAGGAGGAAGTGGTTTACATAAATCTTTCTCCCGCCGGACAGACAGAGATGGTGGACGTGGTGAATATCTTCGATCTGGACCAGCCGGGACAGATCGTGGACTACGGGGACTATGAGAGCGTGCGCAACATGACCACCACGGACCCGGTGATCCAGCAGGGGGACCGGGTGACCATCGACGCCGGGGCGGGGCGGCTCTATTACGAGGGGCGGCTGCACAATGGGGAGATGCCCTGGATCATCGACCTTGCGTACTATCTGGACGGGGCGGAGACGGACCCCGCCGCGCTGGCGGGCCGCTCCGGCGCGCTTAAGGTGCGTCTGACCGTGCGGGAAAATCCCCGCTGCCCGGGGGATTTCTTTGAAAACTACGCCCTGCAGGCCTCCTTCACCCTGGACACCGCCCGGTGTCGGAACATCCGGGCAGAGGGCGCCACGGCGGCCAATGTGGGCAGCGACAAGCAGCTGACCTATACCATTCTGCCGGGCCGGGGGGCGGATATCTCCTTTACGGCGGATGTGACGGATTTTGAGATGGAGGCGGCGGCCATCAACGGCGTGCCCCTGTCCCTGGACGTGGAGGTGGACGACGAGGCGCTGCTGGGCAAGGTGGGCCAGCTGACGGATGCGGTGGGCGCGCTCAACGAGGGGGCGGCGGCGCTGTCCGGCGGCGTGGCGGAACTGGCCGACGGCGCAGGCGGCGAACTTGCCTCCGGGGCGGATAAGCTGGCGGGTGGCGCGGCGGCTTTGCAGAGCGGCGCGGCGGCCCTGCAAAGCGGCGGCTCCTCCGTCCGGTCCGGGGCGTACTCCGTCAGCACCGGGGCCGGGTCGGTGAGCGAGGGGGCCCAGGCGCTGAAGGGCGGCCTGGACCAGCTTGGCGCGGGCCTTGGCGCGCTGAACGAGCAGTCCGGCGCCCTCCGGGACGGCTCCGCGGCGGTGCTGTCTGGGCTGCAAACGCTCCAAAACGGCCTGGCCGACGGTGGGATATCCGACGAGGACATCGCCGATATGTCCGCCATGCTGGAGACCCTGAGCGGCCAGCTGGACAGCGTGTCCGGCGCCCTTTCCGGCATGAGCGGCCTGAGCCAGACCCTGGGCTCCGCCCTGGGCACCTTCCAGAACGCCTATAGCGCCCTGAATGGGATCATCAGCGGCCTGGGACCGGAGGACCCTCTGCGGGAGCAGCTGGGGGGCGTGCTGTCCACGCTGGAAGGCGGCATCGGCGCCTATGCCACCGCGCTGATGAACCTGGCCGCCGCCGCGGGCGGCATCGACACCGACGCGCTCCAGCAGCAGCTGGCGGCGGCCGGGGGCTATCTCGAAATGCTGAAGGGTCTCACCGGGAGTCTGGGGACGCTGAAGTCCGGGGTGGATGAGCTGGTGAGCCAGTACACGCTCCTGGACCAGGGCATCCGGGACTATACCGACGGCGTTTCGGCGGCCTGCGACGGGTATGACGCGCTGGCGCCGGGGGCGTCGGACCTGGCTGCGGGCAGCGCGGAGCTGGCCTCGGGGGCGGCGGCGCTCTACGGCGGCGCGGCGGACCTGGCCGGGGGCATCTCCTCGGTGTATGAGGCTTCCGGGACCCTGTCGTCGGGGGCGTCGGAGCTGAACGGCGGCGTGGGCGCCCTGGTGGAGGGCATCAACGCCCTGGGCGAGGGCGCGGCGGAGCTGGAGGACGGCACCGCCCAGATGGCCGCGGAGACGGAGGGCATGGACGGGAAGATACAGGAAGAAATCGACGGGCTGCTCAGCTCCGTCACCGGAGGCGGCAGCGGGGAAATAAGCTCCTTCGTCTCGGAAAAGAACACCGCCGTCCGCTCGGTCCAGTTCGTCATCCGCACCCGGCCCATAGAAAAACCGACCCCGGCGGCACAGCCGCCGGAGCCGGAGGAGGAGACGGGGTTCTGGGAAAAGCTGAAGGCTTTGTTCTGAGATCACAGATACCGCCCCGTCACGCTCTCGGGGCAGGCGCGTATCTCATCCGGGGCGCCCGTCGCCACGACGCGGCCGCCCTGGAAGCCGCCGCCGGGGCCCATATCCACAATGTAGTCGGCGTTGCGGATCAGGTCCAGGTCGTGTTCGATCACGATCACCGTGGCCCCCTGGTCGATGAGGGTCTGGAAAACGCTCATCAGGCTCTGCACGTCCAGCGGGTGCAGCCCGATGGTGGGCTCGTCGAATACGAACAGGCTCCCGCTCTGGCCCCGGCCCATCTCGCTGGCCAGCTTCAGCCGCTGGGCCTCCCCGCCGGACAGCCCCGGGGTCTGCTCGCCCAGGGTCAGATACCCCAGCCCCACGTCGTGGAGCAGGGAGAGACGGCTGTGCACCGTCTTCAGATCATCACAGGCGGCAAGCGCCTCGTCCACGCTCATGGCCATCAGCGCCGGGAGGGACAGGCGCCTGCCGTCTTTTCGCTGGCGGACGATGTCATAGGCCGCGCGGCTGTAGCGGCTGCCGCCGCAGTCGGGGCAGGGGATGTCCACATCCGGCAGGAACTGCACGTCCAGGCTGATGCTGCCCGTGCCGTCGCAGGTGGGGCAGCGCAAAGACCCGGTGTTGTAGGAAAAGTCCCCCGCCTTATACCCACGGTCCCTGGCGTCGGGCGTGCGGCCGTATACCTTCCGCAGCTCGTCGTGTACGTCCGCGTAGGTGGCCACGGTGGAGCGGACGTTGACGCCGATGGGGGTGGCGTCGATGAGCTTGACCTGGCGGATGCCCGGGGCCTCCACCGCCAGCACATGCTCCGGCAGGGGGCGGCCCGCGGCGGCGGCCTCCAGGCCGGGGATGAGGCTCTCCAGGATCAGGGTGGTCTTGCCGGAGCCAGACACCCCCGTCACCGCTGTGAGCCGCCCCTTGGGGATGGACACTGTCAGCGGCTGTACCGTGTGGATGGGGCCCGTGCGCATGGTGATGGTCCCCAGGGAGAAGAAATCGGCCGGGTCGGCGCGCTGGCGCAGTACGGGCCGGGCGTCCGGGGCCAGATAGGGCCCGATCTTGGAGGCCGGGTCGGCGGAGAGCTCCGCCGCCGTGCCCTGGGCGAGAATCCGTCCGCCGTCCGCCCCGGCCCCGGGACCCAACTCGATGATGTGGTCCGCGTGGCGCAGCACGTTCACGTCGTGGTCCACCAGCACGATGGAGTTCCCGTCCGCCGCCAGATCGTCCATCACTCCGGTGAGCCCCTCCAGATTGGCCGGGTGCAGCCCGATGGAGGGCTCGTCCAGCACGTAGAGCACCCCGGTGGTGCGGTTGCGCACGGCCCGGGCCAGCTGCGCTCTCTGCCGCTCCCCGGTGGAGAGGGTGGACGCGGCCCGGTCCAGGGTCAGATAGTCCAGCCCCAGGTCCACCAGCCGCCGGGCGGTGGCCTGGAAAGCGCCGCATATGCTCTCCGCCATGGGGCGCATGGGCTCGGGCAGGGAGCCGGGCACGCCCTGCACCCACTGGATGAGCTGGGCCAGCGTCATCTGGCAGGCCTCCGCCAGGGAGATGCCCCGCAGGCGGGGCGCCCTGGCCGCCTCCGACAGGCGGGTGCCGCCGCAGTCCGGGCACGCGTCCTGCCGCAGAAATCTCTCCACCCGCTTCATGCCCTTCTCGTCCTTGACCTTGGCCAGGGCATTCTCCACGGTGTAGACGGCGTTGAAGTAGGTGAAATCCAGCTCGGCAAATTCCTCGGTGCTCTTGGAGCGGTAGAGGATGTGCTTTTTCTCCGCCGGGCCGTTGAAGACGATATCCCGCTCGGCCTCGGTCAGCTCCGAGAAGGGCACGTCCGTGCGCACGCCCATGGCCCGGCACACGTCGGTCATCAGCGACCACATGAGGCTGTTCCAGGGCGCCACCGCCCCCTGGTCGATGGTCAGGGACTCGTCCGGCACCAGGGTGGAGCGGTCCACGGTGCGCACCACGCCCGTGCCGCCGCAGGTGGGGCAGGCCCCCTGGCTGTTGAAGGCCAGCATCTCGGCCCCCGGCGGGGTGACACGCGCGCCGCACGCCGGACAGATCATGGGCTTTTCCGCCGCTACGTCCAGCGTGGGCTCCAGATAGTGGCCGTTGGGGCAGCGGTGGCTGGCCAGGCGGGAGAACATGAGCCGCAGGGAATTTAAAAGCTCCGTGGAGGTGCCGAAGGTGCTGCGGATGCCGGGCACCCCCGGCCGCTGGTGCAGCGCCAGGGACGCGGGGATGTATCGCACCTCGTCCACTTGGGCGGCGGCCGCCTGGGTCATCCGGCGGCGGGTATAGGTGGACAGGCTCTCCAGATACCGCCGGGAGCCCTCCGCGTACAGCACCCCCAGGGCCAGGGAGGATTTGCCCGAGCCGGACACCCCCGCGATGCCCACGATCCGGTGCAGGGGGACGTCCACGTCGATGTTCTTCAGATTGTGTACCTTCGCGCCCCGGACCTGGATGGCGCCGGGGTCGTTTTTCTTTCGGTCCATGGGATACCTCGTCGCAGATAGTTTCACCCCACATTATAGCCCGGGATCGGGTGATTTTCAATGTGGGATGTGCTACAATAGGGCTGAAAACGGGAAAGAGAGGGACGGATATGGTGGAAGTGGTGGCAGCGCTCATATGGGAAGGGGAGCGGTTCCTCATCTGCCAGCGCCCTGCGCACAAGGCCCGGGGACTTCTGTGGGAGTTCGTGGGCGGCAAGGTGGAGCCGGGGGAGACAAAGGAGCAGGCCCTTGTGCGGGAGTGCCGGGAGGAGCTGGGCATAGAGCTGGCCGTGGGGGACGAGTTCATGGCCGTGACCCACACGTACCCGGATATCACAGTGCACCTGACGCTCTTTCATGCCGCCGTGGCCGCCGGGGAGCCAAAACTCCTGGAGCACAACGCCCTGGCCTGGATAAGCCCGGCGGAGATACCGCAGTACGAGTTCTGCCCCGCCGACGAGACCATATTGCAAAAGCTGCGTGCCCGGCTGTGAAAAAGCGCCGCCCTTTTGAGGCGGCGCTTTGCGCCTGGGGCCTTCAGGACAGGGTCAGGCACATGTCCTCCCGGCCGTCCAGCACACAGGTGAGAAAGGCGCCCTTGCTCACGGCGGCGAAGCGGCCGCCGGGGGCATAGCGGTCCGGGTACCGCTCCTCCAGCAGGGAGAGGGTCTCCCGAAGCTGGAGCAGCACGGCCACCTGGTGCTTGCAGGGACAGCTGCAATAGCAGGGGCACACAAGGCCGCTGACCTGGCCGTCGGCGTAGGTAAACTCCACCTCATAGGGCTTGGTGCCCTCCACAATGGCGCAACCGCTGGCGCCGTCCAGAACCAGATAGGCTACCCGGTTCTCAGCGTAATACTTCTGTCCCCGCTCCGCCACGGCGATGTCCGCCCCCAGGGAGGACAGGTCCGACAGGGGGAAAGAGGCCCCGTCCTGGCCGACGATGTAAGCCCCGTCCTCAGCCGTCGGGGGCAAAAACCAGGTGCGCACCTTCTCCGGGGCCAGGGCGTCGGCGTCAAAGGTGACTAGGTGGGACCCAGCCGGGTAGAACTGGCCCCGCACATCCGTGTCCGCCAGGGCGATGACGCGCTTATAATCGGCCAGCCGGATCTTGAAGTTGTAGCTGACCGCCGTCACACGGCCCGGCAGACCTTCCAGCTTACCCTCCACGAATACCCGGTCGCCCCGGTGCAGGTCGAAGGCGTCGTTATAGTAGCTCAGGGTCAAATCCCGTCTGGGGAAGTACACCTGCACTAGGCTCTTCACAGGCGCGGCCTGGGTGCGGGGGCTCCGGGGCGCCTGGCTGGGGCGCCTGCTGGGGCGCCTGGCCGGGGAGCGAGCCGAATCCGATCTTGAATCGCATATCCTTGACCTCCTTGTTCATTCTTGAGGCCGTTGAATGCAAAAGAGAAGGTAATATAGAATATCGTCTCAAGCATACAACGGCTGTTGTGTGGCCGAATACAGGC
>CANROZ010000042.1 GCA_947632365.1 uncultured Oscillospiraceae bacterium
CCCATGGGCAGGCCGGCGATGGGGGTGAAGCCCATGGAGGTGTCCACGCTCTTGCCGCCGTCGATGGCGCAGATGGAGCTGCCGTTGCCCATGTGGCAGGAGATGAGCTTCAGCTCCGACAGGGGCTTTTCCAGCATCTCGGCGGCCCGGGCGGATACGTAGCGGTGGCTGGTGCCGTGGAAGCCATAGCGGCGGACCTTCAGGTCGGTGTAGTACTCATAGGGGATGGCGTACATGAAGGCCTTGCCGGGCATGGTCTGATGGAAGGCGGTGTCGAACACGGCCACCTGGGGCACGTCGCCCATGACGGCCTTGCAGGCCTCGATGCCCGTGATGTTGGCGGGGTTGTGCAGGGGGGCCAGGGGGATGCACTCGGCGATGGCGGCCATCACGTCGTCGTTGATGACCACGGACTGGGCGAACTTCTCTCCGCCGTGCACCACACGGTGACCCACGGCGCCGATCTCCGCCATGCTGGACACCACGCCGTATTCAGCGCTGGTCAGCTTATCCAGCACCGCGGCGATGGCCTCGGTGTGGGTGGGCAGGGCGATGTCCTCGTCAAAGACGGCCTTGCCGTTCTGAGGCTGATGCTTCAGGTGGCCGTCGATGCCGATGCGCTCGCACAGGCCCTTGGCCAGGAGCGTCTCCGTCTCCATGTCCAGAAGCTGATATTTCAGGGAGGAGCTGCCGCAGTTGATCACAAGAATTTTCATGATGGACCCCTTTCGTCTTGTAAAAATATAAAAAAAGTGTAAAATGAAGCATAGGACTGGATATATTTTAACGCATTTTCGGAAAAACGCAAGAGGGAGGCGGCAAAATGAACGTCATAGGCGTGGTGGGTGAGTTCAACCCCTTCCATCTGGGGCATTTTGAGCATTTCAACAAGAGCCGGGAGCTGCTGGGGGAGGACAGCCCCATCGTATGTGTCATGAGCGGGGATTTCGTCCAGCGGGGCGGTCCGGCCTGCTTTGACAAGCACGTCCGGGCGGAGATGGCGGCCCTGGCCGGGGCGGACCTGGTGTTCGAGCTGCCCCTGCCCTGGTGCACCGCCTCGGCGGAGCGGTTCGCCCAGGGGGCGGTGGGCCTGCTGGACGGCCTGGGCGTGGTGACGCACCTGAGCTTCGGCAGCGAGTCCGGGTCCCTGGCGCCATTGACGGCCCTGGCCCTGGCGGCGTCGGAGCCGGAGAACATAGAGCGCATCAAGGCCCAGATGGAGGACGGCATGCCCTTTGCCGCCGCCCGGGAGAAGGTGCTGCACGCCGACCTGGGGGAGCAGGCCCGGCTGCTGGAGAGCCCCAATAACATCCTGGCGGTGGAGTATCTCAAGGCCATCTTCGCCCTGCGCTCGCCCCTGGTGCCCGTCACAACGGTCCGCCGGGAGAGCCAGCACGACCAGTTTTCCGGCGGGAAGATTCGCAGCGCCGGACAGCTGCGCGCCATGCTGGAGTCGGGGCAGGATATCGCGCCCTTCGTGCCCGCCGCGGTGATGAAGCCCATGGCCCGGGCCATGGGGGAGGGCCGGGGGCCTGTGACCATGGAGCGGCTGGAGCTGCCGCTGATGGCCCGGCTGCGGATGCTCCGCCAGGAGGACTTCTGCGCCCTGCCGGACGCCACAGAGGGACTGGGCAACCGCCTGTATAAGGCTGTGCGCACCGAGGGCAGCGTGATGGGGGTGCTGTCGGCGGTGAAGACCAAGCGCTATCCCCTCAGCCGCTTGCGCCGGATGGCGGTGTGCGCTGCCCTGGGCGTGCGGGCCGATATAGGCGGGCAGGTGCCGCCCTATGCCCGGCTGCTGGCCAGCTCCGAGCGGGGCAGGACCCTGCTGCGCCGGGCCGTGCGGGAGGGACGCATCCCCATCGTGAACAAGCCCGCCGGGGCCAAGACCCTCACGGGCCAGGCGGCGGAGATATTCGCCCTGACCGCCGACGCCCGGGACTTCTATGTGCTGGGCTGCGAGGCGGCGGAGGAGAGAAAGGGCGGTTCGGACTGGCGCACCAGCCCGGTGACCCTGTGAGGGGGCAAATCGGGAGTTGGAGGGATCACAGAATGCAAAAAAATGAGATACAATGCTTGGTGGACAAATACAGCACCAAGTTGCGCATTACACCGATATGGGATGTAAAACTTGAATTAGTAGAAGACCCTGCATGGCGAAAGACCGGGGACATCAAGATAGATTGTGACGATCGAAAAGCGATTCTGATGTTAAATGCGGTAAATCCGAATCAGGAAAATCTCGAAGAAGTGATCGTGCATGAGTTGATGCACCTGAAAATGTATCCTCTGGATCAGGTGACGGAATCCCTCATAACAAATGCTTTTGAAAACGGGACAACGGCACAGAATTTTGCATATCAGCAGTTTTTCACTACACTGGAGCAGACAGTGGAAGAACTTGCAAAATGTTTCTTGCTGGAAATCGGAGAAAACCGTGATCTCTCATTTGGCCGATGTGCAAAGAAGAGATCATTCGATGAATTGTATAACGGGCTAAAAGCATTGGAATAAATGCATGCTTGGTATTGCCGATGGACGAAAAACTTTTACAGATCGAAGATAAATACGAAAAGCTGGCGGCGCGGATGGCGGACCCGGAGACCTACGCCGACCCGGCGGCCTACGCCGCCCTGGCCCGGGAGCAGAAGGAGCTGGAGGCCGTGGTCACCGCCTGGCGGGCGGTGAAGCGGCTGCGGGACACGGCGGCCGGGGCGGAGGCCCTGCTGGCGGCGGAGAGCGACGAGGAGCTGCGGGCCCTGGCCCGGGAGGAGCTGGAGGACGTGCGCAGGGAGCTGCCGGAGGCGGAGCAGGCTCTGAAGGTGCTGCTGCTGCCCAGGGACCCCAACGACGGGCGGAACGTCATCATCGAGATACGGGGCGGCGTAGGCGGCGAGGAGTCGGCTCTGTTCGCCGCGGCGTTATATAGGATGTATGCCATGTACGCCGAGCGCCGGGGCTGGAGCGTTTCCATCGCCAATCTCAGCGAGACGGACCTGGGCGGCATCAAAGAAGTCAGCTTCGTGGTGGAGGGCGAGGGAGCCTATTCCCGCCTGAAGTTCGAGAGCGGCGTCCACCGGGTGCAGCGGGTGCCGGAGACGGAGACCCAGGGCCGCATCCACACCTCCACGGCCACGGTGGCGGTGCTGCCGGAGGTGGACGAGGTGGAGTATAAGCTGGACATGAGCCAGATACGCATCGACGTGTTCCGCTCCTCCGGCGCCGGGGGGCAGAAGGTGAACAAGACCTCCTCCGCCATCCGGGTGACACACCTGCCCACGGGCACGGTGGTGGAGTGCCAGGACGAGCGCAGCCAATATAAGAACAAGGACCGTGCCCTGTCCATCCTGGCCTCCCGCCTGGCCCAGGCGGAGCGGGACAGACAGACGGCGGAGCGGGCGGACGAGCGCCGCAGCCAGGTGGGCACCGGCATGCGCAACGAGCGCATCCGCACATACAACTTTCCCCAGGGCCGGGTGACGGACCACCGCATCGGCCTGACGTTATACAAGATCGACGCCATCATGAACGGGGACCTGGACGAGCTCATCGACGGGCTCGTCACTGCCGACCAGGCGGAGAGACTGAAGAGCGGGAACCAGTGATATGCGCACAGAATATATAAAAGACGATATGGACCGGGCTGCGGAGATCATCAAGGCAGGGGGCCTGGCGGCAGTGCCCACAGAGACGGTGTACGGCCTGGCCGCCAACGGTCTGGACGCCGCCGCGGTGGAGCGGATATACGAGGTGAAGGGCCGCCCGGCGGTGAAGCCACTGAGCCTGCTGGTGGAGGGTCCCCGGGCCCTGGACGAGTACGGGCGGAACGTATCGGCGGGCGCCCGGATACTGGTCGCGCGCTTTTGGCCTGGTCCGTTGACCATTGTGGTGGAGACGGACGAAAAAATACCGGAGATCACCCGGGCCGGTGGGACTACAGTGGGGCTCAGGTGCCCGGACAGCCACAAGACTCTGGCGATATTGAAAAACTGCGGCCTGCCCCTGGCCTGTCCCTCGGCCAACCCCTCCGGCGCGCCCAGCCCCAAAACGGCGGCGGATGTGGCGGGCTACTTTGACGGGCGGATCGAGGCCATCGTGGACGGCGGGCCCTGTCTGCTGGGCACCGAGAGCACCGTGGTGGATATGTCCGTTTCCCCCTATCGCATCCTGCGCCAAGGGGCGCTGCCCGCGGCGGATATCCGGGAGGCGCTGATCGGCGCGCTGCAGGTGGTGGGCGTCACCGGTGGCACAGGCGCGGGCAAGACCACGGCCTTGGAGGCCTTGAAGGACCGGGGCGCGCTGGTCATCGACGCGGACGCGGTGTATCATGATCTGTGCCGGAGCTGCAAGGACATGCTCTCAGAGATAGAGCGGCGCTTTCCCGGTGTGGTAGAGGATGGCGTTCTCCAGCGCAAGAAGCTGGGGGCGGCGGTTTTTTCCGACGCGAAGGCCCTGGCGGAGCTGGACCGCATCACCCAGAAATACGTGATCGCCGCCATCGACGAGGCGCTGGCCCAGCACGCCGCCGCGGGCGGGCGGTATGCCGCTGTGGACGCCATCAACCTGATCGGCACATCTCTGGAAAAGCGGTTCAAAGCCCTGGTGGGGGTGACCGCCCCGGAGCGGGATCGCGTCGATCGGCTCATGGCCCGGGAGGGGGTCAGCCGGGAATACGCCCAGATGCGCATCCGGGCCCAGAAGCCGGACAGCTATTTCGCGGCACACTGCGATCATACTTTGCACAACGACGGCACCCGGGAGCAGTTCCGGGCGGCCTGTGACGAATTATTCGACAGGATATTGGAGGATGAACACCATGGATGAGATGAAGGAGAAGCTGTTTTATCAGCAGAAGAACGGGTACGACATCATTGGCCCGGAGGAGCGCCTGGCTCTGGAGGACTACGCCCGGCGGTATATGGCCTATCTGGACGCGGCCCGCACGGAGCGGGAGGCGGTGGCCCAGGCGGTGAAGTTGGCCCAGGCCGCGGGCTTCAAGCCGCTGGGGGAGGGACCTATCCGGCCGGGGGAAAAGGTATACTTCGATAACCGGGGCAAGAGCTTGCTGTTGGCCGTGGGCGGCAAAAAGCCCATGTGCGAGGGCTTCGTGGTGGAGGCGGCCCATGTGGACTCCCCCCGGCTGGACGTGAAGCAGAATCCCCTCTTTGAGGACACGGAGCTGGGCTATTTCCGCACCCACTACTACGGCGGTATCAAGAAATACCAGTGGGCGGCCATCCCCCTGGAGATGCACGGCGTGGCGGCGCTGAAGGACGGCACCACGGTGGAGATCGTCATCGGCCGGGACGGCGCCGACCCCCAGTTCGTGGTCACGGACCTGCTGCCCCACCTGGCAACGGACCAGATGGGAAAGACCATGGCCAAGGGCATCGAGGGAGAGAAGCTGTGCATCCTGATGGGCAGCGTGCCCTACGCCGGAGAGGGCTCCGACCGGGTGAAGCTGGCGGTGATGAGCCTGCTCAACGACCGCTACGGCATCACGGAGGCCGACCTGATATCTGCGGAGCTGGAGATCGTGCCCGCCTTTGACGTGCGGGAGCTGGGTCTGGACCGGAGCATGATCGGCGGCTATGGCCAGGACGACCGGGTCTGCGCTTTTGCGGAGCTGGCGGCCATATTGGAGACCGAGGCGCCGGAGCGCACGGCGGTGTGCATCCTGGCGGACAAGGAGGAGATCGGCTCCGTGGGCGTGTCCGGCATGCGCAGCCAGAATTTCGAGTGGTTCATCGGCAAGCTGTGCGGCGATACCTGCGCGGTGCAGGAGAGCTTTTCCAAGAGCTTCTGCGTCTCGGCGGACGTGACGGCGGCCTTCGACCCCATGTATCCCGAGGTGAGCGAGAAGCAGAACGCCGCCCGGCTCAACTACGGCGTTGGCTTCTGCAAATTCACAGGCTCCCGGGGCAAGTCCGGCGCCAGCGACGCCTCCGCCGAGCTGGTGGCCTATATGCGCCGGATATGCGACGAGGCAGGCGTCGTGTGGCAGATGTGCGAGCTGGGCAAGGTGGACCAGGGCGGCGGCGGCACCGTGGCGGGCTTCATGGCGGACCGGGACATCGACACCATCGACGCGGGCGTGCCCGTGCTGAGCATGCACGCGCCCTTCGAGACCACCTCGAAGCTGGACTGCTACATGACCTACAAATGCATGAAGGCGGCCTATAACGGCTGACGGATGCTCATAAAATCGCCCGGGGCCGGGAAAACTGGCCTCGGGTGATCTTTATGGATGAAGTCAGGACAGAGCAGATCAAAGAGCTGGGGACCAGCGCGCCCTCCGCCATCCAGGTGCTCACGGTCATTGGTCAGATCGAGGGGCACCAGGTGCTGGCGGAGGAGAACAAGACCACAAAATACGAGCATGTGCTGCCTCTGCTGGCGGCGGTGGAGGAGTCCCCGGACGTGCAGGGACTGCTGATCCTGCTGAATACCGTGGGCGGGGACATCGAGGCAGGGCTGGCCATTGCCGAGCTGATCGCCGGGATGAAAAAGCCCACCGCCTCCCTGGTGCTGGGCGGCGGCCACTCCATCGGCGTGCCCCTGGCCGTGGCGGCGAAACGGAGCTTCATCGCTCCCTCCGCCTCCATGACCATCCACCCGGTGCGGATGAACGGCACCGTCATCGGCGTGAGCCAGACCTATGAGTACTTCGCCCGGACCCAGGAGCGGATCGTCCGGTTCGTCACAGCCAATTCCCATATCGCCCGGGAGCGGTTCCTGGACTATATGCTCCGCACCGGGGAGCTGGCCAACGACGTGGGCAGCATCATCGACGGGGAGGAGGCGGTGCGGTGTGGGCTCATGGACGGTCTGGGGAGCCTGGCCGACGCGCTGGCCTGGCTGCACAGGGAGGCGGAACAAAAAACAGGGTAATTTTTTGCGGATAACGCTTGACAATTGCGGGAAATGATGGCATAATACACACCGTTCCAGCGTAGCGGGATTGTGTAAAGGTAGCACAGCGGACTCTGACTCCGTATGTGAGGGTTCGAATCCTTCTCCCGCTGCCACGTCGAAAGGCTTCTGAAGATGTTGAATCCCCGCAAGCGGGGCTCCTCCATCGGTCAGAAGCCTTTCTCCTTTTTCCCGCGAAACCCGCTGCGCTGGGCTTTCGCGGGAGCCCTGGGGAACGAAGGTCGGCGGCGTGGACTATCCTAGCCGCACGGACTTCCGCTGGGCTTTCGCGGGAGCCCAGGGGAACGGAGGGAGCGCAAACGCTCTCGCGACGGCTTTGTTTTGCTGCCGACTCCTTTCGGGGCGCGAAGGGAAGCTACGCTGGGCTTTCGCGCTCATTGCGGTGCGGTCGTGATCGGCGGCTGGCTTTTGTTTGCCGCGTGCTTGTCGAATTGTGGGCTTGTCCGGGGGACGGCCGCTCGGACCGTGTCATTTTTGGGCAGGTTGGCAAAGGGTTAGTGAGGACAGATTGTTGACAACTGGGGCCTGATGCATTATAATACCATCGTCATAGTGGTATGATTATGTACAGCTATACCCAAAGGGCGGTGGCCCGCGGGTTGAATCCATATCAGGAGAGAGACATGACGAACAACCAGACCGGAACAGACGAGATCGAGATCGACCTGCTGAAACTGGCAGAAGTGCTGTTGCACCACGCCAAGGCGATCATAGCATCCATCCTCTTGGTGGCCGCCGCCGCCTTTGGCATCACCTATTACCTCATCACCCCTCAATACACGGCCACAGCGCTGATGTATGTCAACAACTCCAGCTTTTCCGTGGGCAGCACCTCTTTCAGCATCTCCTCTGCGGAGCTGACCGCGGCCAAGAGCTTGGTGGATACTTATGTGGTCATCCTCAAGAGCCGCAACACCCTGGAGGAGATCATCCGCCAGGACAACCTTACCTATACCTATGAAGAGCTCTATGACATGATCGAGTCCGGAGCGGTCAACTCCACCGAGATATTCGAGGTCAACGTCACCAGCCCCAGCCCGGCGGAGGCGGAGCACATCGCCAACACCATCGCGGCGGTGCTGCCGGACAAGATCGCCTCCATCGTGGAGGGTAGCGACGTGCGTATCGTGGACTACGCCGTGGTCCCCTCGCATCGCACCTCCCCCAGCTACACTGTCAATACGGTGATCGGCGCTTTGGTGGGCCTAGTGTTCGCCTCGGCGATCGTCATCCTGCGCTACCTCTTCGACGAGAGCATCCGCTCGGAGGATTACCTCACCCAGACCTACCCCAGCATCCCGCTGCTGGCGGTGGTGCCGGATATGATGCAGGCGAGCAAGGGAAATTACGGCGACTATTACAGCAGCCGATCCTCGTCGCAGTCGTCTGACTCCGGCACAAAGAGGGCCAGGCCAACGCAGTCCCAGTCCCGTCCGGCCAAGGCGGCCCGCTCCGCCAGGAGCGAGGCGGAGTCGGCGGCCCCCGCGCAGAAGCGGCCCCGTCCGGCGGATGGCGCTCCCCGTCCGGCCAAAGCCTCCCGTTCCGCGGACGCAGAGAAAGCGCCCCGGGTGGCTGGCAGCGTGAGAAAGGGAGGGGACAAGACCAATGGCTAAAAAGAACAAGAACGTAACGGGCACTGCCAACGAGGCGATGACCGAACGCCGATACATGATCGGCCCCAATATGAACTTTGCCTCCGCTGAGGCATACAAACTTCTGCGTACCAACCTGATGTTCTCCTTCTCCGGCGCGTCCGCCAACCGGGTCATCGGCATGACCAGCTCCTTCCGGGGCGAGGGCAAGAGCCTGACGACCATCAACCTGGCCTACACCATCGCGGAGGCGGAGAAGAAGGTCCTGCTCATCGAGGGCGATATGCGTCTGCCCACCCTGGCCAAGCGCCTTGGCCTTTATGCCAAGCCCGGCCTGTCCAACCTGCTGGTGGGACTGAACACCATCGGCAGCGCTATCCAGCAGTTCCGGACCACGGTGGAGGGCAAGGAGATCACGGTGGATGTGATCGTGTCCGGCGATATCCCCCCCAACCCCTCCGAGCTGCTGGGCTCCGAGCGTATGATGACCCTGCTGGAGAAGCTGCGGGAGCGGTATGATTACGTACTGCTGGACCTGCCCCCGGTCACGGCCGTGACCGACGCCGTCATCGCCTCCCACATGGTGGACGGCATGGTGGTGGTGGTCCGGGCGGGCCACGCGGTCCGGGGCGGCCTGGCGGATACCATGCGCCAGCTCAGTTTGGCGGATGCCCGCATCCTGGGCTTTGTGTTCAACGGCGCCCAGGAGGCCGAGTCCAAGTATTATAAGAAGAGATACTACAAGAAGGATTACTACAGCAACGGGTACTACCGCTCTGACAACGGGTGATGACCGACTTCCATATGCATGTGCTCCCAGGCATAGACGACGGGAGCAAGAATGCGGATATGTCGGTGGAGATGCTGGAACGGAGCGCTGCCTACGGTGTGGACACCGTATGCGCCACCTCCCATTTCTATGCCCATGAGAACAGCCTGGGGCGGTTCCTGCGCCGCCGGGCGGAGGCCTTTGAGCGGCTGAGCCAGGCCATGGACGGGCGGGACGATCTGCCGGAGATACTGCTTGGCGCCGAGGTATACTATTTCAGCGGCGTGAGCGCGATGGACGGGCTGGAGCGGCTGTGCCTGGAGGGCACGGACCTGCTGCTGCTGGAGATGCCCTTCGTCCGCTGGACGGATCGGATGCTCCGGGAGGTGCAGACCATCCGCAGCCTGGGCATCCAGCCGGTGGCGGCCCACATCGAGCGGTATATGCACATCCAGGACCGCAGGACCATGCAGCGTTTTTTGGAGTTGGACGTGCTCATCCAGTGCAACGCCGAGTTTTTCCTCAGTCGGCGGACAGCCCGCCAGGCGCTGGGCATGCTGAAACAGGGCGGCATCCAATTTCTTGGCTCCGACGCCCACAACCTATCCTCCCGTGCCCCCGATCTGGGTGAGGCCCTGGGGCTCGTCGAAAGGAAATTGGGGCGGGGAGCGGTCCTTCAGCTGGAGGACAACGCACAATTCTTTATCCGCGAAAACGAAGGGCGTTTTTCATGAAAAAACGGGCAGCATTTATCATACTTGGCGTTATTTGCCTGCTGGCGGCCTGCGGCTGCGGTGCATACATCTATCTCCATACGGCCTATACGCCGCCCACACTGTCCGAGATGATGACCCCGGCGCCCACGGCTGAGCCGACGGCCACGCCGGAACCTACGGCGGCCCCCACGCCGGAGCCCTCTGCGGTGCCTACGCCCGCGCCGACCCCCACGCCCACGCCCTATGTGAGCCCGGTGGACTTCGCCAAGCTGCAGAGCGTCAACAGTGAGATATACGCCTGGCTGCACATCGACAACACCGTCATCGATTTCCCGGTGCTCCAGCATGACGGCGATGACAACTATTATTTGCATCGGGACAGCGACGGCAACTATTCCGCCAACGGCTCGATCTTTTCCGAGGGGAAGTACAACAGCAGGCAGTTCGACGATCCGGTCACGATCCTTTACGGCCACCGGATGAACTCCGGCGCGATGTTTGGCAAACTGCGCGATTATTTCGTGGATGATGCGTTCTACAAGGAGAACAATATCGTCAAGATCTATACGCCGGACGCCACGCTGGAATATAAGGTCTTTGCCTGTGCGGAGTATTCCAACGACCATATCCTCTATCATTACGATTTTTCCAAAGAGAGCGAGTTCAACGATTTCTTCAACAGGATATACAACAACAAGGATATGCTCTATCAGCTGGATGAGGAGAGCAAGCCGGAGTTTGGCGACAAGATACTGATCCTGTCCACCTGTTTGAAGAGAGACCGCAGTATGCGCTTCCTGGTCATGGGTGTGTTGCAGCAGTCTTGACCATAAATTATAGAAGCGAGTCTTGTAGAAAGGAGGAATTACCATGAGAAAGTTTCTCGCTATCGTGGCTGTGCTGGCCCTGCTGCTGGCCATGTCCGTGCCTGCGTTCGCGGTCGGATCCAGCAGTGGTGACGACGCGCAGGACGACGCCAGCAAGTCTCCTCAGACTGGCTTTGACGCCACTGCGTGGACCGCAGCCATGGGTGGACTCCTTCTCGTCGCTGGCGTTTGCTTCGTCTGCGCTAAGAAGGTCACCGAGTAATCTGCAAGACATGGGCGGTCTGGCCCCTCGTGGGCCAGGCCGTCTGTGGCATTTTTGCATGATCCTGAAGCGACAGGATGGGTGAGAAAATGAAAACAGCTACGCTGAAGATCATATTGAGCACCGTAACCGCTATCGCCGTGATCGTGGTGGGCATCGCCTTTGCCACGCGCTTTGAGAAGAGCCACGCCCCCGTGCCGGAGGGAGCCGGGACATCCTCGGTGACGCAGACCGAGGCGCCCACTGCCGAGCCGTCGGCAGAGCCCACGCCGGAGGCGACCCCTGGCCCGGAGACGGTCAACTTTGACGGGAAGGAATACCTGTGGCGGGACGATCTGTCCACGCTCCTGATCCTGGGCGTCGACGATCAGGAGGCGGACGAGGAGTGGGAGGACGTAGTGGACAGCCAGGCGGATGTGGTGGTGCTGGCGGTGCTCAACGAGACAGACCACACCTGCACGCTGTTGCAGATCGACCGCAACACCATGGCAGAGGTGCCCGTGCTGGACGAGAACGACCAGTACAAGACCACCGTGGTGGAGCAGCTTTGCCTGTCCCACGACTATGGCAGCACCCCGGAGATACGCTGTCAGAACACGGCGGATGCCGTGTCGGCGCTGCTCTATGACACCCCGGTGGACAACTATATCTCCTTTGTCATGGGCGGCATCACGGCTATGAACGACGCGGTGGGTGGCGTGACCGTGCCCATCGAGGACGACTTTACAGGGGTGGACGACACCCTGGTGAAGGGCCAGACCGTGACGCTCACAGGGGAGCACGCGGAGAAATACCTGCGGGCCCGCATGACCATGGTTGACGACGACTCCAACGTGGCCCGCATGCGCCGCCACAGGACCTACCTAAACAGTCTGATCGGCCAGGTGCAGGCGAAGGTGCAGGAGGACGCCGGGTTCGCCCTGGAGCTGTACTCTGCGGTGGCGGATTACATGGTGACGGACTGCACAGCGGACGAGCTGATGAATTATGCGGCGGGGTTGGCCGATTACACGCTGACGGGCTTCGTCACCCTGGAGGGCGACGTGGAGGTCCATGAACACGAGGAGTTCTATCCGGACCAGGAGGCGTTGATGCAGCTGGTGATCGACACGTTCTACGTCCCCTACGAGGCGGAATAAAAACAGAGAAAAAGCCCCCGGAGCGCTGGAACGCTCCGGGGACTTTTTGTGCTCTCCATTATTTTTCCTCGATATCCACGCGGCGGAGGACCTTGCCCACCGTGGCAAAGAGGATGCGCAGATCGGTGCCGAGGGAGATGGTGCGCAGGTATTCCCGGTCATAGGCGGCCTTTTCGGCAGGGGGGAGCATGTCCCGGCCGTTGATCTGGGCCAGGCCGGTGAGCCCGGGGCGGAGCTGGTACACGCCGGAGGCCTGGCGAAGGGCGTGGACAGCCTGGTCGTACAGTGCCAGCGGCCGAGGTCCCACCAGGGACATCTGCCCGGTCAGCACCTGCCATAGCTGGGGCAGCTCGTCCAGGCTGGCGGTGCGCAGGAACCGTCCCACAGGAGTGACCCGGCCCTGGTCCATGCTGCGGAATTTGCACAGGGTGAAAAGTTCGCCGCTGCGGCCCACCCGCTGCTGGCGGAACAGAACAGGCTGGCCAGGGCCCGTGAGCTTCACGGCGGCGGCGATGATGAGCATGGGCGCCGCCAGAACCAGCAGCGCCAGCAGCGCCAGCAGGATGTCCAGCGTCCGCTTCAGGGGCAGATAGCGCCGCTGGGCCGCTGTCAGAGGGCAGTATTCGTTTGTGGACTGTCCGTCTGTCAAGGGCGGGCCTCCTTTTTGTTGCTGGAAAAATTATAGTCCAGATCGCCCCAAACTGTCAACCGAACGAAAACGCCGCGGGAGAGCGTCTCCCGCGGCACAGTGTTTATGGCAGCTCTTCCGCCCGGTGGCAGGCTACCATGCGGCCGTCAAGGGGCCGCAGCGCGGGCTCCTCCCCGCGGCAGATATCCGTGGCGTAAGGACAGCGGGTGTGGAAGCGGCAGCCGGGGGGCGGGTCGATGGGGCTGGGCAGCTCTCCTTGCAGCAGGGGCTTCTCCTCGTCCCGGCGGCTGGGGTCCGCCTGGGGGATGGCCGCCAGCAGAAAGCGGGTATAGGGGTGGCGGGGCCGCTCATAGACGGCCGCGGCGTCGCCCACCTCGCAGAGCTTGCCCAGGAACATCACCGCCACCCGGTCAGCCATGAACCGGACGACGGAGAGGTCATGGCTGATGAAGAGATAGGTCAGGCCGAACTTCTCCTGCAGGTCCTTCAAGAGGTTCAGTATCTGGCTCTGGACCGACACGTCCAGGGCGGACACGGGCTCGTCGCAGACGATCAGCTTCGGCCGCAGGGCGATGGCCCGGGCGATGCCGATGCGCTGGCGCTGGCCGCCGGAGAACTGGTGGGG
>CANROZ010000043.1 GCA_947632365.1 uncultured Oscillospiraceae bacterium
GTGAGCACCACGTCCCGCTCGCCCAGCTTGAACTCCTCCGCCATCTGGGCGAAGGTCTGGAACTTATACACCGTGGGAGCGAAGATGATCTCTCTCTTGTCCGCCATCAACGCAGCGGAAAATGCGTCCATTGCCATGGATATATCCTCCTAAAATTATTTTCTGCTCTTGGGGGCGTTCACACAGCCGCCGTGGCAAACGTGGGCGGCCTCCATGACCACCTCGCTGACGGTGGGATGGGGATGGACCGTGCTGCCGATCTCGCCAATGGTGCCCTCGCACTCCATGACGGCGGCCACTTCCGCGGCCAGATCGGTGGCCCGGGGGCCGATCACATGGAAGCCCAGTATCTCGTCGGTAGTCTTATCGAATACGAACTTCACAAAGCCCTTGTTCTCCCCCATGGTCAGAGCCTTGCCGTTGCCGCTCAGATCGAACACCCCTGTGCCCACGTCCCGTCCGGCGGCGCGGGCCTGCTCCTCGGTCAGGCCCACCATGGCCGTCTCCGGGTTGCAGTACACACAGGAGGGGATGCGCTCCAGATGCAGCTGTCTGCAGGGCTTTCCGGCGATGTGGTCGGCCACCAGCAGGCCCTGGGCGGAGGCCACGTGGGCCAGCTGCATCTTGCCGTTGATGTCGCCGATGGCGTATACGCCGGGCAGGTTGGTCCGGCACAGGCCGTCCACCTCCACGAAGCCCTTCCGGTCCATTCGCAGGCCGATCTTATCCAGGCCAATGCCCCGGGTATTGGGGATGCGCCCTCCGGCCACCAGGACCACGTCGCCCTCCGCAACACCCTCCGTGCCGTCCTTCACCGAGGCATAGCGCACCTTCAGGCCGGGCTCGATGGCCTGCACCCGGGCGCCCAGCACTAGCTCCACGCCGTTTTTCTTCAGCTCTTTCTCCACGAAGTCCGTGACATCCTTGTCCAGCGGGCCCAGCACCCGGTCCAGCATCTCCACCACCGTCACCTTCACCCCCAGGCGATAGTAGAAGGTGGCGAACTCGATGCCGATGACGCCGCCTCCGATGATGACGATGTGCTCCGGGCAGGTGGTCATGTTCAAAAGGCCCGTGGAGTCCACCACGCCGGGCAGATCGATGCCGGGCACGGGCAGGCCAGCCGGGTTCGAGCCAGTGGCCAGGATGATGTGCGGCGCCTCCAGCTTCTCCCCGTTGTCCAGCGCCACGGTGTGGGGCCCGGCCATGACGGCGTGGGCCTTGATCACGGTGACGCCGTGGTTCTTCTCCAGGAAGGCCACGCCGTTGCTCAGCTGCTTGGCCACGGCATCTTTCCGCTGGATGATCTTGGCGTAGTCGAACGTCACGTTCTCCGCCCCCACACCGAAGGCGGCGCCGTTTTTCGCCTCATGGTATACGTCCGCAGAATGGAGGAGGGTCTTGGTGGGGATGCAACCCCGGTTCAGGCAGGTGCCGCCCAGCTCCGCCTCCTCGATCAGCACGGTGTTCAGGCCGTTGTCGCTGCAGCGGATGGCGCACTCATAGCCGCCGGGACCGCCGCCGATGACGATCGCGTCATATTTGGTCATTTGGCTCCCCTCCTCAGATCAGCAGCGCGGGCTCTTGCAGATAGGTCTTCACGTCCCGCAGGAACTTGGCCGCCTCGGCACCGTCGATGATGCGGTGATCGTAGCTGAGGCTCAGCGTGCACATGGGCCGGATGGCCACGGCGTCAGACCCGTCCGCCCCGGTGACGACCACAGGGGTCTTGGCGATGCGGCCCACCGCCAGGATGGCGGACTCGGGCGGGTTGATGATGGCCACGAAGTCGTCCAGATCGAACATGCCCAGGGAGGAGACGGTAAAGGTGCCGCCGTGATAATCCTGGTCGGTGAGACGGCCCTCCCGGGCCTTCTCCACCAGCTCCGCAGACTGCTTCGCGATCCCGGTCAGGCCCACGATGTCGGCGTCCCGGATGACGGGCACGATGAGCCCGCCGGGGACGGAGACCGCCGTGCCCACGTTCACATAGTCATGATAGATGATGTTGTTGCCGTCCACAGAGGCGTTGACGATGGGGTGATCCCGCAGCACCTTGGCGCAGACCCGCACGATGATGTCGTTGTAGGAGACCTTGACGCCCATCCCCTTGAGCTTTTCCCGCAGCGCCATGGCGGCGGTCATATCCACCGACATGCGGTGGTTGGTCTGGGCGTTGGTGCTCTTGCTGGCCAGCATGTTCCTGGCGATGGCCTTGCGCATGCCGCTCATGGGCTCGGTGCGGGTGCCCCGGTCAGCGGCGACGGGCGCCACGCTGGCAGGCGATGCGCCGGGCAGGTCGGCGGTGGTGATCTTCCCGTTTGGCCCGGTGCCGGACACGCCAGACAGGTCCACTCCCTGGGCCTTGGCGATATTGGCCGCCAGCGGGGTCACGGCAGGCCGGGAGGCCATATAAGCGGTCACATCCCGCTCGATGACCATGCCGTCCGGTCCGGAGCCGGGGATGGCGGCCACATCCACCCCGTTCTCCTCGGCGCGTAGGCGGGCCCGGGGCGAGGAGAACACGCGCTCGCCGGGCGCACGCTCCACGGCGGCGGGCGTCTCCGCGGGGGCGGACGCCGGGATCGGCGCAGGCGCCTCCGCTGGGGCCTCCGGGGCGGGGGCAGCGCTCTCGCCGCCCGTCAGAGAGGATATATCCTCGCCGGGCTTCCCGACGATGGCGATGGGCTGGGTGATGGGGACCACGTCCCCGGCGGGATGGATGATCTTCAGCAGGGTGCCGCTGACCTCCGCGTTCATGGTGATGGTCAGCTTGTCCGTCTCCATCTCAAAGAGGGGGGCTCCCTCGGTGACGGTCTCACCCTCCTGCACCAGCCATTGGGTGATGGTCCCCTCCTCCATCATAAGGCCCTGTTTGGGCATGATAACGATAGAAGCCATCAGAACGCCTCCTTTTCAGCGATACATGGCAGCCTTGCAGACGTCCACGATCTCCTTGATACTGGGGATGACGGCCGCCTCCAAAGCGGGGTTGAAGGGCAGAGGGCATGCCTTGGCGCCCAGATGGACCGGGGCGGCGTCCAGATAGGGGAACACCATCTGTCCCACCTGGGAGGCTACCTGCGCGCCCCAGCCGTTGTTCTGGTGGGCCTCGTGGACCACCACCAGCCGCCCGGTCTTTTTCACGCTCTCCGCCACGGTGTCATAGTCGAAGGGGACCAGGGTGCGGGGGTCGATGACCTCGGCGGAGATGCCCTCCCTGGCCAGTTCTTCAGCGGCCTCCAGGGCGCGGCTGACATACAGCAGGTTCGCCACGATGGTCACATCGGTGCCCTCCCGCTTGATGTCCGCCTTGCCGAAGGGGATGCTGAACTCGGGGTCGTCAGGGACCTCTCCCTTGGTGATGTAAAGCGCCTTGTGCTCAAAAAAGCACACGGGGTTGTCATCCCGGATGGCGGTGCGCAGAAGCCCCGCCGCCTCAGCGGGGGTGGAGGGGCAGGCCACCTTCAGCCCGGGGATGTGCATGAAGATGCTCTCCAGGGACTGGGAGTGGGTGGCGGCGTTGCCGCGTCCGGTGCCCTGCTGGCTGCGCAGGACCATGGGTATCTTGGCGTTGCCGCCAAAGACATAGCGGGTCTTGGCCATCTGGTTGAATATCTGGTCGGCCGCCACGAAGGCGAAGTCCCAGTACATCAGCTCGGCGACGGGGCGCATCCCGGCGCAGGCGGCGCCCAAGGCGGCGCCCACGATGGCGGACTCGGAAATGGGCGTGTTGCGGATGCGGTCGACGCCAAATTCCTTGTAGAGGTCGCGGGTGGTGCCGAAAACGCCGCCCAGCTTCTCCACGTCCTCGCCCATGACGAACACGCGCTCATCGCGCTGCATCTCCTGCTCGATGACCTGGCGGATCGCCTGTGCATAACTCAGTTTTGCCATAGTGTTCTTACCCCCTTTAACCTTCGTAGAATACGTCGTCCAGAACGTGCGCCGGATCGGGCTCCGGGCTGTTCAGGGCAAAGTCCACCGCCGCCGCCATCTTATCGGCGGCAGCCTTCTCGATCTCGTCCAACTCCTTTTTGGTGGTGATCCGATGCTGGACGAGATAGGCGCGGAACAGCTTGATGGGGTCCCGGTGCTCCCGCCAGTCCTCTACCTCCTCGCGGGTACGATAGGGCTCGGGGTCTCCGGTCCAGTGGCCGCGCCAGCGATAGGTCTTGGCCTCGATGAGGGTGGGTCCCTCGCCGTTCAGGGCGCGTTTTTTGGCCCGGGCAAAGGCCTCGTAGACAGCCACTGCATCGTTGCCGTCCACCGTCACGCCGGGGATGCCGTAGGCGGCGCCGCGGTCGGAGATGTTCTTCACAGAGGTGGACTGCCACACGGGCACGGTCATGCCGAACTGGTTGTTCTCGCACACATAGATGACCGGGAGCTTCCACACGGCGGCCAGGTTGATGGACTCGTGGAAGGTGCCCTGGTTGGACGCGCCGTCGCCGAAGAAGGCGACCGACACGTTGGGCTTGCCCTGCATCTTCAGGGCCAGGCCGCCGCCGGTGGCGATGGGGATGCCGCCGCCCACGATGGCGTTGGCGCCCAGATTGCCCTTGGTGAAGTCGGCGATGTGCATGGAGCCGCTGCGGCCCTTGCAGTAGCCGGTGGCCTTGCCCATCAGCTCCGCCAGCGCCCGATCCAGCTCCGCGCCCTTGGCGATGCAGTGGCCGTGGCCCCGGTGGGTGGAGGAGATCAGGTCCTCGTCCGTCAGCTGGGCGCAGACGGCAGCGGCGACGGCCTCCTCCCCGGTGTACAGGTGGACAGAACCGCGCAGCTTATTCTCCGTGAACAGAGTCCACGCGGTCTCCTCAAAGTCCCGGATCTCGTTCATCTTGTTGTAGATCCAGAGACCAGTCTTTTTATCGATCATGATGATATGACACCTCCAAAATGAAATCGTTTGGGTTTTGTGCAGGGGCCGCCTGCTGTCTGGCGTCTCCAATTCTACACTTCAAATTATCAATCGTCAATAATTTATTATCGATAATTTGAATTTTTGCGGATATTTCCCGGAAGAAATTACAATATCTTCCATTTAAGTGTACTTTTTTCCACTTCTTTGCCGCCTGAGCCGATTGACAATCGGTCGAGAGCAAGTTATAATGGATGTATCAGATTATCGAGTCCCCATTTTCGATTATTGTTAATTTTTGGTATATGCGAGGTATCCTATGAACACTTTAGACCCTGCAACTCCCACCCGCCGTCGGCAGCTGTTTCGGGAAGACATCCGTAACGCCATCCGGGAGGCCATTTTCAGCGGGGAGCTGCGTCCGGGCGAGCGCGTCGTGGAGACCTATTGGGCTAAGGAACTGGGAACTTCTCAGGGGCCGGTCCGGGAGGCGATCTGCGATCTGGAGGCCCAGGGGCTGGTGGAGACCGTCCCCTTCAAGGGCACCCGGGTCCGTCAGCTGACGAAAAAGGACGTCCAGGACAACTACAGCGTGCGCATCTGTCTGGAATCCAAGAGCATCCGCGACGCCATCGCCCTGCTGGACAACGAACAGTTGCGACAGCTGACCGAGACGTTGGCGGGCATCCTCTCCGAGATGTACGACTGCGCCATCCGGGGCGACCTGCAGGCGTTCACCAACCAGGACGCCGCCTTTCACGCGGCCATCATCCGGTCCACGGGAAACATGGTGCTGCTGAAGCTCTGGGATCAGTGCAACATCCGCAACTGGTTCATGTTTTCCGTCATGACCGATGTGGAGACGCTCAAGCAGCTCCAGGAGAGCCACCAGCACATCCTCGCCGCCATCAGCCGCCGGGACGAGGCCAGCGCGGTCTCCTACCTGGAGGACCATGTGACCAGTCTAATGGACGGATACATGCAGACCTGAGAAAAAATGCTTATAAGAAAGGAAGGCCGTGCGTTCCCGCGGCCTTCCTTTTATATACCCGCCCCGGAACACACAAGCGGGGCGCAAGGACAGAGTTCGATTGTCATTCCCGGCCCGACGCCGGGCGGAGCGAGGCTGCGCCTTAAAACCACCGGGTGGAGGCCTGTTTGCTCTGATAGGTCTCCAGCGGCGCCCATCCGGTCCAGAGGAACTGGGAGATGGTCTTCTGGGTGACGCCAAAGGTGATGAACTCCTCCGGCTTCATGGCGCCCTCCTCGTATGCGCGGACGAACTCGGGCAGCTTATACAGCTCGCGGATCACCGACTGGGGGATATCCTCGTCCGCGTGGCAGACCCGCTCCGGGTCCTCCGCGATGGCCATCTGCTGTATCCGCGCCTGGAGCGAGAAGGTGATGTCCGCTCCAGCCATGGAGGTCAGATGATGCACGCCCCGCAGTCCGGCGGGCATGACCCGGGCGGGGATGTTCCGCTCCTTGAACAGGCGGTAGACCTTTTTGCATATCGCGTTGCCCGCGTTGCGGATGACGGCGGGGTCGATGGAGATGCCGTTGTCCAGGGCGGTCTCCAGCAGGTACTCGTCCAGACGTCCCCCCTGCTGCACCACGAAGATGGGCTTGGGCTTGATGCCCGCCGCCTCGGCCTTGGCGCGGCCTTTCATATACGCCTCGCCCACGGCCATGGCCTGGGAGACGGAGAAGTTCAGCGTGGTGCACACCGCGATGCCCCGGCTGGCCAGCTCCTCCACCAGGGGCAGAGCCGACTTGATGGTGGGGGTCTTGACGGAGATGTTCTCAGCCCAGGAGGCGTAGCGCAGGCCCTGCTGGATCATCAGCTCCGAGTCCATGCAGATGGAGGGGTTGAGCTGGCCCAGGGCATAGCCGTCCGCGCCGCCTGTGCGCTGGAAAACGTCCTTGAATTTGTCCGCCGCATAGCAGGCAACGATCTTCAAGAGCGCCTCCGCCCGCTCCTCGGGCTTCAGGTCCTGGGGTATCTTGTCCACCTCCGGCTGCCAGAACTCCGGCACGGCCTGAAGGGTCTTATAGGTGAGGACCGGGTTGGTCGTCACGCCCAGGGCGCCGTTTTCGATGGCGGCGTCGATCTCGGACGGGATGGCGGAGTCATGCCAGAATTTTGTCGGCGTTTCCTGTGTGAGCCATTGTAAATAATTCATAGTCGACCCTTTCCGTGTCAGCGCATGGACTGACCACCGTTGACACTGAGATTCTGCCCCGTGACGTAATCCGCCAGCGGGGAGACAAGGTACAGGACGGCGTTGGCGACCTCCTGGGGGGTGCCCATACGGTTCATGGGCACATCATAGTCAAAGACCTGGGAGCCAAGGCTGTCGGTCATACGCGAGGCGATGATGCCGGGAGAGACCGTGTTCACGGTGACGCCGGATTCCCCGGCCAGCTTGGCCAGGACCTTGCTGAAGCAGATGAGCCCGGCCTTGGACAGCGAGTAGTGGGGGCCCGCATACTTGGCGCCCCGCTCTCCCGAGATGGAGCCAAAGTTGATGATCCGTCCGTCCTTCCGTTCCACCATGCGGAAAAAGAGCTCCCGGGTGAAGAAAAACGGGGCCTTCAGATTGATGTTCATCATCTTGTCCCAATCGGCTTCCGTGATGTCGCGATAGGTCACCGTGTTGGTGATGCCAGCGATGTTCACAAGAATGGAGATGGGGCCGTTTTCCTTTTCCAAACGGTCGATAAAGGCGTCGTGCGCAGAGAAGTCGCACAGATTATATGTATAGGCGGCCACGGTGACCCCATAGCTGCTGCGGATATCTTGGGCGGCGGTCTCCAACTTGGCGGCGTCGATGTCCACCAGGATGATGCCCGAGCCCTCCGCGGCCAGGGTCTTGGCGACCACCGTTGCCATTTCCCCGGCGCCGCCGGTGATCAGCGCGGTCTTGCCGGATAAAAGTTTCTCCATGGTTTGCCTCCTTATCTTAGCAATGCGGCACTCACGTACCGAAGAGGGAGAGAATGCCAGTGGTAAACAGCGGACAATAGGTGATGAGCATTAGGCAGATGAGAAGCAGGATGTAGTACGGGACCGCTTCCTTGATGAACGCCTTCAGCTTGCACTTTGTGATGCCGCATGTAACGAACATAAGTGTTCCCATGGGCGGGGTGATGGTCCCGATGGACATATTGAAGATGATGGTCAGACCGAACTGGATGTCGTTGATGCCGTAGGCCCGGGCCACCGGGACCAGCAGCGGCACCAGCACGATCATGGCCGCCGTGCCCTCGATAAACATGCCCACGAACAGCAGGAACACGTTGATCGCCAGCAGGAACACGAACTTGTTGCTGATGAAGGTGATGATCACATTGGTCAGCTTCTGGGGTATCTGCTCCCGGGTGAGTATCCAGGCCAGGCTGGACGCCGCGCCCACGATGATCATGATGCTGGCTGTGGTGATGACCGTTTCCTTGATCACGCCGCACAGGACCTTGAAGTTCAGCTCCCGGTAAATGATGCCGAGGATCAGCGCATAAACGATGGCCACAGCGCCAGCCTCGGTGGGCGTGAAGATGCCTATGCGGATGCCGCCGATGATGATGATGGGAAGGCACATCGGCAAAATGGCGGGCTTGAAGGCCGCCCAGAACTCATGGGGCTTGACCCGCTCCTGGCGCAGAGGCACATAGCCGCGCTTCTTGGAGATACGGGAGTTCAAAAACAGCATCGTCAGGCACAGCAGTATGCCGGGGCCCAGGCCCGCGATGAACAGACTGCCGATGGAGACGTTCGCCACGGAGCCGTACACGATCATGGCGATCCCGGGCGGGATCAGCGGCGTGATCATGGCGGAAACAGCCGTTACCACCGAGGAAAACTCTTTGGAAAAGCCCTTGCGCTCCATCTCCGGGCAGAGCATTTTCGCCTCCATGGCGGCGTCGGCCAGGTTGGAGCCGGACAGGCCGCCCATCAGGGTGGACAGCAGCGTGTTGACCTGGGCCAGGCCGCCGTTCATGCGTCCGGTGAGCACCTCGCAGAAATTCATGATCCGCTTCGTCACGCCGGAGTAGTTCATCAGGATGCCCGCGCAGGTGAAGAAGGGGATGGCCAGCATGGGGATGCTCTCGATGCCGGAGAACATACGCTGCGCCAGTATCTGCTGGGGGAAAGAGGGATTCATAGTGAAATACGCCACGGTAGCGGATATGACCGAGACGAACACGGGCACTTTCAGAAACAAAAGCACCAGCATGATGACCGCCGCGATGATGGCCGTATTAGTCATTCTCCTTCTCCTCCTTCCCTGTATCTTTCTTGCCGTGCCGCTCGCGTATCTCGTTGACCATGATGACGAGCTGGTTCGCGATCGTCAAAACACAGCTGATGGGCAGGGCGACGTAGATCGCCGCATAAGGTATCTTCAGAATGCTGGTCGTGCGTCCGGTGGCATTCATCTGATTGACAAAGGCAATACCCTGGATAAAGGTATACGACAGAACGAGGATCAGCACGATCTGCCCCAGAAACTCTATGACCCGCTGCAGGCCGGCGGGAAGCGCGTCTACAAAAAGTTCGATTGCCACATGGGATCGGTTCCGGAGCGCCGCACTCACAGAAAAGTAGACACACCAGACGACAAGTCCTAACTGCGCCTCTTCCAGCCAGGTCAGAGAGTTGTTGAATACATAACGCATGATCACGCCCACGAAGGTGATGCACACCAGGACCACGAAAGCCAGCCCCGAGATCATGCAGTCAAGGTCCGCCAGGGACCTGAGCTTTTTTAAATTCAACCCTTTCGACCTCCTTTATTGTGGAAGGCGCGTGCAGAGCTTTTATCCCTGTACGCGCCTTCGGGTATCATTTAGGTCAACGGCCGATGACCGTCATAATATCATCGTACAGATTCTCAGACCAGATAGAGGTGAACTGCTCCAGCTCATAGAAGGGCTTGGAGGCCTCGATGAACTCTTCCTTGTCGAAATCGCAGACGACCACGCCGTCCTCTTCCACCATCTTGTTCAGAGCGACCTCGGTCTGCTCGAAGTAGATGTCGTTCTGATAGAAGCCAGCCTCCTCGCCGGACTTCTTCAGCCACTCCTGCTGCTCGGGCGTCAGCGTGTTAAAGAAAGCGGTGCCACAGACCCAAGTGGCGTTGGTCTTCACGTGCTCGGTGATGGTCAGGTACTTGGAGACCTCGGCATAGCCGCCGGCTTCCAGCACAGCGGTGGGCTGCTCGGAGGCGTCGATGGTGCCCTGCTGCAGGGCGGTGTACACATCACCCAGAGCCATGGGGGTGGGGTTGGCGCCGAAAATGGCCATGCCTTCCACCTGCAGGTTGTTGCTGGGAACGCGGATCTTCAGGCCCTTCATGTCCGCGACGCTCTCAACGGGACGGGTCGCCATGACGTTCCGGTCGCCATAGATCCACTTGCCGGCCAGGATCTGCAGGCCCTTGGCGGCCAGCTCGTCCACCAGGCGGGCGTAGATATCGCTGTCGCAGAAGGTGAAGTCCTCTTCCCAGGTCTCAAAGAGGTAGGGGCCCATGGTGATGCCGAAATCGGGCACGCCGTAGTCGGCAAAGAACGCACCGTCCGCCAGGGTGACGACAGTGGCGCCAGCCAGCATCTGGTCGATCAGCTCAGTCTTGGTGCCCAGCTGGGAGGAGGGGAACACCTCGATCTTCATGGTGCCGCCGCTGTACTCCTCCAGCAGCTCAGCCCACTTGCGGCAGCCCTGGTCGATGGGCTCACCCTGATGGTTCTCGTAGCCGACCTGGATAACGATGGGGTCGTCAGCCGCATAGGCAAAGCTGCACAGAGAGGTCAGCATGACGACGGCGATGATCAATGCGAGAATCTTCTTCATGGTTCGATTTCCTTTCATAAAAAATTATTTAAATATTAAGCATGCGCTTGGGAATACGAAAAATGGAAAAGCGGATATCTGATCGGCTATGTACCTCCTTTCGCTGTCAACGGTGCATCCTGAGCGGTCCGCGGCGTCGTTGCGGCGGCGGTCAATGATGCTTGGATTTTGGATAATCGATAATCTATAAATTATAATAGTCATGTTGGTGCAAAATGTCAAGATATTTTTTGACTTTTTTGACAATTTTAATAATTCGTAATTTTGCTTCACAAATAGTAACTAATTTTTCGCTCATTTGCGCGGTGCGCGACCAACATTTTGCAGGCGGTGCGAATAGGACGCCCGTTCTGTTCCTTCCCCTGGAGACAGTCCCCCTTCCCCGCTCCTTCCCAGCCCGTTTCCCGGCGGAAAACGGAAAAAGAGGCAGAGAACAGCCGGACCATCCCGCTATTTTCTGCCTCTTTCGCCGGGGAAACGATTCGTACAAATCGCACAAAATCCTCTCCGTACCGTATTGACAGGCCTTCCCATATCATCTATATTATTGATTATCGATGACACGATCCGTGAAACCAACTTATGAATGTAAAGGAGCGTAGAGCATGCTGAAAGGAACGATATTGATCACCGGAGCGGCCTCCGGCATCGGCAAGGCCTGTGCCGAGCGCATGGCGGAGGAGGGCTGGGCCGTGGTGGTGGCCGACGTGGCCCTGCCCGCCGCCGAGGCGCTGGTCCGGGACCTGACAGACCGGGGCCTGACCGCTATGGCGGTGCGGATGGATGTGTCGGACGAGGACGAGGTGGAGGCGGGCTTTGACCGGATGACGGAGCGGTTCGGCTCCTGCGACATGGTCATGTCCAATGCCGGGGTCCAGATCGTCCACCCCTTCGAGGACTATCCCTTCGCGGACTGGAAGAAGATGATGGCCATCCACGCCGACGGCGCGTTTTTGGTGTCCCGGGCGGCCTACCGCCGGATGAAGGCCAGCGGCAAGGGCGGGCGCATCGTGTTCACGGGCTCGGTCCAGAGCTTCGTCGGCTCCAAGCTGAAGGAGCCCTACAATTTCGCCAAACACGGCGTGGCAGGCCTGGCCAAGGCCATCGCCCGGGAGGGCGCGGAGCACCGCATCTACACCTATACCATCTGCCCCAGCTTCGTGCGCACGCCGCTGGTGGACAAGCAGCTGCCGGAGCAGGCGGCTTCGCTGGGCATCACCGAGGAGCAGGTCATCCGGGACGTGATGCTGCGGGACACGGTGGACGGGCAGTTCACCACCGTGGAGGATGTGGCCAATACGCTGGTGTTCCTGTCCCAGGACCAGGGCGCCCTGACAGGCCAGTCCATCCGGCTGACCCACGGCTGGGCCATGATGTGAGCTGGCCCTCTCCCCTGCCCTGAACATATAAAAACAGCGCCCCACAAGGGGCGCTGTTTTTGCATTTTGGCTGGTGCGCTCAGTCGGTATCCGCCGCGTAGGTGATGTCCGTCACCTTGCCGTCCGCCAGCATGAACGACAGGGTGCAGTCCCCGTCCACATAGCTGATGGCTGTGTCAGTCTCGCTGGTGGGCGCGCCGTAGGCAGCGGTCACGTCGTCCTTGCTGGCGCCGATGTAAACGCCCTCCTTGGTGGTGACGGTGTCGTCCTTCAGCTCCACAGTGAGCACATAGTCCTTCCCGTCCGCGGGGTAGGTGCGGATGATGACGCCGCTGTAGGTGTACACCTTGTCCAGTCCCTGGTAGGCGCAGGACTCCGACTCAAAGTAGTCGATGGGCTCGCCCAGGGTCTCGGCCAGCGGGGCCATCTCGGCGTTGGCGGCGATCTCCACCCCGTTGAAGGAGAACGTGTACTTGCTGCTGGGCGCGGCAGGCGCCGCGGCAGCGGCCGCGTTCCCGGCGGCGGCGTCATTGGCCGGAACAGCGGCGCTCTCCGTCGGCTTGTCGGAGCCGCCGCATCCGGCCAGCAGCGCGCAGCACAGCACCGCGCACACCATCATCGCCATGATCTTCTTCATAATAAGTTCCTCCTTTATCCCTCTATGGCGTTGGCGCCAAAGGACATCAGCTGTCCGTACTGCGCCAGTTCGTCGTATTGCTGCTGTTTCATCTCGTTATAGGCCTCTGTCTTTTCCTGCCAGGCGGCGGCGTACAGCGGGTCCTCCCGGTGGTCCGGCAGATCGTAGTTCTCCTCCAGCCAGGCCCCCAGCCAGGCCGCCATCTTCTCCGCCCCCTGGGTGTTCAGATGCAGCCCCGCGTCGTAGGTGTCCTGAGTCATGTCCAGGCCGATCTCCTCCTGCAGGGGGATGCAGTTGATGTAGGGCAAGTCGTTCTCCGCCGCGAAGTCCTGCACCTGCTGGTCCCACTCGTCGTACCAGTAGGGATACTCGGTGGGGGCCTTGATGAGCACCAGGGCCACGCCCTTTTCCCGGCACAGGTCCGCCATGCGCTGGAGATACCCCATGGCCT
>CANROZ010000044.1 GCA_947632365.1 uncultured Oscillospiraceae bacterium
GCCTCCAGGAAGGGCTGGCTCTCGATGTCGCCGGTGGTGCCGCCGATCTCGGTGATGACCACGTCCGCGTTGGTCTTTTTGCCGACATTATAGATGAACTCTTTGATCTCGTTGGTGATGTGGGGGATGATCTGCACCGTGGAGCCCAGGTACTCCCCCCGGCGCTCCTTGTTGAGCACGTTCCAGTACACCTTGCCGGTGGTCAGGTTGGAGTACTTGTTCAGGTCCTCGTCGATGAACCGCTCATAGTGGCCCAGGTCCAGGTCGGTCTCGGCGCCGTCCTCGGTGACATAGACCTCCCCGTGCTGGTAAGGGCTCATGGTGCCCGGGTCCACGTTTATGTAGGGGTCCAGCTTCTGGGCGGCCACCTTCAGCCCCCGGGATTTCAAAAGACGGCCCAGGGACGCGGCGGTGATGCCCTTGCCAAGGCCGGATACCACGCCGCCAGTCACGAAAATGTACTTTGTCATCGCTCGTTCCTCATCTGTTCTCTGTTGTATTGATACCGCAGGATGGTGCGGCGCTATGTACACAAAAACACAAAATACAGTATAATCTATCCGCCGCCGAATAGCAAGCAAAATAATGCCCCGTTCCGTCGAAACCGCGCCCGGTCCCGGCGGTACGGACCGTGAAAAAGAGAGAAATTTACGGAAAATCGATGCGCCCTCTTTCCAAGCGGCAAAAAACGCGCTATAATAACTTGCTATCTTTGTATAAGCGAGGAGAGACATGGAAAGCGACATTTATAAGAATGCCATTTCACATTTTGTTATGGACGGCGAGCCGATCAGCTGCGAGCACCACGGCTGCGGCCATATCAATCATACCTTTCTCGTCACCACGGACACGGGAAAGCGGTACATACTGCAAATGCTCAACGGCGGCGTTTTCCACGACCCGGAGGGCCTGATGGAGAACGTGATCGCCATCAGCCGTCATATCGCCTCCAAGACCGACGATCCCCGGGGGAGCCTGCATCTGAATCCCACGGTGGACGGGCGGCTCTACACCCGGGACAAGAAGGGCAATATATGGCGACTCTACGATTTCGTGGAGGGGAGCATCTGCCTGCAGGCGCCGGAGACTATGGAGGACTTCTACCAGAGCGCGGTGGCCTTCGGTACCTTTCAGCGGCAGCTGGCGGATTTTCCCGCCGAGACGCTCCATGAGACCATCCCCAACTTTCACGATACGCCGGACCGCTACCGGAAATTCCGCGCCGCCCTGGCGGCGGACGTGTGCGGCCGGGCGAAGGACGCCGGGCCGGAGATCGACTTCGTCCTGGCCCGGGAGGCGGAGGCCGGGACGCTGCAACGCATGCGCGTCAGCGGCGAGCTGCCCACCCGTGTGACCCACAACGACACAAAGCTCAACAACGTGATGCTGGACGAGAAGACCCGCAGGCCTCTGTGCGTCATCGACCTGGACACGGTGATGCCCGGCCTGGCGGCCTATGACTTCGGCGACTCCATCCGCTTCGGCGCCGCCACCGCCGCCGAGGACGAGAAGGACCTGTCCAAGATGGAGATGAGCCTGGAGGCCTTCGAGACCTTTACCCGGGGCTTTCTCACCGCCTGCCCGGACCTGACGGACCGGGAGCGGGAGACCCTCCCTCTGGGGGCGAAGATCATGACCCTGGAGTGCGGGGTGCGGTTCCTCACGGACTATCTGGAGGGTGACAAATATTTCTCCATCCACCGTCCGGAGCACAACCTGGATCGGGCCCGGACCCAGTTCAAGCTGGTGGAGGATATGGAGAAGAAATGGGACGACATGGGCGCCGTCGTGGCGCGGCTGTCGGCCCAGCTCTGAGCGGATACATCGGACGCACCGACGAAAGGGCGGTGCGTCCGCTTTTTGGGGGCAAGGGATGAAGGTACTGTTCCACAAGGAAAAGCTGCTGCGGCTGATCGAGGACCTGCAGTCCTTCACGGGCCTGAAGACCAGCATTTTTGACGGGGAAGGGCGGGACATCCAGGTCTGCGGCGGGCACCAGAGCTTCTGCCGCATCATCAACGCCGACCCGGAGGGCCACCGTCGCTGCGAGGCCTGCGACGCGCAGGCGGTGCAGTCTGCCGAGCGGTCCGGGGGGGTATACCGCTATCGGTGCCACCTGGGGCTGTGCGAGGTGGCGCTGCCCCTCGTTGAAAACGGCGTGCCCATCGCCTATCTGTCCTTCGGCCAGTATCTGGACGACTCGCCCCTGGAACGCCAGTGGGAGCGGACCGAGCGGGCCCTGAACTGGTACCGGGGGGACAAAAAGGCCCTGCGGGAGGCTTTCTGGGATCTGCGGCAGTACTCCTTCCGGCAGACCACTGCCTATGCGGACATCCTCCAGGCCCTGACCGCCTATATCCTGGAGGAGGGCATCATCCGCTCGGCGGAGTATACGGACCTGCAGCGGCTGGAGATGTATCTGGACGACCACTTCCGGGAGGGGCTGACGCTGAAAAAAGCGGCGGCGGACCTGCACATGGGCACCACCAAGCTGTGTGCCCTGGCCCGGCAGCTGCCAGGGGGGTATACGCTGACCCAGGCGGTGGCCGCGCGGCGGGTGGAGGCAGCTAAGAGCATGCTCCTGCGCAGCGACGCGCCCATCTCCGCCGTGGCGGCGGCGGTGGGCTATAACGATTACAACTATTTTACAAAGGTATTCCGCGCCGCTACGGGCATGACCCCCAGCGTCTGGCGGAAAACCAGGCGGCAATAAAAGGGACGAATTGTGCAGATAAACAGATTGTAACGGTTGATATTTCTAATTTTTGTTTGATTTTTCTATAATGTGAGATATAAGTCAAGTACAATAGAGGCAGCCGGAGAGGCTGCCTCCCGGCATATCTCACATAAGAAGGGGCGTTACGAACGTCCGTCTTAAAAATTATGAAAAGGAGAATCGCAAAAATGAAGAAGATCCTAGCAATGCTTCTGGCGCTGACGATGGTGTTCTCTCTGGGCACGATGGCTCTTGCCGACGGCGACAAGACCGAGCTGAACGTCATCATCTCCCAGTACGGCAACAATACCCAGGAATGGTGGGACGACGTGTTCGTACCCAAGTTCACGGAAGCCCACCCCGAGATCGACCTCACCGTGGAGATCGTCTCCTGGAACGACCTTTATACCGTGGTGGCCAACCGTATCACCAATGACAACGCCCCCGACATCCTGAACATCGATACTTTTGCCGACTATGTGCCCGACGACCTGCTGATGCCCGCTGAGGAGTACACCTCCGACGAGCTGAAGGCGAAGATCATCCCCAGCTTCTGGGATGCCAACGAGCTGGACGGCACTGTCTGGGCCCTGCCCATCCTGGCCTCTGTCCGCGCTCTGTTCTACAATAAGGACATCCTGGAGGCTGCTGGCGTGGAAGTGCCCACCACCTGGGACGAGGTGAAGGAAGCCTGCGCCAAGATCCAGGCGTACGACCCCGACATCATCCCCTGGAGCCTTGACGTGTCCTCCGACGAGGGCCAGGCTGCCTTTGCCTACTACACCGTCAACAACGGCGGCGGCTTCATGAAGGACGGCGAGTGGATCCTCAACTGCGAGGAGAACGTGGAAGCGCTCAACTTCATCAAGGAGATGGTGGACGCCGGCTATTGCTATCCCGACCCCATGAACGCCACCCGTTATCCCCAGCAGGACGCCTTTGCCGCCGGTTCCCTGGCGATGATGATCGGCCCCTGCAACCTGTATGACATCGCCTCCGGCGTGAACTTCGGCATCGCCAACATCCCTACCAACGGCGACAATGAGTCCCTCTACATTGGCGTCTGCGACCGTCTGATGGCCTTCAAGGACGATGACGCTCCCGACCAGGAGGCCCGCACCGCCGCCATCAGCGCGTTCTTCGACTTCTTCTATGAGACCGACCTGTACTCCGAGTACATGGTGTACGAGGGCTTCCTGCCCGCTACCATCGACTCTTCCGAGCTGCTGGTCCAGAACGCCGAGCAGTTCAACAAGTGCGAGGCCAACGGCGCCACGCCCGGCAACAGCGAGTATTTCGACGCGTTCTGCTTCATGCTAACCGAGCTGACCGATATGTCCATGTATCCCTCCGGATATCCTGAGTGGATCGACGTGAAGCAGGGCGTTATCGACGCCGAGCAGCAGGTCCTGGAGGGCGCAGACGCCCAGGAGATCCTGGACGCTCTGCAGGAGGACATCGCAGGCTAAGACAACGCACCCTTTTACCTGACATAAGCGCGGGGGCCAGGCTCAGGCCTGGCCCCCTTTGCTATCACAGCATTTCCCTATCGCATAGAAGGGGGCGAAAGAATGAATAAAAGGACCCTGAAAAAGGTGGAGCCCTATATCTGGATGCTGCCCAGCATCATCCTGATGCTCAGTATGATCGCTGTTCCGGTGATCACGGTGTTCCGGCTGTCCGTGTCGGACATCAGCCGCTCCGGCGTGGTGAAGGGCTTTGCCGGGCTGGAGAACTTTGAGGCCATCTTTTCCTCGTCCAAGTTCTGGCAAACTCTCCAGAATACCTTGGTATGGACAGTGGTGGTGGTGGGCATGTCCACCGTTTTGGGCTTCATCATCGCCATGGTCCTCAATCAGAAATTCGCAGGCCGGAAGATCGTCCGGGCCATCGTGGTGTTCCCCTGGGCCACCAGCCTGATCATCCAGTCCATCGTCTGGAAATACATCATCTCCTCCGACTTCGGCTCGCTGAACGTGATCCTGAAAAAGTTTCACATCATCAGCCAGAACATCAACTGGACCCCCAATGCCACGGCCTACTTTGCCTGGGAGTGCTGGATCGGCATCTTCGTCACTATCCCCTTCGTCACCTTCTGCGTGCTGTCGGGCCTGCAGAGCATTGACGACACCTACTACGAGGCGGCGGAGATCGACGGTGCCGGGTTCTGGAAGAAGCTGACGAAGATCACCCTGCCCCTTTTAAAGCCCAGTTTGACGGTGAGCACGGTGCTGAACATCATCTACGTGTTCAACTCCTTCCCCATCATCTGGACCATCACCAAGGGCGATCCGGCAGATAAGACCCACACGCTGGCCACGTATCTGTACAAACTGGCCTTCACCAACGGCCGTATGGGCCAGGCGGCGGCCGTGTCCGTGGTGGGATTCGTGATCCTTTGTATCTGCGCGGGCGTCTACATGGTGCTGAGCCTCAAGGCGGAAAAGGAGGATCAGCTATGACAGGACATCGGAAAAAGAATCCCTGGACGCGGATGCTGCTCTACCTTTTCGTGTTCGTGCTGTGCATCGTGATCCTCTATCCCTATTTCGTCATGTTCACCACAGCGGCCAAGACCCGGGAGGAGATGTACGCCCTGGATATGACCATCTTCCCCAAGGAGTGGAAGTGGTCCAACTTCATCGACGTGTGGAGCCAGGCGCCCATCCTGCGGTATTTTCTCAACTCCATCATCGTTGCCGGAGGCGCCACCTGCATCGCTATACTGTGCGGCATCCCGGCGGCCTACGCCATGAGCCGGATGCGGTTCAAGGGCAAGGGTATATTCCTGGGCGCGGTGATCATGAGCCAGATGTTCGCCCCGGTGGTGCTGCTGATGGGCATCTATCGGCTGATGCTGGACCTGAAGCTGACCAACAACCTGCTGGGTCTGATATTGCTCAACGCCGCTTTCAACCAGGCCTTTGCCATATGGCTGCTGCGGGGCACGTTCCTGTCCATTTCCCCGGAGATGGAGCAGGCTGCCAAGATCGACGGCTGCAATACGGTGGGCTCCCTGGTGCGGGTGCTGCTGCCCATGGCCGCCCCGGGCATCGTGACCACGCTGATCTTCGTGTTCATCAACGCCTGGAACGAGTACACCATGGCCCTGACCCTCATCAGCACCGACACGCTGAAGCCCATCACCGTGGGCCTGAATGTGTTCAACGGCTTCAACATGATCCAGTGGCAGTACATGTTTGCCACCAGCATCTTCGCCACCATCCCGGTAATCATCCTGTTCCTGTGCATCGAAAAGCACCTGGCCAGCGGCCTCACTGCCGGCGGCGTGAAGGGATAAGACAAGGGCATAGATAGAGCGGCCCCGCTGCGCGTGTTACACAGCGGGGCCGTTTTGTCTGTTGCGCCCGGCGGTAAAACGTGCTATGATGCGTCGGTGAAAGGAAGGGGCGGGCATATGGACCTTTTTTTGACCTTGGCGTTTTTGTTTTGCATCGGCTCGATGTGCGGATGGGTGCTGGAGCTTTTCTTCCGGCGGTTCATCTCCGCGGCGAACCCGGAGCGGAAGTGGATCAACCCCGGCTTCTGCACCGGGCCCTATCTGCCGCTGTACGGTTCCGGGCTGTGCATCCTGTTCCTCATCGCGGCGCTGGAGGACTATCACGCCATCGCCGATCCCCGGTGGGAGAAGGCGGTGCTGTTCATCTCCATGGCGGTGTGCATGACCCTCATCGAGTACATCGCGGGCATCCTGATGATAAAGGTCGCCAAGGTGCGGCTGTGGGACTACACCAACGAGTGGGGCAACATCCAGGGCATCATCTGCCCCAAGTTCTCCTTTTTCTGGGCGGTGCTGGGGGCCGGATATTATTTCCTCATCCATCCCCACATCCTGGAGGCGCTGCATTGGCTGGCCCAGAACCTGGCGTTCTCCTTCGTGATCGGCATGTTTTACGGCGTGTTCATCATCGATGTGTGCCACTCGCTGAATCTGCTGGCCAAGCTGAAGAAGTTTGCCGAGGAGAACGAGGTGGTCATCCGCTACGAGGCGTTGAAGAGCCATCTGCGCTCCGTGCAGGAGCGGAACGCCCAGAAATATCGGTTCTTCAGCCCCTTCCGGACCTACAAGGCTCTCGGCGAGCACCTGCAGGAGCGGCTGCATGAGGCCCGGGAGAGCTGGAAGGAGGACAGGGAGATGGCCCTGGACAATGTGTTCAGCCGCCTGGAGGCCGGACGCAAAAAACACTGACAGCGACGAGCGGCGCCGGAACGGTCCGGCGCCGTTTTTTTGCCAGCTGCGACAAATTTTTTGAAATTGATCGTTTTGCTCTTTATTTTTACAAAGAGATGAAGTATTATAAATATTCAGTGAAGCCGTCAAGAATCATGGAGAGATAAGAGAGGAGGTCGGCGCCGTGGTATTTTCCAGCATGCTGTTCGTGTTCCTGTTCCTGCCTGCGAACATGCTCAGCCAGGTGTTCCTGCCGACGCCCAAGGCAAAGAATATCGCTATGCTGGTCTTCTCGCTGATCTTCTACAGCTGGGCCGGGCCCCGGTATCTGCTGCTGCTGCTGGCCATGGTGTTCATCTGCTGGATGGGCGCGCTGTTCATCCAGATGAACAAGACCCGCGGCAAGCGGAAGCTATGGCTGATCGTGACGGTGGGCCTGTGCCTGCTGATCCTGGGTATCTTCAAATATCTGGGCTTCATCCTGCGCAACTTCCAGAGCCTTTTCGGCGTGCCAGAGGTCATCCCGACTATCGTGCTGCCCATCGGCATATCCTTCTATACCTTCCAGCTGATCTCCTATGTGGCGGACGTGTACCGGGGCGAGGTGAAGGCCCAGAAGCGGTACTGGCTGCTGCTGCTGTATGCCAGCCTTTTCCACCAGTGCATCGCCGGGCCCATCGTCCGCTATAAGGACGTGAACAAGGACCTGCTCCGCCGCCGCACCGAGCCCGGGGAGGTGAGCCAGGGCATCAGCCGCTTCGCCATCGGCCTTGCGAAAAAGGCCGTGCTGGCCAACGGCTGCGCCGTGGTGGCGGATCAGCTGCTGCTCACCACCGCAGAGGAGATGGCGGCGGTGCCTGCCATGGGCGTGCTGTTGGGGGCGGTGGCCTTCACCATGCAGATATACCTGGACTTCTCCGCCTATTCGGATATGGCCATCGGCATGGGGCTGATGTGTGGGCTCCACTACCGGGAGAATTTCAACTATCCCTATATGTCCGGCTCCATCACCGAGTTCTGGCGGCGGTGGCACATCTCCCTGAGCAGCTTCTTCCGGGACTATGTGTACATCCCCCTGGGGGGCAGCCGCCGGGGCGCCAGGCGGCAGCTGGTCAATATCTTCATCGTGTGGTTTTTGACGGGCATGTGGCACGGCGCCAGCTGGAACTTCATCCTCTGGGGCCTCTATTTCGGCGTGTTCCTGGCGGTGGAGCGGTTCGTGTTCGGGCTGGAGACCCAGCAGTTCCTGCCCCAGATCGTCCGCCACGGCGGCGTGCTGCTGCTGGTGATGTTCAGCTGGATCATTTTCAAATTCACCGATATGTCCGTGTTGGGCACGGCGATAAAGGGCCTGTTCGGGCTCAATCACAACGGCTTTTCCAGCGCGTCCGTGTCCCTGCTGTTCAAAAACAACCTCTATTTCCTGATCCTGGCGGCCGTGGCCTGCACGCCCCTGGGCAAGACCGTTCGCGGCTGGCTGCGCAAGGTGGGCCGGGGCGGCGGGCCCATGTATTGGCTGGCCAACGCCTGGGACGTGATCCATCCGGTGGCGCTGCTGGTGCTGGCGGCCATGGCTCTGGTGGGGGACAGCTACAACCCCTTCCTCTATTTCCAGTTCTGACGGGAGGAGAGAGCGTCCATGAAAAAACGGGAGAGATCGTCCAGATTGGTCCAGGCCGTGAAGCGGGTGGCCTTTGCCTCCGTGCTGGCGGCCATGGGCCTTTTGGGCCTGATGTGGTTCCTGCGCCCGGATACCTCCGTCACGGAAAAGCGCAAGCTGACGGAGTTTCCTGCCTTCACCTTCCAGGGACTGTGGGACGGCAGCTGGTTCTCCGGCATCGACACCTGGTACGCGGACACCTATCCCCTGCGGGAGGAGATGATCTCTGCCCAGCAGGGTCTGGAGGACCATTACGGCCTGCGGGGGACCCAGCTGGTGGGCGGCAGTGCCATGACGGCCGACGCCATCCCCGACGTGGCTGTCACGGCGGATCCCAACGCCACCCCAGCCCCCACGCCGGAGCCCACGCCCACGCCCCTGCCGGACGGCACCGTGCATGTGATCGGCGAGTTCTCCAACGGCATCTATATCACCAACGGCGCGGCCTACGGACTGTACGGCTTCAGCCAGAACGGCGCGGACGCCTATATATCCACCATGAACCAGATCTATCAGAACATCGGCGATAAGGTGAATATGTACGTGATGAACGTGCCCATCAGCGCCAGCGTCATGCTGGACGAGTCCGTGTGGGCCGATATGGGGTGTAGCGACGAGCGGGCCGCCATCGAGTATGTGAACAGCGGCCTGGACCCCGGTATCCAGCCCATCGCCGTGTACGACACCCTGCGGGAGCACAACGCGGAGTATATCTATTTCCGCACCGACCACCACTGGACCCAGCTGGGCTCCTACTACGCCTACCGGGTGTTCTGCGGCCTGAAGGGCTGGACGCCTCACGAGCTGAGCCAGTTCCGCACCAGGGATTTTGGCGCTGATTCCTACCTGGGCAGCTACTACTCCAGTAGCGGCAAGGTGGCGGTGCTGGCCACCCATCCCGACACGGTCCAGGCCTGGTATCCCATGTGCGTCAACGCGGACGACAACACCGACCGGGATATGTATATGCTCCAGCGGGACGGCAACAGCTACGACTGGCGCATCATCAACGATATGTTCGACTACCCGGACTCCGAGTGGTACTGCATCTTCTCCGCTGCGGACCAGCCCTTCTCCAGCCTGCACAACCCCAACATCCACGACGGCAGCGCCGTCATGGTGGTCAAGGACTCCTACGGCAACGCCTTCATCCCCTGGCTGGTGGACCACTACGAGTACACCTACTGGGTGGACTTCCGGTACACGGACGAGACCGTCTCTCACATGGTGCAGGAGTACGGCGTGCAGGACGTGATCTTTGAGGCGGCCACCTTCAATGCCACGGGCAACCTGTGCAACAGCCTGTTCTTGAAGATCGGCAGCTGAGGGGGGACGGACGATGAGAGAGATCGTGAAACGCGCCGCGGCGGTTCTGGCCGCGCTGGCGGTGATGGCGCTGGGCACCGCCGCCGCTGAAGGGGAGGAGGCCCTGCCCGGCTACCTGTCGGCGGGGGCCGTGGCCCGGTACGTCGTGGAGAACGGCTGCGGCCGGGACGCGGACGCCCTGGAGCGGGTGGATCAGACCCGGGACGCGGACACATTGGCCTTTTACCTGACCCAGGTATACGGCCTGGAGCCGGATTCCTGGACGGACTGCGCCGTCTACCGGGCGGGCGGCACGGAGGCCTTTGAGGTGGCGGTGATCCGTTTTGCCAACGAAAAGCAGGCCAAAGCGGCGGCCAAGTCCCTGGGGGGGTATATCGACGCCCGGGAGGGCGATTTTGCGGGCTATGAGCCGGAGCAGGCGGATATCGTCCACTGCTCCAGGGCGGTCTGGAGCGAGCAGGGCGACGCGGCCCTTCTCATCTGCGAGGACCCGGGGGCGGCGGAGGAGAGCTTTGCCGCCAGCTATCAGGCTCTGACCAGGGTACCCTTCGATCCCCCGCAGACGGAGGATATGACCCTCTACGACAGCGCCCCTGTCCTGGCGGCGTGGGAGAGCGGCGACCCCTCCGGCCTGACGGAGCACGACGCGGCCATCTTTGCGGCGGCCTCGGCGGTGCTGGAGCAGGTGACGACGGAGGATATGAGCGAGTATCAGCGGGAAAAGGCGGTCTATGGCTGGATCACCGAGCATGTGCGCTACGACCAGGACCATTACGACGCCTTGGCCACTGTGGATCCGGATTCTTATAACCCTGCCGGGCCCCTGGAGAAGGGCAAGGCGGTGTGCGTGGGCTTTGCCACGGCGTTCCAGCTGCTCATGGACATGACCGACGTGGAGTGCATCACCGTGGTGGGCGCCTCCCGGGAGAACGCGGCGGACCACGCCTGGAACATGGTGCGGCTGAACGGCCAGTGGTACTGCGTGGACACCACCTGGGACGAGGGCTCGCCGGAGGAGGAATGGGACTACTTCAACGTCACCAGCGATGTCATGGCCGCGTCCAACCACCAGTGGGATTACGACACCGTGCCGGAGGCCACCGCCACCGACGGCGGCGCCGGGGCGTAAAAGAGCAAGAGATAAGACCGACTCTCGATCCGATGAGAGTCGGTCTTTTTGCGCGTCGGCTGTCGGCTCACTCCGCCAGGCGGAGAATGGCCGCCATCTCCTCCGGGCCGATCTTCACGTACCCGCCGAAGGGGAAGCCGCCGTCGGGCTTTTTCCGGCGGTGCTCCACCAGGGTGGGGATATCCTGGGCCTTGGTGCCCAGTTCGCCCAGGGTGACGGGCATGCCCCAGGCGCGGAAGATGTCCCGCAGGCGGGCCACGCCTTCCCGGGCGGTGCGCTCCGGGTGGGCGAAGTCCATCTCGCAGCCCAGCACGCGGACGGCGAACTGTGCCATGCGCAGGGGGTCGTGGTCCGTCACGAAGGTCATCCAGGCGGGCATGATCACCGCCAGGCCTGCCCCGTGGGCGCAGTCGTAGAGGGAGGACAGCTCGTGCTCGATCTGGTGGCTGGCCCAGTCCTGGTCACGGCCCACGCCGCAGGAGTTGTTGTGGGCCAGCATGCCCGTCCACATCAGGTCCGCCCGGGCGGCGTAGTCGTTGGGGTCGGCCAGGGCCTTGGGGGCGGCGTCCAGCACCGTCTTGATCAGCGCCTCGGCCAGGCGGTCCGTCAGGGCCACGTCCGGGGTGTTGGAAAAATACCGCTCGCAGATGTGGGCGATCATGTCCACCGCGCCGCAGGCGGTCTGGTAGGGGGGCAGGGAGCAGGTATAGGCGGGGTCCAGCACGGAAAACTTGGGACGGATCACGTCGGTCTTGGGGCAGCCCCATTTCAGATCGCCCTTTTCATGGGTGATGACGCAGCTGTCAGAGCCCTCACTGCCCGCGGCGGAGATGGTCAGCACGGTGCCCACGGGCAGGGTCCTCTCGATGGGAGCAGCTCCGGTGAAGAAGTCCCAGAAATCTCCGTCGTACAGCGCGCCCATGCCGATGGCCTTGGCGGTGTCGATGGTGCTGCCGCCCCCCAGGGCCAGCAGAAAATCCACGCCCTCCCGCCGGACGATGTCGATGCCCTCGTACACCTTGCCGCTGCGGGGATTGGGCTGCACGCCGCCCAGCTCCAGGCAGGGGATGCCCGCCTGGGCCAGAGAGGCCGTCACTGTGTCGAAGGCGCCGTTTTTCTTCACCGAGCCGCCGCCGTAGACCAGCAGCACCTTGGTGCCGCCGAACCGCCGCACCAGGGCGCCCACATTTTTCCCCTCGCCCCGGCCAAAGGAGAACCAGGTGGGAGCGTAAAAGACAAAGTTGTTCATAGGCACCTCCAGATGATATCTTTGGGCATATTATAAGATGACCTTTTCCCGTTGTCAACGGAGGGAAAATAAAAAACCCATTGACAGACTAGGAAATAAGGGTTATACTACCCACGGAAATTGACAAGAGAGGGTAAACGGCTATGTACGTATACGCTGACAACGCGGCGACCACCTCCCTGAGCCCCAAGGCGCTGGAGGTCATGCTGCCCTATTTCACCCAGACCTACGGCAACGCCTCTAGTCTGCACACCCCCGGCCAGAAGGCGGCGGAGGCCCTGCAGCAGGCCCGGGAGACCGTGGCCCGGGCCATCAACGCCGACCACAAGGAGATATACTTCACCGGCGGCGGCAGCGAGGCGGATAACCAGGCCATCCTCTCCGGCGCTTATCTGGGCGCCCGGAAGGGAAAAAAGCATATCATCTCCACGGCCTTTGAGCATCACGCGGTGCTGCACACCCTGGAGAAACTGCAAAAAGAGGGCTTTGCGGTGACGCTGCTGGACGTGCACGAAAACGGCGTGGTCACGCCGGAGGACGTGGCGGCGGCCATCCGGCCCGACACGGCGCTGGTGACGATCATGTTCGTCAACAATGAGATCGGCACCATCCAGCCCATCGCCGAGATCGGCGCGGTGTGCCGGGAGAAGGGCGTGCTGTTCCACACCGACGCGGTCCAGGCCGTGGGCCACATCCCCGTGGACGTGCAGGCGCTGCAGGTGGATATGCTCTCCATGGCGGCCCACAAGTTCCACGGCCCCAAAGGCGTGGGGGCGCTGTATGCCCGCAGGGGCGTGCCCCTGGTGAACGTGATCGAGGGCGGCCAGCAGGAGCGGGGCAAGCGGGGCGGCACGGAGAACATCCCC
>CANROZ010000045.1 GCA_947632365.1 uncultured Oscillospiraceae bacterium
AAGTCCGATCCTCCCACCCTGTTCGTCATCGGCAACACCGCTGGCGTGCACGACTGGCAGGATTACGCTCTCGACCTGACCGGGACCCCCATCGCTGAGGAGCTGAACAACACCGCCGCCAACCTGTATAACGCTGACGGCAAGCTGGTCTCCATCCCCTACAGCATGGAGTGCTACGGCATCATCGTCAACCCCGACCTGGTGGAGGCTGCGGGCCACACCATGGACGAGATCACCAACTTCGACGGCCTGAAGGCCGTGGCGGAGGACATCCACGCCCGCGCTGAGGAGCTGGGCTTCGACGCTTTCACCTCCAACGACATGGACGACTCCTCCTCCTGGCGCTACACCGGCCACATGGCCAACCTGGAGTACTACTACGAGGAGCAGGACGCGGGAACCACCTGGACCGAGTGCCCCGCGGAGCTGACCGGCGCTTACATGGACAACTTCAAGGCGCTGTATGATCTGTGCGTGGACAACAGCCTGGTCGCCCGCAACGAGCTGGCCACCGGCGGCCACGACGCCGAGAACGAGTTCAAGACTGGCCAGGCCGCCTTCTTCGTACAGGGCTCCTGGGAGTGGGCTGCCATCGCCGAGGACGTGCCCAACGCCACCATGATCCCCTACTACTGCGGTGTTGAGGGCGAGGAGAAGGCCGGACTGAACTGCGGCACCGAGAACTGCTGGGCCATCAACGCCAAGGCCTCCGAGGCCGATCAGCAGGCCACCATGGACTTCATGGTCTGGTGCGTCACCGATCCCGAGGCCTCTGCCATGCTGGTCGAGTCCTTCAGCGCTATGCCCTACAAGCAGTGCCCCGCTTCTACCAACGCCTTCCTGAGCGCTGCCGACGCTTACGCTGCCGACGGCTGCTACTCCATGGACTGGGCCACCAACTTCCAGCCCAACGTCAACGAGTACCGCGCCACCCTGGTCGCCGCTCTGAACCAGTACAACGCCGATCCCTCCGACGCCAACTGGGAGATGGTCAAGACCGCTTTCGTGGACGGCTGGGCTGCCCAGTACGCCGCTGTCAACGGCTGAGTGACTCTGCAATAAAGCGCATACCTTTTGACGGGGCGGGCGATATCGCCCGCTCCGTCTCCTTTTCCCGGCCTTTCCGATTCTTGAGAGAGGGGATGTGTTCCATTGAAACCTAAGCACACCAGCAACAGCCGGGCGCTGAGCCGACCCATCCGCAAATGGTGGTGGCTCTTTATGGGCCCTGTTGTGGCCGCCTTCATCATCGGCTTCGTCTGGCCCTTCATCCAGGGCATCTATCTTTCCTTCTGCCAATTCCGCCTGATATCCGACGCCAAGTTCATCGGCTTCGGCAACTATCTCAAGGCGTTCAACGACGCCAGCTTCCGCCACGCGTTCTGGTACACGGCCCTGTTCGCGGTGGTGAGCCTGGTGCTCATCAATGTGCTGGCCTTCGCCGTGGCCTATGCCCTGACCCAGGGCATCAAGGGCAGCAACCTGTTCCGGACCGTGTTTTTCATGCCCAACCTGATCGGCGGCATCGTGCTGGGCTACATCTGGTCCATGATCTTTGACGGCATCCTGTCCCGCTACGGCACCTCCATCCTGCTGCAGACGAAATACGGCTTCTGGGGCCTGATCATCCTCATGTGCTGGCAGCAGATTGGCTATATGATGATCATTTATATCGCGGGGCTGCAGGCAGTGCCGGACGACATGCTGGAGGCCGCCAAGATCGACGGTGCCTCCAAGAGCCAGACCCTCTTCCGGGTCACCATCCCCAACGTGATGCCCTCCATCACCATCTGTATGTTCCTGAGCCTGACCAACGGCTTCAAGCTCTTCGACCAGAACCTGGCCCTCACCGCCGGACAGCCCTTCCAGATCCAGGCGGGCGGCACAGCCATCAAGACCACCGAGATGCTGGCCCTGAACATCTACAATACCTTCTACGGCCAGACCTCCGGCTCCCAGGGCGTGGCCCAGGCCAAGGCGGTCATCTTCTTCATTCTGGTGGCGGGACTGGGCCTGGCCCAGCTGGCCTATACACGCAAACGGGAGGTGCAGCAGTAATGAGAGCGAACACCCTTTCCGCCGAAAAGCGGCGCAAGAACCTTTTGTCCATCACCCTGGGCGTCATCTGCATCATCTATGTGCTGCCCGTGCTGACGGTGGCCATCAATTCCTTCAAGCTCAACACCTTCGTCAAGACCGACACCTTCGCCCTGCCCAGAGGCGAGATGTGGGCCGGGGTGAGCAACTTCGTCACGGGCATGACCTTCGGCAGCTATCCCTTCTGGAAGAGCGTGCTCTACAGCGTGGTCATCACGGTGCTGTCCACCGCGCTGATCCTGCTGTGCACCTCCATGGCCGCCTGGTATATCGCCCGGGTTGACTCCAAGTTCTGCCGTGTGGTATATTACCTGTGCGTTTTCTCCATGGTGGTCCCCTTCCAGATGGTCATGTACACCCTGTCCAAGACCGCGGACACCCTGAAGCTGAACACCCCCTGGACCATCCCCATCGTATATCTGGGCTTCGGGGCAGGACTGGCCATCTTCATGTTCGTGGGCTTCGTGAAGAGCATCCCCCTGGAGATCGAGGAGGCCGCGGCCATCGATGGCTGCAGCCCGATACGCACCTATTTCTCCGTGGTGCTGCCCATGCTCAAGCCGACCATGATCTCCGTGGGCATCCTGGAGATCATGTGGATATGGAACGACTACCTGCTGCCCTACCTGGTGCTGGACATCAACGAATACCGCACCATCCCCATCCACATCCAGTATCTGAAGGGCAGCTACGGCACTGTGGACCTGGGCGCCACCATGGCCCTGATCCTGCTGAGCATCATCCCGGTCATCGTATTTTATCTCACCTGCCAGAAGCACATCATCAAGGGCGTGGCGGCAGGCGCCGTGAAAGGATAACATATCTATGGAACGCGCAGCGGGCATCCTGCTCTCCGTCTCCTCCCTCCCCTCCCCCTACGGCATCGGCACCCTGGGGCAGGCGGCCTACGACTTCATCGACTTTCTCGCCGACGCGGGCCAGAAATACTGGCAGATGCTCCCGGTAGGGCCCATCAGCTACGGCGACTCCCCCTATCAGTCCTTCTCCGCTTTCGCGGGCAATCCCTACTACATAGACCCGGACCTGCTCATCGCGGACGGCCTGCTCACCGCCGACGAGGTGCGCTCCTATGACTGGGGCGGCGACCCCGGGCGGGTGGATTACGGCGCGGTGTACCGGGGCCGCTTCGCCCTGCTGGAGAACGCCTTCCGCCGGGGCTGGCAGCGGGATGAGCCCGCCGTGGGCCGCTTTTTGGCGGCCAACCGCTCCTGGCTGGGGGATTACGCCCTGTTTATGGCCCTGAAGCGGCACTTCGGCATGGCGGCCTGGACCCAGTGGCCCGACGCGGATATCCGCCTGCGCCGCCCGGACGCCGTGGCCCGCTGGGCCGCAGAGCTGGGCGAGGACGTGCGGTTTTTCATCTATCTGCAATACCTGTTCCAAAAGCAGTGGGACGCGCTGAAGGCCTACGCCGCCAAAAAGGGCGTGCAGACCATCGGCGATCTGCCTATCTACGTGGCCATGGACTCGGCGGACGTATGGGCCAACCCGAAGAATTTCCTCCTGGACGAGAAAAACGTCCCCACCGCTGTGGCAGGCGTGCCCCCTGACGCCTTCACCGCCGACGGCCAGCTCTGGGGCAACCCCATCTACGACTGGAAGCGGATGGCCGACGACGGCTTTGGCTGGTGGGAGGCCCGGATGCGCCGGACGCTGTCCCTGTTCGACGTGGCCCGGCTGGACCACTTCCGGGGGCTGGAGAGCTACTGGGCCGTGCCCTATGGGGACCCCACCGCCGCCACCGGCCGTTGGGAGCCGGGGCCTGGCGCCGCCTTCATCGCCATACTCCGGGAGAGATTCCCCCACAGCCTCATCATCGCGGAGGACCTGGGATTCATCACGCCGGAGGTCCGCGCGCTGCTGGACATGTCCGGCTGTCCGGGAATGAAGGTGCTAGAATTTGCCTTCGACCACCGGGAACCCAGCGATAACCTGCCCCACTTCTACCGGGAGAACTGCGTCTGCTACGCCGGGACCCACGACAACTCCACCCTCAAGGGCTGGCTGGCGGACGTGGACCCCCGGGACCTGGCCTTCGCCCGCCGCTATCTGGGCCTGAACGGCCATGAGGGACTGATCTGGGGCATCCTCCGGGGCGGCATGGGCTCGGTGGCCCGGCTGTTCGTGGCCCAGATGCAGGACTATCTGGAGCTGGGGGACGAGGCCCGGATGAACACCCCCGGCATCCCCGATGGCAACTGGCAGTGGCGCATGCTGCCGGGGGCGGCATCCCCGGCGCTCGCAAAGCGGCTGCGGGAATTTACCGCCCGGTATAGCCGATAGATAAGCTGCCAAGACATAAAGACAGCGGATGGCTTTCACCATCCGCTGTCTTTTTGCGTTTTATCGGTCATTTGCTCTGTTTTCCACGGCGGCGGACAGTCCGCTGTACGCAGACCAGTCCCGCCAGGGACAGGCCCAGCAGCGCCAGCCACAGGCCCAGCCGTCCCTCGTCCCCTGTGTGGGGCGCCCGCCAGGGTTCGGGCGAAGGCGACGGCGACGGCGTGGGCGAGGGAGACGTCGAGGGCGACACCTCGACCGGAGGCGTATTCTCCGCCGTGGGCGTGGGCGATGTCGTCACCTCCGCAGGAGGCGTGTTCTCCGCCGTAGGCGTAGGCGACGGCGTTACCTCCGCCGTGGGTGTGGGCGACGGCGTGGCCTCCGCCGTGGGCGTGGGCGACGGCGTGGCCTCGGCCGTGGGTGTTGGCGACGGCGTTACCTCCGCCGTGGGCGTGGGCGACGGCGTTACCTCCGCCGTGGGCGTGGGCGACGGCGTTACCTCCGCCGGAGGTGTGTTCTCCGGCGGCGGGGTCTGCACGTTCTTGGTGTTGGTGAACCGGGCCTCCGCCGCGCCGCCAGCGGGGATCTGGCCCACGGCCCCGGTGGCAGCGGTGACATAACCGTCCTGATCCGCCTCCGCCTCCGTCACGGTGTAGCCCGCGCCCACGGGCAGGCCGCTGATGGTGACGCTCTGGCCATGGCGCAGGGTGAACGTCCCGGACACATAGCCATCGCCGCTGCGCACGAAGGTGAGCGTGCCGCTCTCCTTGCCGCCAGCGCCCACATAGTCGCACACGACGGGCCAGGCGTTCCACTGATCCACCGTCATGCTCTCCGGCTTGGTGAGAACGATGGTGAAGGAGAAGTCCTTATTCACATCGCCGTCGTTGCCGCTCACGGTCTTCATGATCCGCAGCTGGCCGTCCACGTAGTGCTCCACCTCATTGGTCTGGTGGTGGCGGTTGCCCACCTGCACGTCCGCGTCGTTCACCACGGCGCCCTCGTCCATCCGGGCGTTCTCGTTCACCGTGGCCTGGAACTCCACATAGCCGTACTGTCCGGCCGTCTGCTCGCCCAGGCTCCAGGTGATGGTCCTGTTCAGCGGATCGTAGGTCCCGGTCACGTTCATGAACGCGCCGTCCACGCCCGCGGTGCCTGTGTACGCCCTGGCGCTGCCGTCCACGAAGGTCACGCCCGGGTCCAGCTCGTCGGTCACAGTGACCGCCGCGCTGGTCTCCAGATAGTTGCGCCAGGTGACCCGATAGGTGATGGTCTGGCCCACCTTCACGGTGCTGCCGCTGGCCGGGTCAGCGTCCTTCTTCGGCTCCCAGGTGGGGTTGTTGATCTTCTCTGTCCACTCCCAGGGGGCGTTGTTCACCCGGACGGCGGCCTGGTTATGGAGGATGGAGTCCTCGCCGGGACTCACGTCAGCAGGCCCGTCCGGCGTATCCTCGCCGCTGTCGGGATCGTCCACACCGGGGGCGTAGTCCCAGGTCTGCTTGGCCTTCTCGTTGACCGTGACCTTGAACTCCACGTAGCCGTAGTCGCCGGGCTCCGTGCCGCCGATGGTCCAGTTGATGGTATGGCTCGCCGCATCGTATACCCCGTCATAGGGCAGCTCCGTGCCGTTGGGGGCGTCGCCCAGGTAGGCCTTGGCAAAGCCCGTGTCAAAGGTCACGCCCGGGTCCAGCCGATCGCGGACATTGACCGTGTAGGACTCCGCGCCCTGCTCCGCGTCGTTGAACCAGGTGACCCGATAGGTGATGACATCCCCCACCTCCACGAACTTATCCGGTCCGGGGTCGGGCTCGGTCTTTTCGGGGATGGTCTCGATGTTGATGAACTCGGGCAGGCTCCCCGTCGGCAGGGGCTGGAGCCCGTCAAAGTACTCTACCGTCGCTTCCAGCTTCCCCGCCGCGTCCCTGGTGACCGTGACGGTCACATTGAAGGTCCGTATGGGCAACTGCTGGACCGTGCCGGGGGTATACATCTCCATGATCTGGTAGTTGTAGATGCCGGGCACCAGATAGCAGATATTGCCGAAGCTGAACCGCCCCGCCTCGTCGTTCGTGGTGGTGGCCCGGACGAAATCTGTCCCGGCGTTCTCTATGCCTGTCTTGGGCATGGGCACCTCGCTCAAAGGTATGAGCACGCCCATATCCAGCGCGTTCACAGGCTCCGGGGATTCGCTGGGCTCGGGAGATTCGCTGGGCTCCGGGGATTCACCGGGCTCCGGGGATTCGCCGGGCTCCGGGGATTCGCCGGGCTCCGGGGATTCACCGGGCTCCACGGGCTCCTCGGTGGGCTCCACAGGGGCCTCGGTGGGCTCTGCGGGAACCTCGGTGGGCTCCGCAGGGGCTTCGGTGGGCTCCGCAGGGACCTCAGTAGGCTCTACGGGGACCTCAGTAGGCTCTGCGGGGACCTCGGTGGGCTCCACAGGGGCCTCGGTGGGCTCCACAGGGGCCTCGGTGGGCTCCACAGGGGCCTCGGTGGGCGCCGGATCGGGTTCCGGATCAGGCGTCGGGTCGGGCGCCGGGTCGCCCTGGGGCTCCTCGGCTCCGTCCGCCAGTATCCTGGGGGCAGGGGCGGGCGCCGCCAAAGGCACCGCCACAGGCGCCGCGATGGGCGCGCCCTCTCCGGCGGTCTCGGCGCTGTTATCGCCCTCCGTGCCCTCGGGCGGCTGCGGCTCGGCGGTCGCCGGGGCCTGCTGACCGTCTCCGGTCTCGGTCATATCCTGACCGTCTCCGGTCTCGCCGTCGACGATCTCACCGTTGGTCTCGCCGCCCTCGCCGATCAGTTCCTCCGTTCCGGGGACCTGGGCGGCCACGGCCACAGGCTCGGTGTAGTAGCTGGCGATGGGCGACAGCACGAAGGTGAACTCGCCCGCCTCCATCTTTCTGCCCACCAGGACCTTATCGCCCTGCAGGATCACGTTGACCGTGTCGGGCTTATACTGGTTGTTGAAGGAGTTGAAGGTGGCGATGTATGTGTTGGTGGCAGCGTCATAACTCACGTCCAGGATGCTGCCGGACTGATGTTTCAGCTCGACCTCCAGCTTGATATGGGGGTCCGGATCCTCCACAGTGGCGGCCACTTCGGTGGCGGTCACATGCACGATATAGGTGCTGGCGTCGTATTCCACACCTGTGGTGAAGCCGATCTGCTCCCGAAGGGTGTAGTCATACACGCCCTCTGTCTTGTACTCCACATTCTGGAGCACGGCCTGCGTGGTCTGGCCGGGGACGACGCTCACCGTCCCGGTCAGCGGCTCGCCCGCCAGGGGGTCGGAGGCGGGGTTGTCCTTCAGCGGGACCAGCTCGAAGGCGAAGGTCTTGGCCTCCTGCTGCGCGTCCCCGCCGCTGAACACCTTCGTCACGTTCAGAGACAGCTGCGCGGGCAGCGTGGGCTTTTTCACGTTGGTGAAGCTGGCCACCGCGGCCGCATTCTCCAGCGAGGCCACCACCTCGCCCGTGACCACGCCGTCTGTCGGCTCCGTGATCTCATAGCCGGGGGTGGGCTCCTCCGCGATGGTGAAGGTATAGCCCGTCTCGGAGGGCAGGCCGCTGATCTCCAGCTTTTCGCCGCCCTTGAGGGCAAAGTATCCGGTCTCGTCCCAAACATAGTCGCCCGACACGTCGTCCACAGTGCCGAACTTGGCGTGGTAGACCGTCTTATCCCCCTCCAAGGTGACGTTGTCCCCCGACACCAGCATATATCCGGTGGTGGTCTCGTCCCCGGGGGCGCCCTCCGGCGCCTGGATGGGAGGATAGGCCGTCTCGTCCTTATAATACCGGGTCACGGGGAATATCCAGCTCTCCTCTGCTGCGGGGCCGCCCGCGGTAAAGGTGAAGTCCGCCGTGAACTGGAACAGCTGCTCCCAGTCCGCCTCGGTCAGCTCCTCCCCCTCCGGGGGCAACAGTTTCTTCTCGATGGTCAGGGCCTGGGGCTTGATGGTGTTGGTGAAGTGGGCCGCCTTTTCCAGCTCGCTGGTGTCGCCGAACACGGAGTAGATGGGCTGATTCCCGTCAAAGTAGGCGGCGACGTTGGGCGTATCCGTCCGATCGGTCGGGTCAGTGAGGGTCCGGCGGTCTTCGCCGATGGTGAAGTTCTTGTAGGCATCCGCCCTGGCCCAGCCCGGGTCCTTGCTGCCGTGGCCCGTGTCGCTCTCATGTTCTTCCTGCTGCTTATCGGCCAGGACATAGTCGACGTAGCTGGCGTTCTGGACCAGCCGGACGCTGTCCAGGGCATAGCCGCTGCTCACCTGCGTCGGTTTGAGCCGCTCGGTGGCCCGGAAGCTGCGGTAGGTCTGCAGTCCGGTGATCAGCAGCCCCTCGCCGTCCTTGAGGCTGAACCCGGCCGTGGCGGGCGCGAGATCCGCCGGGCCATATTCCTCGCTGTGGACGTTATCGTCCCAACGGGGGTTCTGGAAGGAGTGCTGGTCGTACAGCGCATTCTGGTCTACGCCGAACGTGAGGGTCTTGGTCAGATAGGTAGTGCGCACGGAGAAGGGGCTCAGCATCTGCATGCCGGAGCGCAGACCCAGGTCCTGATCGTTCCGCATGGTGGTGATGGGGAAGTTGCCGCTGAACGGTATACCGCCCGCGGCCTCCACAGTCCCCGCGGTGCCGTCCCAGGCGCTGAGCTTATCCGTCGGGATGAGGTAGATGCCCGTTTTCGCCGCGTCAGCCCAAAACTCGATGTCGCCCTCGATGAACTGTTCGCTGCCCGTGATGAACCTGTCGGTGGGGATCGCCGCAACGCCGCTGACGCCCTCGGGCACCTTCTCCGGAGCGACATACTCGGTGTAGCCGCCCATGGGCTCCCGGCCCGCTTCTTCCAGCTCCTCCGACGCCACGTACAGGGTGATGCTGTTGTCGCTTCCGGCGGTGCTCCCGGCCCAGACATAGTATCGCTGGCCCGCCCCATCTTTCCAGGGTTGGCCGCTTCCATCCACCACCGCCAGCTGATGGCCGCTGCTGGCCAGCAGCAGGCCCCGGTTGTCGGTGAGCACGTCGACGGTGGCGATGCGCCGCCGCCACAAATTCGTGAAGCGGTCCCGCTGGACCCGGATGGCCTCCACGGTCTGGCCGAAGGTCATGCCCTGGATAAAGAGCTGGAAGTCGAACTCCTCGTTCGGGTCCGGAGTCACCACGCTGTTGGCGGCGTCCACCGTCTTGGTCACCAGCAGCAGCGCGTCCGATATCCACATCCTGCCGTTGTTGCCCAGATAGTTGTCGATGATGATGTCGTTCCCGGTACCGGAGGAGGTGGACAGGGTGGGGACATAGTAGGTCCCGGCCGTAGCGGTGGCGTTTTTGTCCTTTGGGCGCACGTTCTGGGACATGTCGCCCGTGCGCAAGCCGCCCGTCCTGGCGGCCACCGCCCAGCCAAAGAACGCATTATACTGTTCTCTCGTCAGTTCGGATATCGCACAGCCATTTGCATCCGCGGCGAGCTGGAGCACGATCTGCAGCTTCTCCCGCATGCCCATCCAATATGCGACCTCGTCCTCCAGATGGGCTTCGTTGACATGGCACGTCTCGCGCAGGTAGGTCCGCAGCGCGTTTTCATCGCCGACCACCAGCTTTTCCCAGGTGGGCTCGCCCCGGGTGTCGTCCCCGGTGTCGGAGCGGGAGTTATACTCGATCTCCTCGCTGGTGTGGCCGTTCATGTCCGTCCAGCACAGCATATCGCCGTTATCGATATGCTCCGAGTGCAGGCCGGAGCCGAACTCGCTGCCCTTGCGGGCGACGGCGAACTGCACCATATGGCCCGCGGTGGTCCCTTCCACCTCGTTGTCGTTCAGGTCATGACCGGGCCCGCTGTCAGGCACATAGTACTCCACCAGCAGGAAGAAGTAGTCGTTGGAGGAGAAGGACACGGAGCCCTCCGCGTACCCGTCATCAGTGGATGTCACGTGATCCAGCAGGTCGTCCTCCAGGAACACGATGCCGTCCTGCTGCTTGTTCTTGCAGTTGGTATTAAAATCGTCTACGCTCTTATATGTGCCCAGGTATACGCCGCCCGCCCAGCTGCCGGGGTTCTGCTGGGCGCCATTGTAGGTCTCCCAGGTGGTGCTGCCGTTGCCGCCGATCCTGTTTTGCTCCGGCGACCAGATCGCCCCGTCATTTCTGTCCACGGGCTTGAGGCTGCCATCCGCCTGCACCCGGTAGGCGTGGGCGTACAGGGGCAGCGGCTTCTGGAACACGTAATAGCGGTTGTCGCCGCTGGGGGAGAAGCTCACCGTGGGGTCGCCCCGGGTCACAGACTCCCCTGTGCCGGACACATAGCCCCCATAGGTGGTGTTGCTGTAGAAGTTGGAGATGAACCATATCCGGCTCTTCTCGTCCTTGTGCGCCGCCACATACTCCGGCGGGATGGCGGCGGTGTTCACGCCCTTCACGGTCCCGGAGCCGTCCTTCAACAGGTAATCGTCGCCCAGGCCCACCCCGTAAAACAGCCGCAGCGGGGTGGACTGTGTCTTGTCGGCCAGGTTGGTCTTGTAGCTGAGCACGCCCGCCGGGCCCAGGGTGACCTCCGCCAGCTGTGTGGGCACTGCGGCGGCGGGGACGTTCAGATACAGGGAGCTCTCATAGTTCTGCACGGGGGTGATGGCCCCGGTGTCGTCCCTGTAGTCGCCGTACTCCTCCACCCAGACCCGGATGTCGCTGAGACGGTATACGCCGGGGGTGGAGGCATAGATGGCGTTGCTCTCCGGGTATCCACCGAGCTCCTCCACTGCCGCGTCCCATGCCTGCTTGATCTTATCGGGCACGGCCCCGTAGACCGGGTTGCGGCGCAGCATGTTCCGGTCCGTGTCGTCGCAGGCGAAGCGGTACATGGTAAAGACCGTGTTCCTCTGCGCCTCGCTCAGGCCTCCCACGTCCGTCGATTTTTTCAGAATGGGCACAAAGCTCTGGGCCGTCTTGAAGTCGAACCGATAGACCCAGCCCTGGGCCCAGGCGTCCGCCGCGCTGGAGCAGCCGCCAGGATACGCGTCCGCGCCTCCATACACGACGCCGTCGTTGCCGCTCGCGTTGTTGGTCGGCTTGGGGTCGCCCTTATACCAGCCCGGAGAGAACGCCGCGCCCGACACGCCGCCGTTTTGGTTTTTGACATATGTGTCGTTCCACTGGAAGTCGTACACGCCCGTGCGCACCATGCCGTGCATCTCGCCGAACAGCAGCATGGCCATGTCGTAGGTGGTCCGGGTCCCCGTCACACCGTCCGCGATGTGGTAGGGCGCGGCGGTGATGGACTGGCTCTTTACCTCCATCAGGTCGCCGATGGGGTCCTGATAGGTGACGGCGTCGCCCACGCCCGCGTCGTTGCTGCCGCTGACGGGCACGAACACCTTGCCCAGGATCAGGGTGAGTATCTCGCCGAATATCTCGCCCAGCTGCTCGCTGGTGACGTCATAGAACTCGTCGTCATAGGCGATGTTGTCGATGACGTCCTGGTGGGTGGTGGTGACCACGTCGCCGCCGCCGCCGGCGGCGTAGGTGACAGAGCCTGTGATGGGAGAGATCGTGATCCTGGGATTACCGTCCGCGCCGGACATCGCCGCTGTTGTCTGGGCGCCGCCCTTCCACTCCTCCCAGGACGTTTTGAGCCCGGTGAATGTACCGCCGTTGATATAGGCCTCGCCCGTGCCGCCCCAGTCGCTGCCGCCGAAGACCTCACCGAACTTCTTGACATCCGTATTCCAACCGGATCCGGCCTGGTCGGTTATCCCATCAAGAGGATACTTCTGGGGATCCAGGGAGGGATACAGACGCCAGCGGCCCCACTGGGGGACATGGCGGGTGTCCACGTTCATGGTGTAGGTGGACAGGGGGACCCGACTGTCCATGGTGGCGTTGTACTTCTCCCAGCCGTGCTCATAGTGATCCTTCACCACGTCGTTCATGTAGGCGGCGGTGAGCAGCACCTCCAGCACGGTGCCGCCCGTGCCGGAGAATTTATTGTCGCTGCTGTAGAGCACGCCGGCGCTCTCCCACTCCGGCTGGGTGGACAGGGTGCCGTCCTGGTAATAGTCTGCGCCTGAGTTATAGATACCGTGCAGACCCTCCCACTCCCCGCTGAGGGTGTCCTTGCCGGGGAGAAAGACCTTGTACCACTCGTCGCCCGGGTTGCTTCCGCGATCTGCATCTGTTCCCAGCCGGTGCTGATAGTCAAGATCGCGGCCATCTGTCACTCCTGAATCGGCTGGCAACCAGGAGTTGTCATTTAGGTAAGAATCATCGAAGCTGTCTTCATTGAATGTCTCTCGCGTTTTCCGACCGTAGCGGGCATACCAGTCCTTCGCCGTGTAAGGACTGGAACCGTCAC
>CANROZ010000046.1 GCA_947632365.1 uncultured Oscillospiraceae bacterium
GGCAGCAGGCTCCAGGCCTGGCTCAGGCGGGGGTGGGACAGGGGCAGGGCCGGGACCATGATGAACAGCAGCATCGCCCCGAAGCAGGCCGCCATAGCCGAGGTCCCGCCCCGGGTGCAAAGGCCCACCGCCATGACGAAGGCGGCGTGGATGAAGCTGGCAATGAGGTATATCCCGCAGACGGTGAGGGCCAGCTGCCGCACGGTCATGGGCGCGCCCCAGGTGGGATTCATCAGCTGCTGGACGGCGGTGGCGGCGTCCTCCGGCCCCAGCAGAATGAGACACCCGGCGGCCATGGAGCCCAGGATCACCAGTGCGCCACAGAAGCTCACCGTCAGCCCCGCCAGGAATTTGGCGGCCCACAGGGGCGTGCCGCCGTTCCGGGCGCACTGGATGAGGGCGTCGGTGCGCCGCTGCCGCTCCATGGGGAAGAGGCCCGCCAGGGCGATGATGGCGAACAGGAAGATGAAGAGGTCCCCCACATAGGCCGTCTCAGCGAGATATGCCCAGCCGCCGTCGGGATAGCCCGTCATGGTGAGAGGCTCGGCCAGCTTTTCCGCCTGCGCCGTCCACCAGGCGGTCTCGTCCTCCGTGAGCCAGGAGGCATAGCCCCTCGCCCGCTGGTCGTCCACCGCGGCGTAATAGTCCTCGGCGGTCAGGTCCTCTGTCATGTTCTCCGTGCCCACCATGGATTCCAGCGTGTTCCAGATGTCCCCGTACTGGCCCTGGATGATGTAGCCGTCCAGGGTCAGGTCCCGCTGGTCCGGGTCCGCCTGCCGGACAGTGACGGAGGCCTCAGCGTTATCGCTGCCGAGGACCGACGTGGTGGTCCGGCTGATAATGCCCAGCGTGTCGATGGTCTCCTGGATGAGGTCTGTGTCCAGCTCGCGGCCGTCCAGCCCCGCCGGATCCTGGCGCTGGCGCTGGACGATCTCATAATGGGACCAGACCTGGTCTTGGCTTCCGGTCACGTCGGCGGAGACGTGCATCTTCCCCGTGACCTGGGAGGCGGGCAGAAAGACCGATACGCCCGTCAATATAGCCAGGGCGATCCAGAGCATTTTCCGGTGGCAGAGCTTTTTCAGCTCGAAGCCATACAATGTGCCGAAGTTATGCATGGTCCGCCTCCTCTCCGAACTGGGCCAGATAAAATTTCTCCAGGTCCTCGTGCCGATCCCAGGCCCCGTCGTGGACGATCTGGCCGTCCTTCATGATGAGCACCCGTCCGGCGATGTGCTCCACGTCGGAGACGATGTGGGTGCTTAGAAGCACTACGCTGTCCCGGCCCAGGGCGGCGATCAGCTCCCGGAACCGGACCCGCTCCCGGGGGTCCAGGCCCGCGGTGGGCTCGTCCAGGATGAGGAGCTTGGGGTCGTTCAAAAGGGCCTGGGCGATGCCAAGGCGCTGACGCATGCCGCCGGAATAGGTCTTTATCTTCTTTTTGGCCACGTCCGCCAGGCCTACCAGCTCCAAAAGCTCGGCGCTCCGCCGCCGGGCCGCGCTCCGCTGCAGCCCTTTGAGAGCGGCCATATACAGCAGAAAGTCCAGGGCGGTGAAGTCCGGGTAATAGCCGAAGTCCTGGGGCAGATAGCCCAGAGAGGCCCGGTATCCCTCGCAGGACACGTCCATCCCATCGAAGGCGACGGACCCAGCGGTGGGTCTCAATATGCCGCAGGCGAGGCGCATGAGGGTGGTCTTGCCCGCCCCGTTGGCTCCCAGCAGCCCCGTGACGCCGGGGGTCAGGCGCAGGCTCACCCGGTCCACGGCGATCTTGTTTTGAAATTGTTTGGAAAGTCGGTCTATGACCAGTTCCATGACATTTCCTCCGTCGAATGTAATGTTTTGAGGTGTTCCCGCCCGGTCAGGGCGGCGGCCAGGGCCAGGGATAAGAGCCACCAGCGGAAATCGTCCGGGGCGTAGGCCCGGACACTGTGCAGCACCAGCGCCAGTCCCGCCGTCAGCACCGCCGCTGCGGCGCAGAGATACAGCCCCTCCTTGCCCCGGACGCGCCGCACCGCCGCCAGGCCCAGCAGGTCGGTGAGCAAGTAGGGGGTGAGGATATATACCCCCGTCCGGAAAAAGCTGCCGCCGCAGGCTGCCGTCAGCAGCCCCAGCAGGAAAAAGTGCGCCAGGCCCAGCGCGCCCATCCGGGCCAGGGCCACGCTGCGCAGGCCGAAGCGGGCGCTGCGCTCCAGCTCCTCCATGCCGTACAGGGCCGAGCGGGCGCTCTCCGCTACCGCGATCATGGCCGCGAAGGGCGTCAGGGCCGCGGCGGCCCACACCGCGTCCGCCGGGAACGCCCTTCCCAGGGCCAGGGCCAGGGCGAACACCCCCGCCGAGGCGGCCCAGGTCAGGGGCCGGATATAGCCCGCCTGGCCCAGCAGCAGCCGCAGATGGCTCACCGGGGCCGGGGGCATCTGGCGGAAAAAGGTCCGCTTTCCGGCCCGATCCGGGGCGGGATAGGCCTCCGTCAGGGCTCTTTTCAGGTCGCGTTTTTTCATGGCTCGTCCTCCTCCAGGGCCCGGCGCAGCGTCTCCAGCGCGGCCCGGGTCCGCCGATATACCCCAAAGCGGCTCATGCCCAGCACCGAGGCGATGACGGATACGGGCTCTTGGTTGACATAACGCATCAATATGAGCTCCTGGTCCTCTGCCGGAAGGGCGGCGACGGCCTGCCGCAGAGCCAGAGCGGTGAGGGCGCTGTCCGGATCGCCGGGGGCGGGCAGCTCCTCCGGGAGGGGCTCCGTGGGCGGGCGGCGGCGCTGGTCGGCGCACAGGTTCCGGGCCACGATGTACAGCCAGCGCAGGGCGTGCTCCGTCCCCCGGGGCCCCGCCGCGAAATAGCGGGCAAAGGTCTCCTGGGTCACGTCCTCCGCCAGATGCCCGTCGCGCAGGCGGTGCAGGCAGTAGCGGTATATCTTGTCGTACTGTTGCTCGATATCCATGGATGTGTGAAGGCTCCTTCACTTTGTATAACGGAAAAGCGGGGGAAATGTGCGGTACGATTGCACCGTGGCACATACCAGGCAGGCTCTCGCCGACAGGACCTGTGCCGCACGTCCTCGCTGCGCTCGGCAATATGCGTCGCACAGGCGCTGCCGCCTCGACCTGCCGTCGGTGCAGTGAGCGGCATAGGCTGCCGTTCGATGGGATGCGGAAATTGTAGCATATTTTGCGCTTGTGTGATACAATGAGCGGGAATTTGCAATAGAGGTATTCTGTCATGGGATTTTTATATGTACTGGAGGGCATCCGCACCCCGTTTTTGGATAAGCTCCTGGGGGCGATCACTTTCCTGGGGGGCGAGGGCGTGTTCATCGCCGTGGCCATCGTGGTGTTCTGGTGCGCCAGCAAACGGGACGGCTATTACCTCATCGCCGCCGGAGTGGGCGGCACGGTGGTGAACCAGACCTTGAAGATCGCCTGCCGCGTCCCCCGGCCCTGGGTCCGGGACCCGGGCTTCACCATCGTGGAGAGCGCCCGGGAGGGGGCGGGCGGCTATTCCTTCCCCAGCGGTCACAGCCAGAACAGCGTGGTGGCCTTGGGCGGCACGGCCCGGTTCCTGAAAAAGACATGGGCGCGTGTCCTGCTGTGGGTGCTGGCGGCACTGGTGTGCTTTTCCCGGATGTACGTGGGCGTGCACACCCCGGCGGACGTGTCCGTGGGGGCGGCCATCGGCCTGGCGCTGGTGTTCGGGCTCTATCCCATCTTTCAAAAGAGCGAGGAGAAGCCCTGGCTGGTGACGGCGGTGTTCGCCGTGACGGCGGCGCTGGCCCTGGCGGCGGCGCTCTACGGGCAGCTCTGGCCCTGGCCCGGGGATATCGACGCGGAGAACCTGGCGGAGTTTCAGAAGAACAGCTTCACCATGCTGGGAGTGGCCGCGGCGGTGCTGGTGGCCTATCCCGTGGAGCGGCGATACATAAAGTTCGACACCAGCGCCCCCTGGTGGGGACAGGTGCTGAAATGCGCGCTGGGCCTTGTGCTGGTGATGGGCCTGCGCATGGCGCTGAAGGCGCCGCTGAACGCCCTGTTCGGCGGGCACGCGGCAGCCAATGCGGTGCGGTATTTTCTCATGGTGCTGGCGGCGGCGCTGCTGTGGCCGCTGACGTTTCCGTGGTTTGCCAAGGGCTGTCCCTTGGGGAAGAAAGGGAAGAAGGTGCTCAAGATCGTGTTGATCGTGCTGCTCATCCTGGCCCTGCTGGCGGCTGTCGCCTGCTGGGCGGTGCGGCGGGACTCCCCGGACGCGCCCCGGGAGTTCCCCCAGGCGGAAAATCCCCTCATCACGCCCCTGGGCGTGACCATGCTGTCCGGCCACCGGGCCGGGGGCGGCGTGGCCCCGGAGAACACCATGCGGGCCCTGCGGACCAGCGCCGAGAACCCGGATTACACCCTGGACGTGTTCGAGTTCGACGTGCATCTCACCGCCGACGGGGTGCTGGTGCTGCTCCACGACGGGACCCTGGACCGGACCAGCGACGCCCAGGAGGTGTTCGGCCAGACCAACGTGCAGGTGGGGGAGCGGACCTTCGACGAGCTGCGGACGCTGAACATGGGCGCCCATTTCACCGCCGAGGACGGCTCCATGCCCTACGCCGGGCTGCACGGGGACGAGGTGCCGGAGGACCTGCGCATCACCAGTCTGGACCAGGCCCTGACTTATTTGGAGCAGGCGGGGGATTTCCGCTATATCATCGAGATCAAAAACGGCGGCGAGGAGGGCTTTGAGGCGGCGGACAAGCTGTACGCCGCGCTGGTGGAGCACGGCTGCCTGGACCGGGCCGCGGTGGGCACCTTCCACAACGAGGTCACCGCCTATATGGATAAGACATACCCGGACATGCCCCGCAGCGCCGGGGTCAACGAGGTGGTGCGGTTCTATTTCTCCGCCCTGCTGGGGCTGGACCTGGACAAGGACAGCCTGCACTATAAAGCCCTGCAGATACCCACCACCGACTATTTCGTCAATCTGGGTACCAGTCGGGTGGTGAATTACGCCCACGAGCGGGACATCGCCGTGCAGTACTGGACCATCAACGACCCGGCCGAGATGGCCCGGCTGCAGAGCATCGGCGCGGACGCGGTGATGACCGATCTGCCGGACATCGGCGTGACGGTGCTGGAGCAGCCGAAAAAATAATTCGTTTTTTGTAACGAAAAGAGAACGAAAACGTCTAAACTAAGATGGGAGGTGACGGTGCTGGACTACGAGGGGCTGTATGACGCCTACTATATGCAGGTGTATTCCTTCCTGCTGACCATGTCCAGGGACCGGAACCTCTCCGAGGAGCTGACGGCCCAGACTTTTTACAAGGCCGTCACCGCCAAGAGCGAGTTTCGGGGCGAGGGGTCGGAGCTGACGTGGCTGTGCGCCATCGCCAAGAACCTTCTCGTCGACGAGCAGCGCCGCCGGGTCCGGCAGCGGGAGCTGGAGCCGGACAGCGCCCCGGCCCAGGCAGGCGTCATGGAGGACGACGCCCTGGACCGGGACATGGCTTTCCGCATCCACATGATACTGCACGATATGCCGGAGCCCTACAAAGAGGTGTTCCAGCTGCGGGTGTTCGGGGAGCTGGCCTTCCGGGAGATCGGGCGCATTTTCGGCAAGACCGAGACCTGGGCCCGGGTGACCTATCACCGGGCCCGGCTGAAGATACAGGAGAGAATGGAGGGAGAAGAGGATGGCGATTAGCTGCGACGTGGTGCGGGACCTGCTGCCGCTGTATGTGGACGGCCTGTGCAGCGACGAGAGCCGCGCGCTGGTGGAAGAACACGTGCGCACCTGTCCGGCCTGTGCGAAAACGCTGGCACGGCTGCGGGACAGCGCCTGCGAGGACAGCCTCCGCCAGGAGACGGCCAACGTGCTGGCACCCCGGCGCTGGCGCAACCGGGCCTTTGCCACCAGCTGCGCCATGGCGGCCTTCCTGTGCCTGCCCGCGTGTCTGACGGCCGTGCTGGCCCGGGGCCCGCAGTCGGATTTCCCTCTGTCCTGGCTGCTGCTTCTGGCGCCCTCGCTGTTGGTGGTGCTGGCGGCCACGCTGCTGCCCCTGCGGTGCCGCCGCTATACAGGCCGCTGGACCCTCCTGGGCTATACCGCCAGCCTGCTGCTGCTGATGATGGCCTGCCGGGTCTACACGGCGGACGGCGGCACGGAGCGGTATCTCTTCGGGGGCGGCACGGTGGCGCTGTATGTGTTCAGCGCCGTGGCCATCCTGCCCTGGGCATTGAAGGAGCTGCCCCTCAAGGGGCGCTTTGCGGATAACCGACGCCTGGCGGCCGTGGTCTGGGACGGGGCGTTCGCGCTGCTGATCTGCGAGTGCGCCGCGCTGACGGCCTCGGATCGGCACCCGGCGGCGCTGGCCGTGGGGATAGTGGCGCTGGCGATATTGACCGTGCTGGCGGTGGTCCTGCTGCTGCGGGGCCTCAGAATGGATAAGCTGGCCCGGATCGGCATATGCGTCGGCGTGGCGGGAAACGCCGCCGCCTGGGCGGTCCTGCCGCTGCTGCGGCTGACCGGGGCGGAGAAGAACGTGACGGGCCCGGCCCACACCGCTCTGGCGGCGGGGCTCATCGCCGCCACGGGCGCGGGGCTGGCGCTGGTAGCCGCCGGGGCCTGGCGGGCCTACAGCCGCTCGGCCCGGAAAAAGAGATCGTAAAGAGGGCGCAATGGAACGGACAGAGAGAACGGCGGCCATCATCCATCTGGATCGGCTGGCCGCCAATGTGGAGAATATCCGGGCCCGGGTGGGACCGGACGTGGAGATCATCGGCGTGGTGAAGGCGGACGCCTACGGCCACGGGGCGGCGGGGGTGCTGCCCACCTTGCAGCGCTGCGGCATCCGCTCCTTCGCGGTGGCCTTCTGGCAGGAGGGCGCCGCGCTGCGGGAGGCGGGGGCGAAAGACGAGCCCATATTGCTGCTGGCGGACACCCCGGACGGTGATCTTCCCCGGGTGCTGGAATACGGCCTGACGCCCACGGTGTTCGAGCCGGGCATGGCGGAGAAGCTGGACGCCCTGGCGGCGGCCGCCGGGACGGTGCAGCCCATCGAGATCAAGATTGACACCGGGATGCACCGGATCGGTTTTCCCGCCAGCGAGGCGGCGGTGGCGCCCATAAAGCGCATCGCGGCCATGGAGCATTTGAAGATTACCGGGGCCTTCACCCACTTCTCCCGGGCGGACGAGCCCGGGTGCGGGGCCACGGAGCGGGAGCTGGCCGCCTTTCTGGCCACGGTGGACGCGCTGCGGGCCGCGGGAGTGGTCCTGCCCCGGATACACGCCGCCAACAGCCCCGGTACCCTGCTCTGGCCGGAGAGCTATCTGGACGCCATCCGGCCGGGGGACGTGCTCTACGGTCTGTGCCCGGTGGACTGGTCCGACTGGGAGGGCCAGGGGTTGCAGCAGGTGATGGAGTGGGTCAGCCGGGTGAGCATGGTCAAGACCCTGCCCCCCGGGGAGCCTGTGGGCTACGGCGGCACCTTCGTGACAAAGCGGGAGACGCGCCTCGCCACTGTCCCGGTGGGCTTTGCCGACGGTTACAGCCGGGGCCTGTCCAACCGGGGAAAGGTCCGCATCCGGGGCCGATACGCCCCCATCGTGGGCCGCATCTGCATGGACCAGTTCATGGCGGACGTCACCGATATCCCCGGCGTGGAGCGGGGCGACACGGTGACGCTGCTGGACGAGGAGCTGAACGCCTATGATCTGGCGGAGCTTCTGGGCACCAACGTGGATGAGATCGCCTGCTCCGTGGGCAAACGGGTGCCAAGGATATATACGAAATGAAAGACACAAAGGAGATATGAGGGATGAATAAGTTCACGTACTATGTGCGGGTGCTCAGCGGCATGCGGCTGAAGCGGTTTCTGCCCATTTTGGAGCACGCCAGCCAGCTCAGCGGCAAGAGCAAGGCCTGGGTGGCCCGGGATATGATCCGCTGCGCCCGGAAATACGGCGCGGGGTATCACGACTACATCCAGTTCGGGATGTACGATCTGACCGAGGAGCAGAAAGCCACCATGGTCACCCGGGTGGTGAACCGGGAGCTGATGGCCTGCCTCAACGACGAGACCAAGACCGCCGTGCTGGACGACAAGGGCAAGTTCGCCAAGGCCTACGCTCAGTTCATCAAGCGGGACGTGCTGGACCTGGCCAGCGCCTCGGAGCAGGAGATCGACCAGTTTATGGCCAAGCACCCCCGGATGTTCTGCAAGCCCTCCATGGGCAGCAGCGGCCGCGGCTGCTTCATCTACGAGGCCCCCGCGGGCATCGGCTGGGAGAAGTTCCTGGAGGAGATGAAGGCCAAGGGCGTGGGCGTGTGCGAGGAAATACTGCCCCAGCATCCCAAGCAGGTGGCCGTCAATCCCCACAGCCTCAACTGCCTGCGCATCGTGACCCTCATCGACTCCCAGGGCGTTCCCCACGTGATCTACGCCGTGCAGAAGTTCGGCGTGAAGGACGTGTGCGTGGACAACTACGGCCCCGGCGGCATCGGCTGCCGGGTGGATCTGGACAGCGGCATCGTGAAGTGGCCCGGCGTGCTGGGCGAGGGCTACATGCGCCAGGTGTACGACGAGCACCCCGTGTCCCACGTGAAGTTCGTCGGCTATGAGGTGCCCTTCTTCAAGGAGGCCTGCGATATGGTCTGCCAGGCGGCCATGGTGACCCCGGCGGTGCGGTACGTGGGCTGGGACGTGGGCATCACCCCCGACGGGCCCGCCATCGTGGAGGGCAACGACTTCAGCGACTATCTCTTTTATCAGCACGTGCCCCAGACCCCGGACGGCATCGGCATGCTGCCCGTGTTCATGAAGTATGTCCCCGAGTTCAAACGGTGACCGATAAAGAAAGAAAAGAGGAGAGAAATCATGTGGGAAAAGATCTACGACTTTTTTGACACCCTGTGGGGCTATCCCATGCTGATCCTGCTGGTGGGCGGCGGGCTGTATTACGGCATCCGCACCGGATTCTTCCAGATACGCTGCCTGCCGCTGATCTTCCGCAAGACCTTCGGCGAGATGTTCAAGAAGGACCCCAACGCGGACAAGCTGGAGGGCACCATGACCCCCTTCCAGGCTCTGTCCACAGTCCTGGCGGGCACGGTGGGCTCCGGCAACATCGCCGGGGTGGCCAGCGCCATTGCCGTAGGCGGCCCCGGCGCCCTGTTCTGGATGTGGGTCACCGCCATCTTCGGCATGATGACCAAACTGGCGGAGGTGTCCCTCACCATCAAGTACCGGAAGAAGGGCGAGGACGGGGAGTATTACGGCGGCCCCATGCACTATATGCGCAAGGGCCTGGGCCCCAAGTGGGGCTGGCTGGCCGCCATCAACGCCGTGGCGCTGCTGCTGCTGGTGCTGACAGACGCCTCCTTCGTGCAGGTCAACACCGCCGCTACCGCCCTGGATGACGCCTTCGGCGTGCCCCTGCTGGCTACGGGCATCGTCATCGTGGTGGTGAGCCTGATCGTGGTCATCGGCGGCACCAAGCGCATCGGCGAGTTCTGCGCCAAGATCGTGCCCCCCATGTGCGCGCTGTACATCCTGGGCTGCCTGGTGGTCATCGTCACCCACATCGGCAACCTGGGCCACGCCCTGGGCATGGTGTTCAAGTACGCCTTCACCCCCATGGGCGCCGTGGGCGGCTTCGTGGGCTCCACGGTCATGACCACCATGACCAAGGGCGGCTTCCGGGGCATCTTCTCCAACGAGGCCGGGGAGGGCACCGCCGCCACCGTCCACGCCACCGCCAAGACCGACCACCCCATCCACCAGGGCTTTTACGGCGTGGTGGAGGTGTTCATCGACACCATCGTCATCTGCACCCTCACCGGGCTGGCCATCCTGAGCGTGGGCGATCTGTGGGCCAGCGGCGAGGAGGGCGTGTATCTGACCTTCGCCGCCTTCCGGGAGACCTTCGGCAACGTGGGCGTGGGCGTGGCAGGCATCTGCGTATGCCTGTTCGCCTACTCCTCCTACCTGGGCTTCTTCGTGGAGTTCCGCACCAGCCTGGAGTACATCTTCCATGAGAAGCTGACCCGGTACCTGAAGTGGTTGTTCTTCGTGCCGCCCATTATCTCCTGCGTGCTGCCTGTGGGCGTCATCTGGGACCTGGCGGACATGGTGGTGGGATTCATCTTCATCCCCAATATGATCGCCGTGCTGGCCCTCAGCCCTCAGGTGCTGGATATGCTGAAGGAATACACCGCCATCTGCAAGGCGGAAAAGAAAAAATAAGCGTTGGAATAGCGAAAGCCGCCTCCGAAGGGAGGCGGCTTTGCCATGTGCGGGTCTGTCAGCGGACGCAGGTCTCCATGTAGCAGTCGAGAAATTCCTGGGTGACCCCGTGCAGGTCCCGGTGGGTGCAGATATAATAGAGTTCCTCCACGGAGGAATAGGAGAAATACCGGGCGTTCAGGGAGCGGAACTGGGGCCGATTCGCCTCGGCGACCACCTTCTCCCGGTCGTCGTCAGGGGCGACGATCACATAGCGGGTGCTGACTGCGGGCATGGCGTCCTGCAGGCCCTTCATCCTGGTCAGGCCGGAGGTGACCCCGGTGGTGTGCTCCACCTCCATGACCGCTGGCATGAAGCGGTGCTCTTCGAACCAGATGCAGTCGATGAACCGGGCGGCGGGCTCAGCGCCGGGGAAAGCGGAGATGATGTTCTCCGAGCTGAGAGAGGATATGATGCCCGGCTGCTCGATGAGGGGCCTGTCCCGGTATAGGATGCCCTTGTCGTTTTGGGCGATCCAGGTCCGGTAGCCCAGTTGTTGACCGATCAGGTACAGGGCGATCTGTATCTGGGTGTGGCGCCGGAGCACCTCGATGTCCATATCCCCGCCCACGGTCATATCGGCGGGCAGGACCAGCGCATCATAGGTGACGGACTGGATCGGTATCTCGGAGATGGCCATATTCGGCACCTTTTTCTCGGTCAGCACGCCCGGCTCATGGGGCTCGTCCGGCAGCCATATCAAGTGCTTATGCCCGTGCTCGATGGAGGAATGGCCGTCGATGTCCATGATCCGGCCGGGGTAGCAGAAATAGAACTCCGGCGTCAGGGCCATCAACGCCTCCAGCACGGAGCGGGTGTTATAGGAAGCGCCCAGGATACGGTCCAGGTTGATGGGCTCGCCGGGGTGGACGGCGTTGGCCACGCGCCAGATCATCTCCGACGAGATGCTCTCCGTGCGGGCGCCGACGCGGCTCTCGCCCTTGGCGGGATTCCAGCGCCGGATCTGGATAGGGCCCGCGGGCAGCTCCACGTTCTCGATGTGGATGAGCCCGGACGTACGGGGATTGACATAGTTGTAATTCGTGTTGCGCGGCAGCTGGCTGACGGCGCGGACCAGGTTGTAAGCGGTATATTTCACCATGATAACAGGGCTCCTTTCATGAAATCGGCCATCGTCTCGGCCACGCCGCTTGCCAGCACGAAGGGAACGCCGTTGCCGATGGTCTTGAACTTGTCCGTCAGGGACATATCGGGCGGCAGAGAAAACTCCTTCGGCAGGGATTGCAGGGCAAGGGCCTCCGCCACGGTCAGCCGCCGGGCCTTGTACGGGTGCAGATGGACCTCGTTGTTCCCATAGGCGACGGTGGGGGAATAGCGCCAGCGGTGCAGGCGCTTGAAGGATTTTTTCGAGTCGTCGCCCTCGTCGACGGAGCGCATCCGCGCGATGCCGGAACGGGGGGTGAAGCCCTCCGCCCCGTTGGGGTGATGGGCCACGTCGTTTTGGTCGAACCAGTGCTGCACGGTCAGATCCCGGGGGATACCCGGGGGACAGGGGGTGGCGCTGTCCTCGGAGAACGGCTGTGTGGCGGGCCAGGGCGCCCGCTTCACCTCGTCCAGGGAGTATCGGATATGCATCTCCCAGGGGAATTTTTCGAGAGGGTCGTCCTTGCACAGGGGGAAGAGGTCCTTTCGCATGCCGAACAGGAGGATGCGGTCCCGGTCCTGGGGCGCGCCAAATTCCAGAGCGTTGGTCAGCCGCTCCGTCAAATAATATCCCGCCGCCGACAGCATCCCCTTCAATTCCTCATAAAACTCCCGGTGCTTGGCGGTCTTCCACAGCCCCTTCACGTTCTCGAACAGGAAAAAGTCGGGCTTCTGGGCCACGATCAGCTGGACGTATGACAGGGATAGTTTTCCGTTGTCGCCGCTCCGCCCCCGCTGTTTGCCGGCCACCGAAAAGTCAGGACAAGGGGGGCCGCCGATAAAGCCCACCAGGTCGTTCCCGGTCCAGGCCTGCCGGATATGACCGTGCAGCTCGTCGGCCCGGGGACCCAGGTACTCGTTGATGTCCATATTGCTGTAGCCGAACACAGGGGCGGCCAGCCCCATTTTCTCCCGGGAATACCGATAGGCGCCGATGAACGCGGGGGAGAGCTCGTTGACCAGCTGGACCTTGTAGCCATTCAGCTCGAAGCCCAGGTCCAGCAGACCGCTTCCGGAAAAGAAGGAAAATATCTTCAGTTCCACAGCTCCGCCCCCTTTCCACGGTTATCAGCCCGATGGCGTATTTGACATTATGACATTATTATAGCGTAAAACAAAAAACAAATCAACGCTCTGTCGCAAGGCGCCGCGCCGGGACGTGTGGGAGTTACAATGAAGTGTGACAGGTGAAGAAAGAAAGAAAAAGATAGTGAATAGGGATAGCCTG
>CANROZ010000047.1 GCA_947632365.1 uncultured Oscillospiraceae bacterium
TGCCCTCGCACATCCGTCTATCTATTCCCTTACACCACGGGGCTTTTTCCCTGTCCGTTTCTCCTGGTACAGTTCACTGATTTGCGGTGGGTCTGCTTTTATTTTACACAGATATTACATGCACAGGATAGCGGCCATTACCTTCCGCATGTATGCTTTGATAGGATAAGAGCGAGCGGAGGGCGGCGCATCGGACAAGGAGGAAATGCTGTGAGCCTCATTTACTGCCTGGAGGACGACGAGTCCATCCGCAATCTCATACTGTATACGCTCAACGCCGCGGGCTACGAGGCCCGGGGGTTTGAGGAGAGCGGCCCGTTCTGGGATGCCATGGCCGAGACGCTGCCACAGCTGGTGTTGCTGGACATCATGCTGCCCGGCGAGGACGGCCTGCAGGTGCTGTCCCGGCTCCGGGCCCGGACCGCCACGGCCCGTCTGCCCGTTATCATGACCACTGCCAAGGGGACGGAGTTCGACAAAGTGACGGGTTTGGACCAGGGAGCGGACGATTATCTGGCGAAGCCCTTCGGCATGATGGAGATGCTGTCCCGGGTCCGGGCGGTGCTGCGCCGGGCAGCCCCGGCGGAGAACGGAGGCGTGCTGCGCATGGGGCCGCTCACCCTCAATGACGCCGAGCACACCGTGACGGTGAACGGACAGCGGATAGCGCTCACCCTGAAGGAATATGATCTGCTGCACCTGCTCATGGCCCACCCGGGCCGGGCCTTTGACCGGGACACCCTGCTGCGGCGCATCTGGGACGCGGAGTTCGCCGGGGAGACCCGGACGGTGGATGTGCACATCCGGTCCCTGCGCCTGAAGTTGGGTCCGGCGGCGGACTATATCGAGACGGTCCGGGGCGTGGGCTATCGCATGGAGGAAAAGACATGACGCGCAGGCTGTTCCGTTCCCACTGCGCGGTGGCGCTGGCGGTGTTCCTCGCGTCCGTGGCGCTCATCATGGGGGTGCTGTACGGGTACTTTTCCCGCATCCAGCAGACCCAGCTGCGCATGCAGACCCAGCTGGCCGCCCAGGGCGTGGAGCGGTGTGGTCTGGACTATTTTGACGGCCTGACCGTCCGGGACTGCCGCATCACCTGGATCGACGGATCCGGCGCGGTGCTCTATGACAGCGCGGCGGACGCGAATGCCATGGAGAACCACCTGGAGCGGGAGGAGGTGCGCCGGGCCCTGGCGTCGGGCTATGGGGAGAGCCGCCGCTATTCCGCCACGCTGACGGAGCGGATGCTCTACGCCGCCCAGCGGCTGAGCGACGGCACGGTGCTGCGCCTGGCCATTGCCCAGAGCACGGTGCTCACCATGCTGCTGGGGATGGGACAGGGCTTGGCGGCAGTGGCTTTCATCGCGCTGCTCCTGTCTGCGGTGATGGCCCGCCGGGCGGCCCGGCGGATCGTGGAGCCCATCAACGCGCTGGACCTGGACGAGCCACTGAAAAACGAGGGCTATGACGAGATAGCGCCCCTGCTGAGCCGCCTGGACAGCCAGCAGAAGCAGCTCCGGGACCAGACCCAGATGCGCCGGGAGTTCACCGCCAATGTGTCCCACGAGCTGAAGACCCCGCTGCATGTGATCTCCGGCTATGCCGAGCTCATCCAAAACGGCATGGTCAGCCAGGAGGACATCCGGCCCTTTGCCGGGAAGATATACGACGGTACCCAGCAGATGGCAAAGCTGCTGGAGGACATTACAAGCCTGTCCCGGCTGGACGAAGGCGCCACGGACATGCGCTTTGAGCGGACGGACCTTTACGCCGCTGCGGCTTCCGCCGTGGAGGAACTGCGGCCCATGGCGGAAAAGGCAGGGGTATCGCTCCGGCTCACGGGCGGTGCCGCGCCCATGGAGGGCATCCCGGCGCTGCTCAGGAGCATCGTGTTCAACCTGGTGGAGAACGGCGTGAAGTACGGTCATGCGGGCGGGACTGTGCAAGTGCAGGTGGAGCTAGGACCGGAGCAGGTCCTGCTCACGGTGCGGGATGACGGCCCCGGCATCCCCGCTGAGCAGCAGGAGTATATCTTCGAGCGGTTCTACCGGGGAGAGAAGAGCCACTGCAAGGACATCCCCGGCACGGGCCTGGGCCTGTCCATCGTCAAGCACGCCGCCCTGGTCCACCACGCCCGGATCGGCCTGGAGAGCGAGCCGGGAAAGGGCACCACAGTCACGGTGACATTTCCCCTGACCAAGGAAAGCTGACAGCATGCAAAAAGCACGCCGCGGAGAGCGGCGTGCTTTTTGCTGCGTACTTGTTATTCCAGGGACTTTATGAGCCCGGGCAGGCAGGACTCGAATTTCACCCCGTACCAGTGCTCGTCCTTGTCGGGCATGGTGATCTTGATGCACTCCACGGTGTAGTCCACCGCGATGCGCAGCGCTTCCTGCAGGGGCTTTCCCAGCACCACCGCCCCGGCCAGGGCGGAGGTGAAGATGTCCCCCGTGCCGTGGAAGGACACGTCGATGTTCTCCCGGAAGTACTGGAAGAACTGGCCGCTGTCCGCCTCATAGCCCACCGCGCCCTGGTGGGCGCCGTCATAATTCACCCCGGTGACCACCGCGGTCCGGCAGCCCAGGGCCGCCAGGCGGCGCAGCAGACCGTGGATGTACTCCTCGTCATACCCGGCGGGGATATACGCCTCGCCCAGCATGAAGGCGGCCTCCGTCAGGTTGGGCACGATCACGTCCGCGTGGCCGCACAGCTCCGCCACCCCCGCGGCGTAGGCCTCGTCAAAGGCCGGGTACAGCTTGCCGTTGTCGGCGAACACCGGGTCCACGATCTTCACCGCCTCCGGGAAACGGCGGAAATAATCCTCCACCATGCCGATCATCTCCCGGGTGCCCAGGTACCCGGTGCTGATGCCGTCGAAGGTCAGATGCTGGCTCTGCCAGTGCTCCGCGATGGGGATCAGGTCCGCGGACAGGTCCCGGAAGGTCCAGTTGGTGAAGCCCGCCGTGTGGGTGGACAGGATGGCCGTGGGGATGGGGCATACCTCCAGACCCATGGCCGACATGATGGGATGGGCCACCGTCAGCGAGCACTTGCCGAAGCAGCTCAGGTCCTGGATGGTCATGATCCTCTTTTGTCTCATGGCGCGAAGCCTCCTTGCTTGGATTTTCCCATACTATACCCCATAACTGATCATATGAAAATATCCAGTTTTGATTATTTTTATAATATCAGATGGGACGGTTGCGCCCCGGGCCCGTCTCTGGTATGATGGGGGCGGAGGTGAGGCCCATGATCCAGGCGGATTCGCTGTCGGCGGCCATCGGGGCGCTGTACGGGGCGGATGTGACCGCGGCGGAGCGGCAGGCGGTATACGGCGGGGACATCAACCGCGCCTGGCGCGTCACGCTGTCGAACGGGGGAGCGGTGTTCATGAAGAGCAACGGCCCCGCCCGCCTGACCATGTTCCAGGCGGAGGCCCGGGGGCTGGAGGCGCTGCGGAAAACGGGCTGCATCGGCGTGCCGGAGCCCCTGGCCCTGGGGACGGACGGGGGGCTGGGCGTCAGCTTTCTGCTGATGGAGCATTTGTCGGCCGGGGCCCGGGTCTCGGACTTCTGGGAGCGGTTCGGCCATGAACTGGCGGCGCTGCACCGGGCGGACACGGCGGGCCTGGGCGGGGCGCCCTATGGCTTCGGCGCGGACAACTTCGCCGGGTCCAGCCCACAGATCAACACCCCCATGGCCCGGTGGAGCGACTTTTTCCGGGACTGCCGCCTGGCGCCCCAGATGAAGATGGCGGCAGGGTATTTCGACGGCGGCGACCGCCGACGGTGCCAGCGGCTGCTGGGGCGTCTGGGGGAGCTTTTACCGGAGCCGGAGTTCCCGTCCCTGCTCCACGGGGACCTGTGGAGCGGAAATTTCGTCACCGGGCCGGACGGCCGGGCCTGGATACTGGACCCGGCGGCCTATGTGGGCCATTTTGAGGCGGACCTGGCCATGACGGAGCTGTTCGGGGGCTATCCTCCGGCTTTCTACGGGGCCTACCGGGAGGTCAACCCCATCGACGGCGGATACCGGGACAGGCGGGCGCTGTATGACCTGTACCACCTTTTGAACCATTTGAACCTGTTCGGCGAGGCCTATCTTGGCTCCGTGCAGCGGATACTGGACCGATACGGATAAAAAAGACCGGGCCCCGGCAAAGGGGGCCCGGTCACTATATGATATGATATTCAGTCGAAAGCGTCGTCCAGGGCGGAGATGAGGGAGTTGCCCATGGCCACGCCGAACACCTTGCCGCTCAGCTGGCCGAAGAAGTCTGCCAGATCGTCGGTGAGGGGCTGCAGGTCCTCCTCGGACTCCAGATGGTCGATGACCGTGGCGCCCTCCGTCGGATCCTTGGGCAGCCAGTCGGCGTCCTCCGTCTCCGGCGCGGCGAAGGATACGCGTATACCCACCAGCGGCTGCTCGTCGCTGTCGGTGAGGGCCAGGATCAGGGTGGTGAAGCCGTCGTCCCCGGTGCCGTCCAGCAGGAAGTTGAGGCTGTAGCTGTCCCCCTCGGTGTTGGTGATGACCGGGGTCAGGCTGACGAGAAGGTGCTCCCCGTCCTGGCTGACGGCGGTGACGGCGTCCAGGGAGATGGTGACGCCCAGCTCGTCCAGCGCGTCGCTGAGCACGATGTGCTCGTCGCCGCCCACGGCGATGGGCAGCGTATCCAGCAGCTCGTATACGTCGTCCGAGCTCATGGTGATGGTGGACACGTCATAGGTGACCCCGTCCAGCTCCTCCTGGCTCTCCTGGGTGCAGCGGGCGATGATCTGCTCCGCCTGCTCCAGGGCGGCCGCCTGCTCCGGGTCCTCCCCAGCCAGGGCGGAGTCCTCGTCCGAGCCGTACACCTGCGCAAAAAATTCCTCCAGCTCTTGGTCGCTCATATTCTCCAAGTCCTCCTCGGTGAGGCCCATGTCGGCCAGCTGCTGTTCCCAGGCGGCTTGCATCTCGGCCAGAGCGGCCTCCCAGTCCTCGTCGGTCATAGCGTCGCCGTCCGCCGGGGCGGTCTCCGGCAGGGGCAGGTCCAGGGACTGGACCACGTTGGCCATGTCCAGGGCGTAGGCGGTCTGGGTCCCGTCGGCGTCGGTCAGGGAGAGATAGAGGTATTCCTCCGTCACGGCCAGCACGGCGCTCAGCGGCCCGTTGTCATCCTCCAGGGTGAGCCGGAACCCGGCGGCGTCCTCCGTCCCGGCGCTCTCCACGGTGAGGCTCAGGCCGGACAGGTCGGTGATGTTGTCCGGGCCTGTGATCAGCGTCAGGTCCCGCAGCTGGAGGGCGGTATTGACACCGTCGGCGGCATAGGTGCAGCCGCTCAAAAGCAGCATCAGGCATAGGGCGATGGCGAGTAGCTTTTTCATGATCCCGATTCCTTTCCGTATGGTTTCTGATACTATTGTAGAGATTTCCGGGGAAAAATCAAGCCCCAACTTGTACCGTGTCAGTCCGCCTCTAGAAAGAGCGCGTCCCAGGGTCCCAAGGTGAGAGGCCCCTCGGCCCGGCCGCCGTCGGGCAAGAGGCGGCCCGGCCGGACGGGGGTGAAGGTCAGGGGCGCGGCGGAGTAGTTGCCGTAAAAGTCCACGGTCCGGCCCGCGCCGTTTCGCCCGGTGCGGACCACCAGGGGGAAGCGGGCCTGGGGCACGTCCACCCCCAGCTCCGGCAGCAGGCGCTCCATCACCGCGTCCAGGCCTGCGGGGGAGAAGCAGGCGGCCAGGTAGGCCGCCCGGCCCGCACCGCAGCGGTTCACCGTCACGGCAGCCGTGCCGTCCCAGGCCGGGTGGCGGTAGGTGCACAGGGCCCGGGCGGTGGTGAGCCGGGGCAGCTCCATCCAGTCCGTGACAGGCGTGTCCTCCGGCAGGGGGATGGCGTCGGAGACCAGGGCCGTGCCCGCCTCCGGGGCGGTGAACTGGTCATAGGTGAGGCCCAGGCAGTCCGTGAGCAGATAGGGCTGGGCCCCGTGGCGTATCTTCAGATGCTCGTCCGCAAAGGCGGTGCGGAAGGTGGCCAGCAGATGGCCGCCTTTTTTCACATAGGCGTCCACCGCCCGCAGCAGGTCCTCCCCGGCGGCATAGAGGCAGGGGAGCACCAGCAGGTCGTAGGAAGAGAAGTCCCGCTCCGCGTCGGAGATGACGTCGTACTCCACGTTCAGCCGATAGAGGCTGTCGCACAGCCACCGGAGATAGTCGCTGTAGTTTTTGTCCGGGGCCTGGCCCAGGGGGGCGGTGGGGAACCAGGCCAGCCCGGTCTGGGAGCGGGGACTGACCATCACGGCCACCCGGTTTTTCTTTTGCAGGTGCAGCAGGTGAGGGCTGAGAGCCGCCAGCTCCCGGCCGATGGCGGCGCATTCCCGATAGGTCTCCCCGGGGGTGAGATCGTGGCTCAGCACCCCTTTCCAGTAGCTCTCTACGGCGTTGTGGATGCTGTGCCAGTGCCAGTACTCCACCCCGTCGGCGCCGCAGGCGATGTGGCTCAGGGCCTGGAGCCGGAGCTGGCCGGGCCAGGGCAGGCGGCCGAAGGGGCCCTGGGCCTGGGTCTCCAGAACCAGGTAGTTTTTCTTTTTCAGTCCCCGGGCCAGGGCGCCGCCAAAGGCGATCTCCGCCCCGGTGAGGGACCCGGCGGCGGGGTGATAGATGTCGCACCCGGCGATATCCACCGCCGCGGCGGCCGCGAACTGGTCCGCGTCCGGCTGCAGGCCGAAGGAGAAGCCCCGCCACTCGTAGTCGAAGTTGTGGGTAACGAACTGATCCGGGCGCTTGTACCCGTCCAGGATGGACCGCTGCCACAGCAGGAACTCCGTCACCAGATGGCGTTGGAAAGCCTGATACTCCGCGCCCAGGCTGCCGTTGATGGTGCCCCGCACGTCCGGCAGGTCGTCCCAGCTGCCCAGGGCGTTGGACCAGTAGGCCAGGCCCATGGCCTCGTTCAGCGCCTCCACGGTGCCGAAGCGGCCTTTGAGCCACTGCTTGAACAGGGCCTGGGCCCGGGGCGAGCAGGTGTCGTAGGGCTTGGTCTCGTTGTCCAGCTGCCAGCCGATGACGGCGGGATGGTCCGCCACGGCCTGGGACAGCTTCCGGATGATGCGCTCGGCGTGGAAGCGGTACCCCGGGTGGGTCAGGTCGAAATTTTGCCGGGGCCCGTAGCGGCAGGGACCGGAGTGGGTGTCCGAGAGGATGTCCGGGTACTTTTTTGCCAGCCAGGGGGGTATGGCGTAGGTGGGGGTGCCCACGATGACGGATAGGCCGTGGGCCTGGGCCGCGTCCAGCACCCGGAGCAGCAGGGAGAAGTCGAACGCCCCGTCCCGGGGCTCCCAGGTGCTCCAGGTCGACTCCGCCACCCGGATCAGGCCGAATCCCGCCTCCGTCAGCAGGCGCATATCCTCCTCCAGCCGATCCTCCGGCATGTATTCGGCATAGTAGGCAGCGCCGTAAAGAAGTCTGTCGGTCATGGCCGTTCCTCCCCCGAGAGCGTTGGGATCTGCCCTCAGGATAGTACCGGACCGACGGGAAATTCAATAGGTCAAAATAGCAAAAATAAACGAAACTAATTGTGTAAATTAGTGGATTGACAACAAAACTGCACACTGTTATACTGTATAGAGTTAAAGAAAACTAAGGGGGTCGACCCCCTTATGCTTGTCTCTCACGAGACAAGCAATGACCCTTCGGGACCGCCGGGTGATCGTCCCGTGTTCAATACATCGAATTTTTATAGGAGGAACCTGAGCATGAAGAAGCTGCTTTCCCTGCTCCTGGCTGTGACCATGGTGCTGAGCCTGGGCGTGTTCGCCCTGGCCGACGGCCCCATCGAGATCACTGTCTGGGGCGCTGAAGAGGACCAGACCTATCTGGCCGAGCGCATCGAGGCCTTCAAGGCCGCCTATCCCGACCAGGAGTTCGACATCACCTTGGGCGTGGAGTCTGAGTCCACCGCCAAGGACACCATCCTCACCGACGTGGAGGCCGCCGCGGACGTGTATGCTTTCGCGTCCGACCAGCTGCCCGACCTGGTGAACGCCGGAGCCATCCTGGACCTGAGCACCGTTGAGGCCGCCCTGACGGCCCTGGCGGGCAAGACCCTGGACGACATCAAGGCCGCCAACGTGGAGGGCGCTATCACCGCCGCCACCTACAACGACAAGTTCTATGCCTTCCCCTTCGCCTCTGACGGCTTCTTTATGTTCTATGACCCTGACTACATCTCCGCCGAGCAGGCTGAGACCTGGGAGGGGCTGCTGGACGCCGCGGCCGCCGCTGGCAAGAAGGTGGGCATGACCCTGGCTTCCGGCTGGTACAACACCGCGTTCTTCAACGCTGCCGGCTTCTCCACTTCCCTGAACGCCGACGGCACCACCAACATGGACTGGAACGGCACCTCCCCCGACGGCTACACCGGCGTGCAGGTGGTCCAGGCTATGCAGGCCATCGCCGGCCACGACGCCTTCATGGCCATCGCGGACGGCGACATCTCCAACCAGATCGCCGGCGGCGACCTGGCGGCCGTCATCTCCGGCACCTGGGACACCAAGCTGGTCTCCGACACCTTTGGCGAGGACTATGAGGCCCGGGCGCTGCCCCTGCTGACCCTGGGCGAGGACCAGGTCCCCACCCGCGGCACCGTCAGCTTCAAGATGATCGGCGTCAACCCCTACGCCACCAACACCGGCTGGGCCGTGATGCTGGCTGAGTTCCTCACCAACGAGGAGTCTCAGGTGGCCCGCTTCGAGGCCCGCGAGATCCCGCCCACCAACATCGCCGCTTCCGAGAGCGAGGCTGTCCAGGCCAACAAGGGCGTCGTGGGTCTGACCGAGGCCGCCGCCGTGGGCGTCGTGCAGTCCGTGGGCGGCAAGTACTGGGATCCCACCGCATCCTTCGGCGAGCAGATCGCCCAGGGCACCATCGGCACCGATGAGGCGTCCATCCAGACCGCTCTGGATCAGCTGGTGGAGGGCGTTACCGCTCCTGTGGGCTGAGTTTTCCCGGCAGCGAACCGTATGCAAACGGCCCCAGACCATAACGGACTGGGGCCGTTGTGTGATAAGCAAAGAAAAGAAAGGAAGTGGAACGCCGAGTGAATAAGATCGGCGGCGCCGTGGCCGGATTCTTCCGGGGCATCGGCAATTTCTTCGGCGAGTTTTTTGCGGCGGTCGCCAAGGGCGACTGGGCCGTAAAGCTGTCCCTTCTCGTCTGGGGCGCTGGCTACGCCAAGCGCAGGCAGTACGTCAAGGCGACCATCATGACGGCTCTGGAAGTGGGCCTGATCCTGTTCTCCGTCTGCTTCGCCAGTCAGTATGTGCCCAAGTTCGGCACCCTGGGCACGGTCCAGATGGCCCAGGAGTTCAACATCGAGACCATGCAGATGGAGTTCAACGACTACGACCACTCCTTCTTGATCCTGCTGTTCTCCCTGTTCAGCTTCGTGGTGTGGGCTGTGGGCCTGGTGGTGTGGATGCGCAATACCGTGGCCTGCTATCGGCTCCAGCAGGCCGCTGAGGCTGGCAAGCACATCAATACCTTCAAAGAGGACTGCCGGGAGTACCTGGGCGACAAGTTCCACATCACCCTGCTGACCCTGCCCATCATCGGTATCGTCATCTTCACGGTGATCCCCATCCTGCTGCTGATCTTCGTGGCCTTCACCAACTACGACCAGCAGCACATGCCCCCCAGCGCTCTGTTCACCTGGGTGGGCTTTGAGAACTTCAAGAGCCTGTTCTCCAGCGGCGGCATGACCGTCACCTTCGGCTACGCCTTCGTGCGGGTGCTGGGCTGGACCCTGGTGTGGGCGTTCTTCGCCACCTTCACCACCTACTTCGGCGGCATCCTCATGAGCCTGCTGCTCAACAGCAAAAAGACCCGGGCCCCCCGGCTGTGGCGGACGCTGCTGGTGATCACCATCGCGGTGCCACAGTTCGTGAGCCTGCTGCTGGTGCGGAACTTCTTCTCCAACGGCGGCATCGTGAACACGCTCTGCGCCAGGATCGGCCTGACGGGCTGGCTGCGGAGCATAGGGCTCATCTCCACCAGCTACATACCGTTCCTGACGGCGCCCGGCTGGGCCCATGTGATGATCATTCTCATCAACATCTGGATCGGCGTGCCCTATCAAATGCTCATCGCCACGGGCATCCTGATGAACCTGCCCTCCGACCAGCTGGAGAGCGCCCGGGTGGACGGGGCCAACAAGTTCCAGACCTTCCGCTACATCACCATGCCCTACATGCTGCAGGTCACCGCGCCCACCCTGGTGACGGACTTCGTCAAGAACATCAACAACTTCAACGTCATCTATCTGCTGACAGACGGCGTATACACCACCACCAACCAGCTGATGGCCAACTCCCAGGCCAAGGAAGTGGACCTGCTGGTCACGTGGCTGTTCAACCTGACCCAGAACTACTATAACTACAAGATGGCCGCCGTCATCGGCATCGTGGTGTTCATCGTCTGCGCCGTATTCACCCTGGTTGCGTTCAACTTCCTCATCCGGGGCGACAAGGAAGGGGTGTATCAGTAATGAAAGATAAGAGACTCGGAAGCATCGTCAGCCACAACGTGCTGATCGCCGTGCTGTGTATCATCTGGCTCATCCCCATCGTGTGGCTGGTATGTATGAGCTTCTCGGCCGCGTCCAATATGAACACCAGCACCTTCTTCCCCCAGGAGTGGAGCACCAAGTACTATGTGCAGCTGTTCCACTCCGACACGGTCAACCAGTTCAAGGCCTGGTTCATGAACACCTTTAAGATCGCCGTCTTCACCTGCATCATCTGCACCTGCTTCACTCTGATGGTGGCCTACGCCACCTCCTTCGGCAAGTTCAAGGCGCGCAAACCCCTGATGAATGTGGCGGTGATGCTGAACCTGTTCCCGGGCGTGCTGACCATGATTGCGGTGTACTTCACCCTGCGCACCTTCGGTCTGACCAACAGCCACATCGGCCTGATATTGGTCTACTCGGCCAGCTCCGGTCTGGGGTATCTGATCTGCAAGGGCTTTTTCGACACGGTGCCCCGGGCGCTGTGCGAGGCGGCCCGGCTGGACGGGTGCAACGAGGCCCGCATCTTTGCCCAGATCGTCATTCCCACCAGCCGTCCCATCATCGTCTATACCATCATCAGCAGCTTTTTGACCCCCTGGATGGACTTCGTGTTCGCCAAGATGATCCTCAACGCCGGTATCTCGGAGAATTACACCGTGGCCGTGGGCCTTTACAAGATGCTGGACAAGAGCCTTATCAACAGCTACTTCACCGTGTTCTGCTGCGGCGGCATCCTGGTGTCCATCCCCATCGCGGTCCTGTTCTTCATCATGCAGAAATTCTACGTGGAGGGCATCACCGCCGGAGCGGTCAAGGGTTGACACATTCCCCCGGAAAGAAGTACAATATGGCGGGCCGCCAGACGGCGGCCCGTCATCATTATGGCCTCATGAGAGGGTATCGCATATGGACAAATTCATCGTCAACATCATCCATCGGCCGGAGATGGTGCCGGAGTATGCTGAGAAGGTCACGGGCCAGGGCAAGGCCGAGGACATCGGCCGCAAGGCCCTGCTCACCGAGAGCCTGGATATCTTCCGGCTCCAGCAGGAGATCGCCCACAAAAACGGCCTGAAGACCACCATCCAAATGACCTACGCCAGCCTTTTCAACGACGAGGCAGTGGCCATCGCCAGAGAGCACCATGAGAAGTACGGTGACGAGATCGCCCTGAGCCTGCTGGGCCTGCCCTGCGAGCAGTTCCGGGAAAAGTATAAGACCCGCGATTTTTGCATCTGGATGTTCTCCATGGAGGACAAAAAGGCCATCGTCCGGGACGTGTTCGGCAAGTTCCATGACGCCTTCGGTTTTTATCCGGCGTCCACCGGGTCCTATTACATGGATGCGGGCCTGATCAATTTCATCAAGGCGGAGTATCCCACCGTCAAGTGCGCCGTGGCCACCTGCTGGGAGGAGGGCCCCAAGGCCTATCACACCTGCAACAACAGCTGGTACACCCTGATGGATGGCGGCCCCTGGGCCCCCTGGATACCCTCCAGGCAGAACACCCACGCCCCCGCCGCCAATGCGGCGGAGGACAGCGGCATCGTGGCCATCCCCCACTTGAGCCGGGACCTGCTGGCCTGCTACGACGGCAACGGCTCCAACTTCGGCACCCATCCCCAGAACGTCCTCCGGGGCATGATCTACGACCCGGACACCTGGGAGTATCCCTATCTCTATAATCTGATCGACCAGTATCGGTCCCTGGCCAGGTTCAACAACGGCTACGCCTACAACATGATGTTCGTGGGCCCCGGCTGGATGAACAAGATGGGCCGCTGGGAGGCCCCCTACGAGCTTCTGAAGAAGTCGTAT
>CANROZ010000048.1 GCA_947632365.1 uncultured Oscillospiraceae bacterium
GGCGTGGCCCAGGTGCAGCTGTCCCGTCACGTTGGGGGGCGGGATGACGATGGTGAAGGGCTTTTTGTCCGGGTCCCTCTCCGCGTGGAAGTACCCGCCGTCCAGCCACTGCTGATAGATCTTCCCCTCCACCTGCTTGGGGTCATACTGTTTCGGCAGCTCTCTCATCGGCACATCTCCTCTATCTCCGCCATATCGGACAGGCCCACCGTCTTATTCACGGACTGGCCGCCCCGGAACACCATCAGCGTGGGGATGCTCATAATCTCAAAGCGCATGGCCAGCGCCGGCTGCTCGTCCACGTTCACCTTGCACACCTTCACCTCGGGGTGCTTTTCGGCGAAGGCGTCCACGATGGGGCTCTGCATCTTGCAGGGACCGCACCAGGCGGCCCAGAAATCCACCAGCGAGGTGCCGTTTTCCACGGTCTCGTCGAAATTCTCCTCTGTCAGTTCAATGACGCTCATTTGTCCCTCTCCTTCAAATATCCGTCCGCGGCCAGCGCCGCGGTATTTCCCTGACCGACGGCCCGGGCGATCTGATAGGGCCGGCCCACACAGTCGCCGGCGGCGAATACGCCGGGGATGCTGGCGGCCATGTCCCCGTCCACGGCGACGTGGCCGTCCCGCATCGCCAGACCCGGCAGCAGCGCGCTGGCCGCCACCGTGTCCCGCAGCACGAACACGCCCGCCACGGCGTGCTTTTTTCCGCCGACGGTCACGGCCGTCACCCGGTCCGTTCCTTCTATCTGCGCGTTTTTCGCCTGGGTCGGGTCGAAGCAAAGGACGTCGCAGCCGATGCTGCGCAGAAACGCCGCGTCCCTTTCTCCCTCGCCGCCCAGGCTAAGTACAGCCACCCGTTTGCCCCGGTACAGCATCCCGTCGCAGGTGGCGCACCAGCTCACGCCCCGGCCCAGAAGCTCTGTCTCGCCGGGGATGGGCTTTGCTCTCTGCTGGGCGCCCATCGCCAGGATGAGGGCCCCGGCCTGGTATACGTCCTGCTCCGCGCTGACCATGAACCGGCCGCCGAAGGACACCACGCCGGTGACGCGGCCGGTGACGCGCTTTATGCCCGCCCGCTCCAGGTCCCCCAGCATGGCCGAGAGCAGGTCCCGGCCGCTCATGCCGGCCAGACCGGGGTAGTTGCCGATCCGCTCCGCCCTCGCCAGGGGGCTGGCCATGGGGTCCGCGCCCAGCACCAGCACTGTCCGGCCCCGGGCGTGGGCGGTCAGCGCCGCCGAGATACCCGCCGGTCCCGCGCCCAATATGAGGATGTCACAAGCGCTGCCGTCCATAATGCCGTCCTCTCTGCCATGATCTGCTAAATTGGTATTGTATCACAAACCCCGCGTCCGCCGCAAGAGCGCTCCGCGATTTTAGTATGCCCGGACAGCAGGGAAAACTGTCATTTCAATACGTCGTGGTCCAGCCACCTGTCCCCGTGGAAGCGAACGGCGTAGCACACGGTCCGCACCACCCAGTCCGCGCTCCAGCCGATCCACACGCCCCACAGGCCCACGGCCGTGTACCGGCACAGCGCCCAGCACAGCGCCACCCGGAACAGCCACATGCTCACCGCGCCGGTCCACATGGTGAAGGATACGTCCCCCGCCGCACGCAGGCCGTTGGGCAGGGTGAACGCTGTGGGCCAGAACAGCACCCGCATCACCGACATGGCCCAGCTGATGTGGCACACCAGGGCAGCGCCCTCCGCCGTCAGGGCGGTCATGCGGGTGATGAGCGGCGTGACGGGGGCCAGCACGGCGCCGATGATCACCATGACGACCGTGCACAGCCGGGTGAACAGGCGCATGTACCGCCGGGCCTCGTCGGACCGGCCCCGGCCCATGCACTGGCCCGCCACGGTGAGCAGACCCACGCCCAGAGCCGTGCCGGGCATGCCCACGAAGGAGTCCAGCATGGCCGCCAGTGCCTGGGCGGCCATGGCGGTGGTGCCCAGGGTGGACACGGTGGACTGCACCGCCAGCTTGCCGAACTGGAACATGCCGTTCTCCACCGCCGAGGGCAGGCCGATGCGCAGTATCCGCCGGAGCATGGGCCCGTCCGGCCGCCACTCCGCCAGGCGCCCCAGGGAGATGGTCTGCCCCGGCCTTGCCTGGCAGATGAGCAGCGCCGCCGCGCTGAAGATGCGGCTGGCAAGGGTGGCCAGAGCCGCCCCCAGCACCCCCATATGGAACACGAATATGAGCACGGCGTTGCCGATGATGTTCAGAATATCCGCCGCAGCCGCCGCCAGCATGGGGCGCTTTGCGTCCCCGATGGCCCGGTACAGGGCCGCGCTGGCGGTGTACAGCGCCAGGAAGGGGTAGCTGAGGACCGTCACCAGCATGTACACGTCCGCCGCGTCCATGACCTCGCGCTCCACGGAGCCGAATATGAGCCCCAGCAGCGGCCGGCGCAGGGGTATGAGCACCGCCGCCGCGGCCAGGCTCAGCGCCGCCGCCAAAGCCGTCACCTGCCGGGCGGCATGGCCGGCGTCGGTCTCGTCCCGGTGGCCGATGTACTGGGCGCAGACGATGGTACCGCCGGCGGCCAGGGCGGAGAAGAAGTTCACCGCCAGCATGTTGACCGAGTCCACCAGCGACACGCCGGATATGGCCGCCTCCCCCACGCTGGAGACCATGAGGGTATCGGCCGCGCCCATGATGCCGGTGAGGATCTGCTCCAGTACCAGCGGTATCAGCAGCGCCCGCAGCTCTTTTTTCGTGAACAAGCCGCCCGCCCCCCTTTTTCCGTCAAATTTCGCCAAATCATTATAAGAGCCCCTACTGCCGTTTTCAAGGGCCCAAAACGCACAAAACCGCCGTCCGAGGACGGCGGTTTTGTGCGTTTTGCAATATATTCAATCCCGCAGAGACTGCAGATATACCTCCACCAGGCGGAGAGCTGTCCTCCGCTCCTCCGGCGCACAGTCGTTCAGCCGGGCCATGATCTCCGCTTCCCGTAGCTCGGGCTCCTCGCCGCCGGTAAGCACCTGGTCAGGGGTTATGTGCAGCGCCCTGCATATACGCAGCAGCGTTTCCAGCCGCATGTTCACCGTTCCCCGCTCAATGTCCGCGTAGGTACGGTCAGACAGCCCCGCCGCCTCCGCCGTCTCCGCCTGGGTGAGACCGGCACGCCTGCGGATGGCCAACAGCTGATTGCCGATGGTCCGGAAGTCAAAAACCAGCATCTTTCCATCACCTCGCCGCATGAATATAGGAATTATACTTCCCATTTTCCTTGACAAATAGGAAGAACAATAGCATAATCACAGGAAGAATAGTTCCTATCACGCAACACAGGGAGGGCCGGGATGACTGGAGAGACGCTGGCGGTCGGACAGACATACCGCATCGGTGCGGAGGAATCTGAGCGGATGCGCATCGTAAAGATATGGTTCACAGTGATGGTGGTGTTCATCCACTCCTACACAGAGGAAGTACATTTTGCAGGGGGAACGCTGGTGCTGGATGTGCCGGTTTGGCTGGACTGGCTGAAGTATCTGCTGTCCCAGGTGGTCGCCCGGTGCGCGGTGCCGGGATTTTTCCTCATGTCGGGGATATTGCTGTATCGGCGGGATTTCACCTGGACCGGCAATCTGTGCAAAAAGGCCCGGACGCTGTTGGTCCCTTATTTGCTGATCAACACGCTGTGGATCGTCATCTATTTTACGGCTCAGCATATCCCCGCGTTCAGCAGTTATTTCTCTCAGCCTGAAAACATTGTGGCCGATTGGCCGCCCCTTCGCTGGGCCAACGCATACATAGGCTTCCTCTCGAACGCAGATAGCAGCTGCACGCCCATTGTCTATCCCCTTTGGTTCATGCGGGATCTGATGGTGCTCAACGTTTTGTCCATATTTGTCAAACGGCTTATTGACCGGCTTCCCAGGCTGGTGTTCCTGGGCCTGGTCATTATGAAGGTATTCAACATCAGCACCCATATCCCGATTCTGCGCACGGATGCGCTGGTGTTTTTCTGCCTGGGATACTACTTTGTAAAATATCGCGTCCATTTGACTGACGTGGACAGGCTCGACCCTGTGCTGCTTGCAGGTCTTTACGGTATCAGCGCGGCGCTGGACTGCGTCATGCGCGGCAGTCCCTGGCAGTACCTGGCTCGGCTGTTTTCTATCGTTTTGGGTATTGCTTTCTTCTTTCGCTTCACCACCGTGCCCAAAAGCCCCTTATGGAAAAAACGGCTGCTGACCCTGGCGGGATACGCCATGCCGGTGTATTTGCTGCACGAGATGAATCTGACTGTTCTGAAAAAGCTGCTCGTCCATTTTCTTCCATCAAGCCCGGTCTTTCAGGTCCTGGAGTACTTCGGCATCCCCGCGGTCATCATCAGTCTGTGCATAGCGGGCGGTTGGATACTGCGTCGCTTCACGCCGTGGTTGTACCGTCTGCTCACAGGCGGTCGCACGTTGTAAGGATAAAACGAGAAGAAAGCGTCTGCCGGGAGCCTAAACTCCCGGCAGACGCTTTCCCGAAAAACGATATAGCCGTGCGGCGGCGTCAGCGCCGCTCCCGCTCCGGGGCAGCTCCTGCCGGCGGCGACACGCCGGATATGGCCGCCTCCCCCACGCTGGAGACCATGAGGGTGTCGGCCGCGCCCATGATGCCGGTGAGGATCTGCTCGGCCACCAGCGGTATCAGCAGCGCCCGCAGCTCTTTTTTCGTAAACATGCCGCCCGCCCCCCTTTTCCGCAGCGATTCGCGCAAAAAACCTATGCCATTATAGGAGAGGCTCAAATCGATTGCAAGCGCGATACCACACAAAAAACACGGCCCGCAGACGACCGGACCGTGTAAAAACTGCTTGCACTTAGGGGGTGGGCGCGATATAATGAAAAGGCGAGATGAACAAAGGCAGGGCGCAGGGTGGTCGCAACACCCTACGCCCCTATGCAGGAGAGGCTCGTTCTCCCACACAGCAGAATAACTGCACCGTTTCGTATTATATCCGTTTTTGTGCGGAAACACAAGAGCGGGAAATACGAGGCTGTGTGGCTTCTTGTGGTGTAGGGAAAAGTTTCCCTGCACCGCTTTTGTTTATCTCGGCGGGAAAGCCCGGGACAGGTCTCCTGTCCCCGGGCCGGTACTGCCGGAGAAAAACAAAAAATAAGGAGGAAGAAAACATGAGCAAAGCACTGGCCCTTCTGGCGGCGCTGGCGGTCCTGCTGACCGTGCCGGCAGGCTGTGGAGCTGACGGAAAGAGCGCGGAGGAATGGCCGGTGCTCGTAAGACAGTATGACCCCGAAAAATGAACATCTGGCAACTGCCTTACGGAATTGGAATTGAAAAACAGACAGCGGATGGTGCTAAAATGCGCCATCCGTTGCCTGTTTTAAATTGCTTAAAAACTTTGAAGTATGTCACGCAATGAACCCCGGTTTTTGAGGGGTGCCGTATGTTATACCCTTACCCCCCTGACTTTGGCGCTCTGAAAGCCCCATGCCGCAAGGGATTGAGAGGCTCTAAAGCGTGACATCGAACCCCCTGTTTTTATGAACTCCCATACAAGGGAGAAGATACTTAAATATTTTGAAGTATGTTACGCAATAGACCCTGGTTTTCGGGGTGTGCCATATACTACCCTTACCCCCCTAACTTTGGCGCTCTGAAAGCCTTGTGGCGCAAGGGGTCTGACCGGCCAAAAGCGTCACATCGAACCCTTGTTTTCACTTGGTCACACATATAGCAGCAAATCATTAAGTTTTTTAAGTATGTCCGCATATAGACCCCCATTTTCAAGTGTCGCCATATACTACCATTATCCCCCTACGTTTAACGGCTCCCGCCCCTTGCGGCAGAAGGGGTCCAGAGCGCCTAAATGCGGACATCGACCACTGATGTGTGAGGTAAGGAAAAGATACTGCGAGAGGGGCGACAGCAGAAATGGCTGTCGCCCCTCTTACAGACAGGGAGAGCGGAAGCGGGCGAGGCTGTCAATGGCGGCTCGGAGAGCCGTTCATTTTGACCATTGACAGCAGCGGCAGCTTCTGCTAGGGGTACTTATACTGGAAACGTGGCCGGGGTGGTGTTTCGGGTTCGTCATTTATCACCGTCTTCATCTGGATGATGCTGACGTTGTGTTCCTGCTTGCATTTCGGACAAAAGAGGGGAAAGTTCAACAGCACGGTATCCTTATAAACTCTGATTCTCGTTTTGCTCCTGCAAACAGGACAATGCACCCATTTGGAAGTTTCATCGTTCATAATAATACACCTCATACAAAATGCTCTGCGTCATGCGTCCGGCTGTCTGTCACTGATAATGGTCAAGCTGTTTTTCAGTTGCTGACGGTATCGTACTGCTTGAATGTTTGCGAAACTTTCAAGTTTTGTTTGAGAAATATTAAAATTCAGACGGCAACGAAATTCGCTGTCGTCTGCATAAATAGGTTCTCTGTATTTATATCATGTGCGTTATACCAAACTCGTTTTCTTCAAAATCACATTGCTCACCGAGCCAAGACCGGCACAAACAAGACCTCCTGCGACAAAGCACCCGATCACATTCACAATGCCGGAATCCAACGGCGTGATCATAGGCACCATCATGTAGAGCAGCATAGCCGCCACCATGGAGCCGACAATGGACATCCATGTTCTTCCCTTGGCTGCCGCGCTCATCACAAAGTCAATCCCCACAAAAACGGCAACCATCCTCCCGATGCGGCGGCGCATGGCAAGATTCACAATGACGGCAAAAAGCGCAGTACACACAAATGCCAGCGCGTAGCTCACCGCTGAAATGTGAATATCAAAGGTCATGGTGTCAATGTCGATCATGTGCATCACGACGCGGTGAAAAGCTGTTCCCAGCGGCAGGCCGATGACAGCGGCGATCATGCTGAGTACAAGGTTTTCCCGCAGCACATAGGTCTCTGTCTCCCGCAGATAGAAGCCCAGTACCTCTACGGTGGCGATCTCCCGGCTGCGCTCGGCCAGATTGATGTTCGTCAGGTTGAAGATCACGATAAACGCCAGTGCGCCGGAGAACAGGACGATCAGCCAGATGATGTAATTGAGGCAGTTCAGGGAGTTGTCCACCGCTTCTTTGGTGTCGGCCAGGTCCGTCATGCCGGTGATGCCGTCGATGGCGGTCACTTCCCGCGCTGCGGCCTCTGTGTCCCCCTCGATAGACAGCAGCACCGCATTGCTGCCCTGACCGTCAAAGGCAGCCTCACAGGTATCGGATGAGACGATGACAAAGTTTTCTACATAGTTATCAAAAATGCCGCTGACCTTGACACGCATCGTTTGCATATCTGTGGTCTGTATTGCGATGCTGTCGCCCACCGCCAGGAATAGCTTATTTGCGATCTTGGCGTTGATAAGCCCCTCACCGTATCCGGGAAAGGCGACCGGCACACCGTTTCTGTGAAAATGCCAGAAGCCGGAAAGGTCATCCGAGCCGTCAAAGGCGAGCAGCGTGACGCCGCTCATGGTCTTGTCGGCACTGACTTCCACCCGATGGGCATAGCAGGTCAAACGCTCCTTGATTGCCGCCATGTCATCCAGTGCGGTCAGCACGTCGTCCTCCGCTCCGGGCGCAAGGTCAGCCTCTATTTGATAAGTCTGCACCTGCTCAAATTGCAGGGAGCCGATGTCGATCATAGATTCACGCACACCGAAAGCCGTCACCACAAGGCCCGCACAGCAGCTTATCCCCACCAGCATCATAATGAGCCTTCGCTTGTAGCGGAACATATTTCGCAGGGTGATCTTGTCCAGGAACGGCAGCCGCCTCCACAGCGGGCCGATGCGCTCCAGAAGAATCCGCTTCCCCTCTTTAGCGGCGCGGGGCCGGATGAGGGCCGCCGGAACGCTTGCCAGCTCTTTCCTGCAGGAAATCACCGTGCTGCCCAGGATGCCCACCAGGGATACACCCAGCGTGATCCCCGCCAGGGATGGACTGAACAGATAGGCGAGCGGCGCAAAATCATAGATCACATTGAACGCGAACCAGAATACCTTGGGCAGTCCCCATGTACCAAGGAAATACCCGGCGATCCATCCCAGCAGCGTGGCGCTGCCAGCATACAGCAGATACTTCCGGCTGATGGCAAAGCCTCCGAAGCCCAGGGCTTTCAACACGCCGATCTGCGTCCGTTCTTCATCTACCATACGGGTCATGGTGGTGATGCAGACCAGCATGGCGATGAGGATGAAAAACAGGGGAAAGATGTTTGCCACGCCGCTGATGATGGAGGAATGACTTTCAAAACCGACATAGCCTGCATTTTCATCCCGCGTCAACACATAGACCTCCGGCGGCAGAATGCCAGCCTGGGCCGCATACTCTGGCGCGAGGCCGCTCCGGGCCAGCAGATCGTCGTACCGTTCATCGGCCTGCCTCTTGGCGGCTTGGGTGATCTCGTCCTCCGCGCTCTCGATCAGCGTGTCATACTCGTCGCTGAATATCTCGGCGCACCCGTTCAGGGTCAGGTCGATCTCTGTATAGACCTCGCTCAAAAAACAGCTCTCCGGCAGGTACAAAAAACCAGCGATGGTCCCGCTGCCGATGTTGGTGCTTCCCCGGTCGCTGCCGATATACAGCGGTGATTCGGCCAGACCGACGATGGTGTACTCCCGGTCAGACAGCGCATCAAAAACGTCCTCGCCGTTCTCGTTGGAGAGCGTAAGGGCCGCGCCCAGATCCGATGTGGAAAAAAGGTCTGCATCTGCCAGACACTCGCCGCTCTCCACCGGCAGCCGCCCTGCCATGAGAGATGGCACGTTGACGTTTTCCGGCAGACGCAACAGCGTAAGCGCCCTTTCATCGCTCCCATTCTCCACCAGCGCATCGACCGTAGATGACCCCTCTGCGACATCCACATCGGGCAGGGCGGCAAGCTCCTTCACGTCCTCGTCAGTAAAGCCCAGGGTGGAGTACAGCCGGAAATCGTAAAAATGCTGCCCGGTCAAAAAACTGTCGCAGGTGTGGATCATGGCGTCTTTCGTGATCTTCAGCCCAGCAAAAAAGCACACGCTGAGCGCCACGATGAGCCCCAGCGCTATGTACCGTCCCCAAAAGGTGCGGATGCTTCGCCATGTCAGCTTTAGAATGGATATTCTCATACCGCTCACCACTCGATCTCGTCGATAGGGGTGACGGCAGCGTTGACTTCGTTGGACAGTATCTTCCCGCTTTTGATGCGGATGATACGATCCGCCATAGGAGCGATGGCCTGATTGTGGGTGATGATGATAACTGTGGTGTTCCGTTCACGGGACAGGTCATAGAGCAGCTTCAAAACCGCCTTGCCGGTCAAATAGTCCAGCGCCCCGGTTGGTTCGTCGCAGAGCAGCAGACGCGGGTTCTTTGCAAGGGCGCGGGCGATGGCGACCCGCTGCTGTTCGCCCCCGGAAAGCTGGGCGGGGAAGTTGTTTGCCCGGTCCGCAAGGTCCACCATAGCGATGGCCTCCTTTGCGGGGATGGGGTCCTTACAGAGCTGCGCAGCAATCTCCACGTTTTCCAGCGCTGTCAGATTGGGGATCAGGTTATAAAACTGGAACACGAAACCAACGTCGTGGCGACGGTATTCGATCATCTCCCGGCCGCGAAACGCGGAGACATCCCTGCCGTCAAAAGTGATTTTTCCGCTGGTGATGGTATCCATCCCGCCCAGCATATTCAACAGGGTCGTTTTGCCCGCGCCGGAGGAGCCCAGCAGAACGCAGAACTCGCCCTTTGCAACCTCAAAGCTCACGCCGTCCAGGGCGTTCACCGCCGCCGCGCCGGAGCCATAGGTCTTTTTCACGTTCTCAAACTTTATGTATGGCTTTTCCATTTCTGTCCCTTTCTGCATATCAAAATACCCTCGCCAGTGCGCTGACCAGCACATCCGCCGCGATGATACCCACGGCGATCAGTGAGCTAGGGCGGAGCTTTTCGGTATGCTTTTCATACAGCTTCCGAAGATTCGGTGCGGCCACGGTCAGTACGATCAGCCCCAGCACTCCCCAGATCAACGAAAACAGGAGGCTCACTCTCGTGCCGATGCTGAACGGCAGATCGGAGTAGTCCCACAAAAGCTCGCCGAACAGGGTCTCCGAAAGCCAGGACAGGCCGTACTCCAGCAGGGATGAATAGAGGAATATCTTTCCGAAGGCAACGAGCCTGTTCCTATGGTCACACAGATACGCGGTGAGAAGAATTGCAAAACCGTAAATGGGGCAATATGGCCCAAATGAAAAGCCAGGGATATAGAGCGCGCCGTGGGTAACAGAGCGGTACAGCACTTCCAGCATCCACCCGACCACGCTGCCAAAAGAAAACAGCCAGCAGGGATAGCCAAGCCTTGCCATATCCCAAGAGATCAGATGGCTGCGGTCCTTCACGTTCTCAAACACTTTCTGTTCCTCCCTCGGTTTGATGGTTCTATCCTACCAGGGTTCTGTTTGAGAAACTTTTATGTTTTGTTTCTGTTTTATTAAAAAAGCAGGTTTGGCCGTTTGTGTCGATTTGAAATTTGCATCCGAGCCGAACTGAATTTGTGGCCCCACATAAGTGGCAAGCAATGCAGAGTGGTACACACTCTGCGAAAATGGGTCATTCCGGCTTCGCGCCGGAATGACCCATTTGCTTGTTGGGGGCAGCATCCCCCAAGCCCCTTTTGAACAGCTCCTTGCCGGAGCTGGCTGCGCGTTTCTGCGAAACGCTTCTTTCCTAATGGCGCACTATACATGGTCTGACGACCACGTATGTGCGCTCTGCGAGGCACAGCCCGGACAACTGAATGTCCGGCTGTTTTGCGTCACTGCTGCTCCGTTCAAGGGGCGGCCCCCTTGCGCTTGCTCCGCAAGCTATCCCCCGCTGGCTGTCTGATGTGAGAACTTTTGCAAGAGACAGGGCGAGTAAGAGAGATTGTTTCATGTTCCCGGCATGATACAAAAGCCGGTTTTCTCATATCCTGCCATGCCCGTATATCACACCGCCAAGGCCGCGCTCACAGAGGTGAAAAAGCGCCGAACTGATACCGAGAACATACAAACAAAAGCGTCCAGCCGGGACGCGCAGCCGCACAATTTTTGTGCGATCAAAGGGTCTTAGGGATGCTGCCCTAACAAGCAAAAATGGTCATTTCAGCAGTGAGCCGAAATGACCATTTTTCGCATGTGGTGCTCCACATACACTGCTTGCCAGTTTTGCACCTGGGCAAATTTCTGGCAAGCAAGAAAACGAAGTTTTCGCAGTATGGGCGCCCACATGCCCTGCTTGCCAGGATTGTAACTACTCTTTTGGCCCCGGTCAGATTTGATGGGTTTTGCGCAAATGACGCATTTGCGAACTTGTAAAATCGTTCGTATTCTGCTATCATGCTTTAAAGCAAATTCTTGATCTGTTCATTCTGTTTTGGAGGTCCGCCATGAGTGAAGAAGTGAGCAAAACCGAATCCGGCCTCTCGGAAAAGGACCAGAAAATCCTCTCCATGCTCACGCCCGGTGAGCGTATCATCTTGGAGCGGCTGCTGGAACTGCATCCCTCGGACAAAGCCTTTGACCTTTTCGAGATGATGCGGAGCGAGAAACCCGGAGAGGAGATACCCACTTACTACTTCTCCAATCCCGACCCGTATTTTGAGCGGGAGCCGCTTTCTGCGGACCATGACGATCATGAAAAGCGCCGCGATGAATCCGGAACGCTTCACGTCCAGAACCTTTCTGCAAACGAGCTGCCGGAGATCACGCTGACCAAGGAAATTAGCGGGACGGTCTACACGGTCACGGGCAGCTATGACGGGATCGAGCTTCTTGACAGGAAGCTGGAGCGCATCATGGAGCAGAACATGACCCGCGCGGAGGCAGAGGAATGAACAAACGAGCCAATTCTGACAAGGCAGTTGCCCCCAAGAAGGAGGTATCAAATATGTCACGGGCAACTGACAAGATCACAGCACTATATTGTCGCCTATCCCAGGAAGATTCTCTTGAAGGCGAGAGCAACTCCATCAGCAATCAGAAAGCCATACTGGAACGGTACGCAAAGGAACACCACTTCATCAACCTTGTCTTTTTCGTGGACGATGGGTACTCAGGGACCAACTTTGACCGGCCCGGATTTCAGAAGATGCTGGAGGCGGTGGAGAACGACCAAGTAGCCGTCGTTATCACGAAGGACCTGTCACGCTTTGGCCGCAACTCTGCTCTCACGGGAATGTATATCAACTTTGTTTTCGCCCAGCATGGAGTGCGGTACATCGCCATCAACGACAACTACGACACCATTGACCCCAACAGCGTAGACAATGACTTTGCCGGGATCAAAAACTGGTTCAACGAGTTTTACGCCCGCGATACCAGCCGGAAGATCAGGGCAGTCAACAAAGCAAAAGGCGAGCGTG
>CANROZ010000049.1 GCA_947632365.1 uncultured Oscillospiraceae bacterium
ACCCGCCAGATGCTGGTGGACACCAAGCCCGACAAGTTCGACATGCTGGTGCGCCTGTCCGGCTATTCCCACGGCACTGGGGTGTGGGTGGGCAACGCCCAGGACCTGATCAAGTCCGGCACCGCCAAGGTGTCGGAGACCATCGGCGCCCGGGACGACATCATGATCTATCTCATGAGCGTGGGCATCGACGACAACACCGCCTTCAAGAGCATGGAGAACGTGCGCAAGAAGAACAAGCAGCTCACCGAGGAGCAGATCGAGGCCATGCGCAGTCACGGCGTGCCCCAGTGGTACATCGACTCCTGCAGCAAGATCGAGTATCTGTTCCCCAAGGCCCACGCGGTGGCCTATGTGCTGATGGCCTTCCGTATCGCCTGGTACAAGGTCCACTATCCCCTGGCCTTTTATTCGGCGCTGTTCTACCGCCGCAGCCAGAAGGACGGCTTCGACGCGGAGATGATGATGGGCGGTGCGGCCCATGTGCGGGCCAAGCTGAAGGAGATACGCGCCAACCCCAACGCCACCGCCAAGGAGGACGATCTGGCCACCACGCTGGAGATGGTGTACGAGTTTTATATGCGGGGGTTCGACTTTGCGCCCATCGACCTGTACGAGTCCGACGCGTTTTTGTTCCAGCCGGTGGGGGACAAGCTGCTGCGGCTGCCCTTCGTAGCGGTCTCCGGCCTGGGGGAGGCGGCGGCCATCGACCTGGCCAAGGCCCGGGAGGGCGGACGGCAGTTCGTGTCTGTGGAGGAGCTGGCGGCGCTGTGTCCCAAGGTGAGCTCCGCCAAGATCGACGTGCTGAAAAAGCTGGGCGCCTTTGGCTCCCTGCCGGAGACCAGCCAGATGACGCTGTTTGATTTTTGACGTGATACCGCTTGGAGGGGAGGACCTGCCGTGGAGCCGAGGCTGACGGGGATAGACCGCCGGGAGGCGCTGGCCTATCTGGGCTGGCGGGGCGGTCCGGTCCCGGAGGAGCTGGACGTGGCGCTGACCCGGTGCCAGACGCTGCTCATGGAGACGGTCCGGCCCCGGGCGGTATGGCGGCTGCTGGATATCCGGCCGGACGGCGCCCTGGGGGACACGGGCTTCGTCCCCGCCGGGGAGAGCATCCGCGCCCACCTGGCGGGCTGTGACCAGGTCATACTCATGGGCGCGACTTTGGGCGCGGAGTCGGAGCGGCTGCTCCGCCGGGCCCAGGTGGAGGACATGGCCCGGGCGGTGGTGCTGGACGCCTGCGCCGGGGCCGCCATCGAGAACGTGTGCGACAATCTCTGCGCCGACCTGGCGGCGGCGCTGGCGCCCCGACACCTGACGGGGCGGTTCAGCCCCGGCTACGGGGATATGCCCCTGTGCCAGCAGGAGATGCTGTGCCAGGTGCTGGATGTGGGCCGCCGCATCGGGGTGAGCCTCTCACCGGGCGGGCTCATGATCCCTCAGAAGTCCGTCACCGCCCTCATCGGCGTGGCGGACACGCCTCGGACGAAGGGGCCCGGGGGCTGCCCGTCCTGCGACAGACGGGACAGCTGCACGATCCGAAAGGAGGGCGGGAGCTGTGGCGGCAGGTGAATTTATCATCCTGGACGGCGCCATGGGCACCATGCTCCAGGCGGCGGGCCTGCCTGTTGGCCAGTGCCCGGAGAGCTGGAATATTGAGCAGCCGGAGAAGGTGGCGGCCGTGCACCGCGCCTATGTCCAGGCGGGCACCCGCCTGGTGTGCGCCAACACCTTCGGCGCCAACCGCTACAAGCTGGCCAGGAGCGGCTATGCCCCCGGCCAGGTCATCGCCGCCGGGATCGGATTGGCCCGTCAGGCCGTGGGCCCGGATGTGCGGGTGGCCCTGGATGTGGGCCCCATCGGTCAGCTGCTGGAGCCCCTGGGCACCCTCTCCTTTGAGGAGGCTTATGACGTATACCGGGAGATGGTCACGGCGGGGGAGACCGCCGGGGCGGACTTGGTGTTTTTTGAGACCATGAGCGACCTGGCGGAGCTGAAGGCCGCCGTGCTGGCGGCGAAGGAGAACATCGCCCTGCCCGTGTGGGCCAGCATGACCTTCGAGGCCACGGGCCGCACCTTCCTGGGCGCCACCGTCCCGGCCATGGCTCTGACGCTGTCGGGCCTGGGCGTGGACGCCATGGGCTTCAACTGCAGCCTGGGCCCCCGGGAGCTGCTGCCCCTGATGGAGGAGCTGCGCCGCTGGACGGACAGCCCCCTGATCCTGAAGCCCAACGCGGGTCTGCCGGACCCGGCCACCGGGGCCTATACCGTCACGCCGGAGGCCTTCGCCGATGAACTGGCCCAGGCGGCGGCGCTGGGGGTGACGGCCCTTGGCGGCTGCTGCGGCACCACGCCGGAGTTCATCCGGGCGCTGGTGACAGCCCTGGCCGGAAAGCACCCGGCGGAGCGGGAGAAGAAGAGCTTGTTCGGCGTCTGCTCCGCAGTCCGGACCGTGCCGCTGGACGGGGACGTGCACCTCATCGGCGAGCGCATCAATCCCACGGGTAAGAAGCGGTTCCAGCAGGCCCTGCGGGAGGGGGACATGGGCTACATCCAGCAGCGGGCCATCGAGCAGCAGGACGCCGGGGCGGAGATCCTGGACATCAACGTGGGCCTGCCGGGCATCGACGAGCCGGAGATGATGGAGCGGGTGGTGAAGGCCGTCCAAGCGGTGACGGACCTGCCCCTGCAGATCGACTCCTCCGACCCGGCCGCCATCGAGGCGGGGCTCCGGGCGGTGAACGGCCGGGCCATCGTCAACTCTGTCAACGGCGAGGCCGACGTGCTGGACGCGGTGCTGCCGCTGTGCAAAAAGTACGGCGCGGCGGTGGTGGGCCTGACCATGGACAAGGGCGGCATCCCCCGGACGGCCGAAGAGCGGGTGGAGATCGCCCGGCGCATCCTGGACGCGGCGCTGGCCCACGGCCTGGCGCGGGAGGATGTGCTCATCGACTGTCTGACCCTCACCGTGTCCGCCCAGCAGGAGCAGGCCGCCGAGACACTGAAAGCGTTGCGGTATGTGCGCGGGCAGATGGGCCTGCACACCGTGCTGGGGGTGAGCAATATCTCCTTCGGCCTGCCTCAGCGGGAGAAGGTGACGGTGAGCTTTCTCACCCAAGCGATGGTGGCGGGGCTGGACCTGCCCATCGCCGACCCAAACCGGAGCGCCGTGATGGACGCGGTGGCCGCCTTTCGGGTGCTGTCCGGGGCGGACCGGGACAGCGCGGCCTATATCGAACGGTACGCGGACGTGCCCGCGGCGGCGCCCCCTGCCGGACCGGACCGGACCATGACCCTGGGAGATGCCATCGCCAAGGGGCTGAAGGAGGAGACCGCCGCCCTGACGGAGAAGGCCCTGGAGACCATGACGGAGCTGGAGATCGTGGATCAGCTGCTCATCCCGGCCCTGGACAGGGTGGGGGAGCGCTACGAGCGCCAGGAGATATTCCTGCCCCAGCTCATCAGCGCCGCCAACGCCGCCTGCGAGGGCTTTGAGATCGTCAAACGGCGCATCACGGAAAAGGGCGCGGGCAGCATCTCCCGGGGGAAGATCGTGCTGGCCACCGTCCAGGGGGACATCCACGACATCGGCAAAAACATCGTCCGGGTGGTGCTGGAGAACTACGGCTACACCGTCATCGACCTGGGCCGGGACGTGCCGCCGGAGAGGATCGTGGAGGCGGCCATCCGGGAGGATGTGCGCCTGGTGGGCCTGTCCGCGCTGATGACCACCACCGTGGGCAGCATGGCCAGGACCATCGAGGCCCTGCGGGCCAGCGGCCACGACTGCAAGGTCATGGTGGGCGGCGCGGTGCTCACGCCGGAGTATGCCCGCCAGATCGGCGCGGACTACTACGCCAGGGACGCCAAGCAGAGCGCGGATATCGCCAGGGAGGTGCTGGGGTGAGCGAAAACAGCTTTTGGACGGCGCTGTGCGGCCAGGGGGAGAAGCCCTTTGCCGTGGAGCTGGACACGCCGGACAGCCCGGACCTGACAAAATACATGGCCGGGGCCGGGGAACTGGCGGCGGCCGGGGCCAGCCTCATCACCATCGCCGACTGCCCCAATGGGAAGCCGGGGGTGGATTCCAGCCTGGCGGCCTGCAGGCTGCACCGGGACCTGGGACTGCAGGCCATGCCCCATCTGACCTGCCGGGACCGGAACCGGAACGCCTCCCGGGCGCTGCTGCTGGGCCTGGCGGCGGAGGGCATAGAGCAGGTCCTGCTGGTCACCGGGGACCCCATCCCGCCGGAGGACCGGGCGGATATCCACGGGGTGTACGACTTCACCTCCCGCAGCTTCATCCGCTATGCGGCGGGTATCGAGACACCGGGGCCTTTCCGCATCTTTGCAGCGCTGAACGTGAACGTGCGCAATTTCGGCCGCCAGCTGGAGCTGGCGGTGCAGAAGGAGCAGTGCGGCGCCTGCGGCTTTTTCACCCAGCCCGTTCTGACGGAGCGGGCGCTGGAGAACCTGAAAATGGCCCGGCAGACCCTGAAGGGGAAGCTGCTGGGGGGCATCATCCCGGTGGTCAGCCAGCGAAACGCCCTGTATATGAACGAACACATAGCGGGCATCGAGGTGGACGAGCGCATCGTCGCCCTCTACGAGGGGGCGGACCGGGCCCGGGGCGAGGCCCTGGCGGAGGAGATCAGCCTGGCGGCGGCGGAGCAGATCGCGCCCTGTATCGACGGGTTTTATCTCATGACACCCTTTAGCCGGACGGCCCTGATGGCCCGCATCATGGAGAGCATACGCCGGGCGGGCCTGACCGAAAGATAGAAGGATAATGAAAAAGAGGACCGCGGACGCGGTCCTCTTTTTGCTGTATGTGTCTCAGCCGGGATAGGTCACCTGGGGCTGGCGCTTGTGCTCGCTGATGCGGTGGAAGCGGTCGATGACCGCCTTGTCCTGCTCCGTGGCCTGGCCGCTGAGCAGGTATTTGTCGATGGCGGCGTAGGTGACGCCCATCTCCTTCTCGTCGGTCTGGCCCTCGAACAGCCCCGCCGAGGGGGCCTTGGTGCGGATGGACATGGGCGCGTCCAGGTAGGCCAAAAACTCGTATATCTCCGTCACGGTCAGGTCCGCGATGGGGTTCAGGTCATAGGCCCCATCCCCCCACTTGGTGAAGTAGCCCATGTATGCCTCGCTGCGGTTGCCCGTGCCCGCCACCAGGCGGCTCTCGGCCCCGGCAATGGCGTACAGGGTGGTCATCCGCAGCCGGGGGGCGATGTTGGCGATGGCCGCCGGGGTCATGTCCGTGACGCCCTCCAGGGCCTTCAGCTCCGCCTCCCGCACCGGGGTCAGGTCCACCAGCCGGGTCTCGATGCCGTATTTTTCGGCGACTGCTTTGCCGTCCTCCAGGTCGATGCTGAAATTGCGCTGGGAGGCGCAGGGCATGAGCACGCCCACGGTATCATCGCAGGCGGCCTTGCACAGAATGCCCACCAGGGTGCAGTCCTTGCCGCCGGAGTTGCCGTATACGATGCCCTTCTGGCCGCTCTTGGCCAGGGTCTCGCGGATGAACGCCACCCGCTTTTCAAATTCTTCTTTATAGTCTCTCATGATGCTTTCTCCTTTCCCATGGAGCTTTGAGCGCATTATACGCGCTTTGGAAAGGTTTGTAAATGCGAATTGTGAACAAAAGGTCCATAGCGCGGCTAATGGGAGGTTTATAAAGCCTTCTTTGGACAGCTCTTCACACACTCCAGGCAAAGGATACATTCCGTTCCATTTTCTCTCTTTCTGGAATTATCCGTTATATCGACATCCATAGGACACACCCGCTTACACTTTCCGCAGGAGATACATTTGCTCTTGTCACAGGTTATCCGTAGCAGGGAATAATAACTCATAGGCTTCAGGAATACCGTGACAGGGCAGATGTATTTGCAGAACGCACGGTTGTCCTGAAAAGTAAACGCGAGCACTATGCCGACGATGTAGTAGAGCAGGTTTCCGATGATAAACGACCAGAATATGATCCGTTCCATGTTGCCTGCATGTGCCAGAAACAGAGCCGCCACAAAAACAAGGGACAACGCGAACGTGATATAACGTATCCGACCCAGATTTTTCCGCGGTTGTTTTGGCTGCTTATAGGGCAGAAAGTCCAATACCATCGCCGTCCAGCAGGCATAACCGCACCAGCCCCGTCCAAACAGCAGAGGGCCAAATATCTTTGCCACAGCGTAATGTATCGTCGCCGCCTCAAAAACGCCTGTGAAAAGATAGTACCAAAATCCCTCTATCTGCATATTCTCATTGCATATCAGACCGAGATAAACCAGCATATAGCATCCGACCAGCAGCTGCGTCACCCGGCGGGCATATTTGTATTCCCGTATGTATAGGAAAACTCCCAGAGCGATCGAGATGCCGATATAGCTGAAATTAAGCAGATAAAACAAATTATCTTTCGTCAGCCAAAGTGAGACGGCAACTGTTTCAAATATTGCCAACATGACCCCTGGCAGAACATACTTTTTCATTATCTTACGCCTATACAAATCCCGCGTTTTCAATCTTCTCTCCGTCTATAGCATGAGGGAGACGCTTTGGCAAAGCGTCTCCCCCGGTCTGTATTCTGTTATTCCATGTAGATGTATTCGTCCCGGTCGGCGCCCACGGAGATGTAGGTGAACTTGCAGTTCACCGCCTCCTCCAGGTAGCGGACGTAGGCCTGGGCGGCCTTGGGCAGGTCAGAGAACTTCCGGCACCCGGTGATGTCCCCGGAGAAGCCCTCCAGGTACTCGTACACGGGCTTGCACTTTTCCAGCGCGGGCTCCAGAGGGAAGTAGTCGATCCGCTCGCCGTCCAGCTCGTAGGCCGTGCAGACGGGTATCTTCGCAAAGCCGCTGAGCACGTCCAGCTTGGTCAGGGCCAGCTCCGTGGCTCCCTGGAGCATGACGCCGTAGCGGGAGGCCACCACGTCGAAGCCGCCCACGCGCCGGGGCCGCCCGGTGGAGGCGCCGTACTCGCCGCCCGCTTCCCGCAGCTCGTGGGCCTCGTCCCCGGAGAACTCGCACACGAAGGGACCGCCGCCCACGGCAGAGGAATAGGCCTTGGTGATGCCCACCACGCCGTCCAGCTTTTTGAAGGGGATGCCCGCGCCGATGGGGGCGTAGGAGGCCAGGGTGTAGGACGAGGAGGTGTAGGGGAAGATGCCGAAATCCAGGTCCCGCAGAGCGCCCAGCTGGGCCTCCAGCAGGATGCTCCGGCCCGCGTCGTCCGCCTGGGAGAGATAGCGGGTGGTGTCGCAGATGTAGTCCATATAGGGCGCGCCGAACTTCATCACCCAGTCGTACATGGCCACCGGGTCGATGGGTTCATGGCCGTAGCCGCCCGCCACGGTCAGGTTCTTCCAGTCCACGATGTCCGCCAGCCGTTCCTTCAGCACGTCCGGAAACAGCAGATCGCCCATGCGGATGGATTTGCGCATATACTTGTCCGAATACACAGGCCCGATGCCCCGGCGGGTGGAGCCCTGCTTCTTCGCGCCCATTCGGTCCTCCTCCAGACCGTCCAGGAGGGGGTGATAGGGCATGCAGATGGTGACCCGGTCGCTAATCTTCAGATTCTCCGGGGTGATGGCCACGCCCTGGGCGCGCAGATCGTCCGCCTCCTTGGCGAACTGCTCCAGGTCCACCACCATGCCCGGGCCCATGACGTTCACCGCCTCGGGCCGCAGGATGCCGGAGGGGAGCAGGTGCAGGATGAACTTGCCCCGCTCGTTCACCACCGTGTGTCCGGCGTTGTTGCCTCCCTGATAGCGGGAGACGATGTCATACTGGCTGCTGAGCAGGTCCACCATGCGGCCCTTGCCCTCGTCGCCCCAGTTGATGCCTACGACTGCTGTGATCATGATGCTTTCTCCTTATCTAAACCGTCAAGCGGTCTTTATACGTTCGTATCGGCCCGGACGCCCAGCTCGTCGGCGTACTTCTCCAGCACGGGACGGACATAGGCGGCCAGGAAGGTCTCGGTCTGCCGGGGGGCCAGCCCCACGAATTTGCGCACATCCAGCACATTCTCCACATCTTCCCGGGTCAGATGGAAAGCCGGGTCGGCGATGAGGCGCTCCAGCAGATCGTTGTCCCCGCCCTCCAGCTTCACCTTCTGGGCGGCGGCCTGGGAGTGGCGCCGGATGGCCTCGTGGAGCTCCTGGCGGTCGCCGCCCTGGGTCACCGCGTGCATGAGGATGTTCTCCGTGGCCATGAAGGGCATCTCCTCTTTCAGATGCTTTTCCATCACCTTGGGATAGATGCGCCCGCCCCGGATCACGTTGATCACCAGGGTCAGGGCCCCGTCCGCGGCCAAAAACGCCTCTGGCAGGGTGATGCGGCGGTTGGCCGAGTCGTCCAGCGTCCGCTCCAGCCACTGGGCCGCGGCGGTGTCGGCGGTGTTGCCTGCGGCGTTGATGATGTAGCGGCTCAGGGAGCACACCCGCTCACAGCGCATGGGATTGCGCTTATAGGCCATGGCGGAGGAGCCCACCTGCTCGGCCTCGAAGGGCTCGTCGAACTCCTTCATGTGGGCCAGCAGCCGCAGGTCCTGGGCCATCTTATACATGCTCTGGGCGATGCCGCCCAGCACGTTCAGCACGAAGGCGTCCACCTTCCGGGAGTAGGTCTGGCCGGACACGGGCATACAGGCGTCGAAGCCCATCTTTTTCGCGATGCGCGCCTCCAGCTCGGTCACCTTGTCCCCGTCGCCGCCGAACAGCTCCAGGAAGCTGGCCCCGGTGCCGGTGGTGCCCTTGCAGCCGAGAAGCTTCAAGTGGTCCAGCTCGAACTCCAGCCGCTCCAGGTCCATGAGAAGGTCCTGGGTCCACAGGCAGGCCCGCTTGCCCACGGTGGTGGGCTGGGCGGCCTGGAAGTGGGTGTAGGCCAGGGTGGGCACGTCCTTGTGGGCCTGGGCAAAGTCCGCCAGGGCGGCCACGGCGTTGACCAGCAGCGTGCGGATGCGCAGCAGCGCCTGACGCATCTGGATGATGTCCGTGTTGTCCCCCACATAGCAGCTGGTAGCACCCAGGTGGATGATCCCCTTGGCGGTGGGGCAGGCGTCGCCGTAGGTGCGGATGTGGGCCATCACATCGTGGCGCAGCCGCTTTTCGTAGTCCGCGGCCTTGGTGTAGTCGATGTCGTCGATGTGCGCGCGCATCTCCTCCAGCTGCCCGTCGGTGATGTCCAGCCCCAGCTCCTGTTCGCTCTCCGCCAGGGCGACCCACAGTCGGCGCCAGGTGGAGAATTTGAAGTCGGGGGAGAAGATGTGCTGCATCTCCCTGGAAGCATACCGGGCGCACAGGGGATTTTCGTAGATATCTTTCATAGTCGGTCGTTCACTCCACAGTGACAGATTTGGCCAGATTCTTCGGTTTGTCGATGTCGCAGCCCCGCTGCAGGGCCACGTAGTAGGCGAACAGCTGCAGGGGGACAACGCCCAGGTTGGGCTGCAGGGCCGGGTGGGTGTCGGGGATGGGGATGGTGTGGTCGGCGATTTTCTCCATCTGGGCCAGACGGCTCTCGGTGGTGACGGCCACCACCTGGGCGCCCCGGGACTTGACCTCCACGATGTTGGACACCGCCTTGTCAAAGAGCGGGCCGTAGGTGGCCAGGGCCACCACCAGGGTGCCCGGTTCGATGAGGGAGATGGTGCCGTGCTTCAGCTCCCCGGCGGCATAGGACTCGGAGTGGATGTAGCTGATCTCCTTCAGCTTCAAAGAGCCCTCCAGCCCCAGAGCATAGTCCAGGTTCCGGCCGATGTAGAAGATGCAGTCCCGGTTGAAGTACTGGCTGCCCAGATACTGATAGAGGTCAGTGGCGGCCAGCACGGTCTCCAGCTTGCCCGGCAGCAGCGCCAGCTCCGCCGTAACAGCGGCATAGTCCGCCGGATCGGCCCGCCCCAGCTTGTCGGCCATCCAGAGCCCGAACATGGTCAGCAGCACCAGCTGCGTGGAGTAGGCCTTGGTGGTGGCCACGGCGATCTCCGGGCCCGCCCAGGTGTAGAGCACGTCGTCCGATTCCCGGGCGATGGAGGAGCCCACCACGTTGACGATGGAGAGGATGTATCCGCCCCGGCGCCGGGCCTCCCGCAGGGCGGCCATGGAGTCCAGGGTCTCCCCGGACTGGCTGATGACGATCACCAGGGAGCGCTGGTCCACCAGCGGGGCGCTGTAGCGAAATTCCGACGCTAGGCATACCTCCACAGGCAGGCGCAGGAAGCGCTCCAGGTTGTATTTGCCCACCATGCCCACATGGTAGGACGAGCCGCAGGCCACAAGATAGATGCGGTCGAAGGCGCGGAGCTTCTCCTCCGGGAGGGACAGCTCCTCAAAGCACAGCACCCCGTCCCGCAGGCGGGGGGAGATGGTCTGGCGCAGGGCCTCCGGCTGCTCCATGATCTCCTTGAACATGAAGTGGGCATAGCCGCCCTTTTCCGCAGCGGCCACATCCCACTGGATGAGGTGGTGCTCTTTCTCCACGGGGCGGCGGTATTCATCGAACACCTGGATGCCCGCCCGGGTGAGCACGGCCACCTCGCCGTCGGCCATATAGGCCACGTCCCGGGTGTGAGCGATGATGGCGGTGGCGTCGGAGGCGATGAAGCTCTCACCGTCCCCGTAGCCCAACAGCAGCGGCGCGTCCTTCCGGGCGGCGATGAGCATGTCGGGCCGATCGGCGCAGAGGATGCCCAGCGCATAGGCCCCCTCCAGCCGCTCCAGCACCGCGTACACCGCGTCCAGGGGATCGACGGCGTCGGCGAAGCAGTATTCCAGCAGCTGGGCCACCACCTCCGAGTCCGTGTCGGAGCGGAAATGGACGCCCTTGTGCTGGAGAAATTCCTTGATCTCGGCGTAATTCTCGATGATGCCGTTGTGGACCACGGCGATCCGGCCGTTCTGGCTCACATGGGGGTGGGAGTTGACGTCGTTGGGCTCGCCGTGGGTGGCCCAGCGGGTGTGGCCGATGCCCACCGTCCCCTCCAGGGGCGGCTGGCTCTCCAGCCGACGCCGCAGCACGTTCAGCCTTCCCTTGCATTTCTGTATCTGCAGGTCCTTGTCCGGGGAGACCACGGCCACGCCCGCGGAGTCATAGCCCCGGTATTCCAGCCGCTCCAGCCCGTCCAGCAGCACGGGCACGGCGGGGTCGCTTCCTGTGTATCCTACGATGCCGCACATGAGATGAGATGTTTATTCCTTTCCGATCTGAGTATGGTCCAGGGCCGCGGAGACGAAGCCCAGGAACAGGGGGTGGGGCCGATTGGGACGGCTCTTGAACTCGGGGTGGAACTGCACGCCCACAAAGAAGGGGTGGTCGGGCACCTCCACGGTCTCCACCAGCCGCCCGTCGGGGCTGACGCCGCTGATGACCAGGCCCGCCGCCTGCAGCTTTTCCCGGTAGTCGTTGTTGAACTCGTAGCGGTGGCGGTGCCGCTCGCTGATCTGGGGCACGCCGTAGCACTTCTCCATCATAGTGCCCGGAGTGATGACGCAGGGATAGGCCCCCAGACGGAGGGTACCGCCCTTGTCGATCTCGTCGTTCTGGCCGGGCATGAAGTCGATGACCCGGTGGGGGGCGTACTCGTCGAACTCCCGGGAGTTGGCGCCCTCCAGGGCCGCCACATGCCGGGCGAACTCGATCACCGCCACCTGCATGCCCAGGCACAGCCCCAGATAGGGGATGGCATTCTCCCGGGCGTAGCGGACCGCGGCGATCTTGCCCTCGATGCCCCGGTTGCCGAAGCCGCCCGGCACCAGGATGCCGTCCACCCCGGCGAAGGTCTCGGCGGCGTTCTCCTCGGTGACGGTCTCGGAGTCGATCCACCGCAGGTCGATGCTGGTGCCTTTGGCGTAGCCCGCGTGCTTCAGCGCCTCGCTGACGGACAGGTACGCGTCGTGCAGCTGCACATATTTGCCCACCAGGGCGATGGTGACGGTGTGGCTCAGATTGTGGATGGAGCGGACCATGCTCTTCCACTCCGCCAGGTCAGGCGCCTTGGTCCACAGACCCAGCTCCCGGCACACGATCAGGGAGAAGTCGCTCTCCTCCAGCATGAGGGGCGCCTCGTACAGCACGGGAACGGTGCGGTTCTCGATGACGCACTCGGGCTTGACGTTGCAGAACATGGCGATCTTGCGGAAGATGGTGGGGTCGGT
>CANROZ010000050.1 GCA_947632365.1 uncultured Oscillospiraceae bacterium
GGCGACCGAGAAGGGACTTGAACCCTCGACCTCCGGCGTGACAGGCCGGCATTCTAACCGACTGAACTACTCGGCCACAGCTTTTTTCGAGCTTTTTGATTATACTTGGTTCTCGTCTCACTGTCAAGAAAAATTTCTTCTCCTCTTGAAATTGCCTGAAATAGCGCTGTTTTTTCAATAAAAATTAACCATTTCGCAAATTTTCGTAATTTTTTGTTGTATTTTCCTGCAACATCGTTTATAATGGGGTCCATCCATAAAGAAAAGGTAAGGTTGTGATACTATGTCTGGTAGTCATATGGCACAAACACCTCCCTCCCGCTCCGGTTCCTCCTGGAAGGTCTGGGTGCTGGTCATCATCCTTGTGATCGTCGTTGCCGCCCTGCTGGTCCTGCTGTGGCTGAACTTTGGCGACACCATCATGGGCATGATCAGCGGCGACTCCTCCAGCGGACAAGCCACCATTGCCCCCGGGGTCTCCACCCAGGTAGACGCGGAATACGGCAGCGGCAAGAACGTGGCCGGGAACCTGACCATCAGCCAGGGCACCATGAAGCCCGACGCGCTGGCCGACAAGCAGGACGTGGTCCTTCTGGACGTCGACTGGACCGGGAAGAAGGCACAGACCGAGCCGGTGTACCTGACCGTCAGCGACCCCAGCTTCCCCGACGGTGACGGCCTGGCTGTGTACAGCTATGACGAGACCGCTGCCGACTGGGACACGATCGGTACATACCGCATACAGAACAACGCCGTCACCTTTCAGACGGCGAGCCTGACCCCCTTCGCCTTTGAGGTCATCAGCTCCGAGCCCGTGGCCACGGCCGTGCCGGAGGCTACTGCGGAGCCCGCCGTCACACCGGAACCCACGGCGGAGCCCACGCCCGCGCCCATTCAGGCTGCTGACCTGGGCAGCTATCCCACCGTACAGAGCGGCGTGTTCACCAACGCCAGCCAGTTCGAGGACGGCCACAGCTATGTGATCGCCCTGGTGGAGAACATGACCGGGACCTCCGCCTCCGGCAGCACTGATACCGCCGAGGCGTCCGGCGAGGGCGACGCCGCGGCCGACACCACCGAGGGCGGCCTGACCATCTCCTATGTGGACGCGCCTGAGAGCACCCCTGGCCAGTGGGACGATTCCGGCGCGGCCGCCATCGACATCGTCGATCCCAACGCCCCCAAGGCCACCGTTCTCATGAACATGGGCGGCAACACCCTCTACGCCATGGAGATGCCCCTGGTCCAGGCCGACGACGGCGCCTGGTGCCTGGCGGGCCCCATCACCGAGGGCATGCTCTGGAAGGCCACCCAGGACACCTATAAGGGCGAGGCCTACCGCTACTCCCTGCAAAACCACGACCGCTATCTGAATACCAACGACGGCCACACCGCCATCGTTCTGGACGACGACAGCGTCCGCACCCGCTGGAAGGTGGAGGACGCCACCCTCTCCGACGGCTCCACCCTGACCACCCTGGCCTACCGGGATTCGGACCGCTACTACGTCAACGCCATGGGCATCGAGGTCCAGGCCATCACCGATGACATGTTCCCCGCCGGGACCACCCCGGAGCAGCCCAACGCCCTGGCCTCTCAGGTCACCTACATCGGCGCCAACGCCCCCACGGAGCAGACCCTGCTGCGGGAGGTGCTGCGCTTCACGGTGACCAAGGACCAGACCCAGACCAAACAGCTGGCCATCTTCGAGCTGGATGAGGGCCGCACCGCTCCCGCGGGCGCTACGCCCGTCTCCGCCGCCAACATCACCATCCCCGAGCTCAACGCGGAGACCGATTTGAGCGCCCTGTACATCACTGACGGCAGCAATGTACTGCAGCTTGGCGTGGATTACACCGTGGCCGCCAAGGTCTACAACAACAGCACCGTTGTGGTGGTCCTGAACTTCATGGGCAAGTACACCGGGCAGATCGTCCGCACCTATGAGGGCACCTACTTCCGCTCCAGCGCCAGCGCCCCCTTGCAGGCCGCCGAGCCCAGTACCTCTCCCGAACCCAGCGCCTCTCCCGAGCCCACCGCCACGCCCACCGCCACGCCGCCCAGCAGCAGCGGCAACAACGGCGACGGCGGCAATAACACTGGCTGGACTCCCCTGCCCACGGAGAAGCCGCCCTCTGGAAGCAGCGGCTCCGGCAGTGGCAGCGGTAGTGGCTCCGGTAGCGGCTCCGGCAGCGGCTCCGGCAGCGGCTCCGGCAGCGGCTCCGGCAGCAGCGGCGGTTCCGACTGCGGCACCAACACCCAAGTCGTCACCCCCAATCCCGCCTGCGGCACCAACGCCGGATAAACAACAGGATAACGGCCCTTCGGACACGTCCGAAGGGCCGTCTTTTTTGTTTTCTCACGCCTCCGGAGGCGCCGTGTCATCCGCTGGCGGCAGGGGCCCGTCCGGCTCCTCGCCGCTCTCCAGCAGCCCCCAGATCACCCACACCAGCGGCGCGGACAGGGGCAGGCCCAGGCCAAAGAAGTCCTGGATGAGGTAGCACACAAACCCCGCCCCCAGGGCCGGGTAGAGGGCCCCTTGGCACCGCCGCCGGAACCAGGTGACCAGGGTGCACGCGATAGCGGCCAGATAGGGGATCAGCCCCAGGATTCCGATGTTCACCAGATACCCCAGATAGATGTTGTGGGCGTTTGTCACCGACACGGTCTGGTCCCGGACGGCACTGTACCACTGGATATCGTAGCGCAGGCTGGTGGTGCCGGGGCCCCCGCCCAGCCAGGGCTTTTCCAGAAACAGCTTCCAGGACGCCTTCCATATCTGCCCCCGGCTGGAGCCAAAGCTGTCGGCCAGGTGGCCGTGGAGCACCTGGCTCATCTCATAGAGCGTGCCGCTCTGTCCCGGCCAGAAATACAGCGTGGCCAGCCCCGCGGCGGTGAGCCCGCCGCTGACGCACCCGGCGATGCGGGCGGCTTTTTTCCGGCGGATGACCACGGGCACGTAGATCAGCGCGCCCCCCAGAGCGGCCACCACCGCCGCGTCCGCGTCCATGAAGGCGATGATGCCCAGCACCAGCGCCGCCGGGACGAACAGCCACCGATCCCGCTTGTGCTCCGACAGCGCCGCGTACACGGGCAGAAAGCCCGCCGGGATGCTCAAAAAGGAGCCCAGCACCCCCGTATTGCCCAGGGTGCCCAGAAAGGCGCTGTTGTAGGCGATGAATTTATCGTAGTAATCGGTCCCCTCGGGATAGAGCCAGAAGGGGTCCAGGCCCATGAGCTGCAGCGCCGCGATGACGCAGCAGACCCCCGCCGACACCCCCAGGGCCCAGGCATACCGCCGCCGGGGCCGCCCCAGCATGGACACGCCGAAAAAGATCAGCCCGTACAGCAGCGTGGTCAGATATCCGTCGTTGCGGTTAGAGCCGAAGAAGGCCGCCGCGCCGTACTCGGACAGGCACGCGGATATGCCGCCCACCGCCAGGAACAGCCCGATGGCCAGATGGGCCCCCCGCACGTGCAGGGCGTACCGCTCCCCGGCGACGAGCCCGCAGATCAGCAGCACCGTCACCGCCGCGGCCCACAGCCCGGTGGCGATGGCGAAAAACCAGAACTTGGACTCGGTGATGGCGCCGTAGCCGTGAAAGCCCACGAACAGGGGAAACGCCCCCAGCATCGCCAATATGTACTTGTCCGTGACCCAGCGGGCCCGCTGCAAAAAGGGAAAGCTCATATCCGTTCCTCCCGTGGCCATTATACATTGCTTCGCCCCGGAGCACAAGGCATTGAAAAGTGGAAGATGTTATGATATAGTATAGGATACTTTGGAGCGGAAAGGAGGCCCGGGGCCGCTATGGACAACTTTTATGCTCTCATCGCCCGGATGAAGAACATCGACCGCTGGGCCCTGATGCGCTCCGTCACCCGGGAGAACGTGCAGGAGCACAGCCACATGGTGGCGGTGCTGGCCCACGCGCTGGCGGTGATCCGCCGGGACGTGTTCGGCCGGGACTGCGACCCCAACGCCGCGGCGGCCTTCGCCCTGTTCCACGACGCCGGGGAGATCCTCACCGGGGACCTGCCCACCCCCATCAAATACTACGACCCGGAGATCATGACCGCCTACCGAAAGGTGGAGGCCGCCGCGTCGGAGAAGCTGCTGGGCATGCTCCCGCCGGAGATGCGCCCGGCCTATGCGCCGCTGCTGGCAGAGCCGGAGCCGGAGATGAAAGCCTTGGTGAAGGCCGCCGACAAGCTCTCGGCCTACATCAAGTGCATCGAGGAGCGCCGGGCGGGCAACGACGAGTTCCTTCAGGCGGAGCAGAAGTCCCTGGACACCCTCCGGGGCTACGGCCTGCCGGAGGTGGACTATTTCCTGGAGACCTTCATCCCCGCTTTCGACCGGACCTTGGACGAGCTGGGGACCATGGACTACCGGGAGCCAACACTGAATACACTTTCCGAAAAGGAGACCTGATACTATGCGCATGCGTGCCGAAGACAAGACGATGGAAAAGATCGTAGCCCTGTGCAAGAACAGAGGCTTCATCTTTGCCGGCTCCGAGATATACGGGGGCCTGGCCAACTCCTGGGACTACGGTCCTCTGGGCGTTCTGATGAAGCAGAACGTGAAGAACGCCTGGTGGAAGAAGTTCGTCCAGGAGAGCCCCTACAACGTGGGGCTGGACGCGGGCATCCTGATGAACCCCCGTGTGTGGGAGGCCTCCGGCCATGTGACCAACTTCAACGATCCGCTCATCGACTGCAAGGGCTGCAAACGCCGCCACCGCGCCGACAAGCTCATCGAGGAGTGGGCCAAGGAGACGGGCACCGATGTCAACGTGGAGGCCCTGACCAACGACGAGATGGTGGACTATATCCGGGAGAAGAAGATCCCCTGCCCCGGCTGCGGCGCCACGGATTTCTCCGACATCAAGAAGTTCAACCTGATGTTCAAGACCCACCAGGGCGTCACCCAGGAGTCCGGCACGGACGTGTACCTGCGGCCGGAGACCGCCCAGGGCATTTTCGTGGACTACAAGAGCGTGCTGCGCACCACCCGGAAGAAGCTGCCCTTCGGCATCTGCCAGATCGGCAAATCCTTCCGCAACGAGATCACCCCGGGCAACTTCACCTTCCGCATCCTGGAGTTCGAGCAGATGGAGCTGGAGTTCTTCTGCCAGCCGGGCTCCGACCTGGAGTGGTTCCAGTACTGGCGGGAGTTCTGCCACAAGTGGCTGCTGGAGCTGGGCATGAACGACGAGTATCTGCGTCTGCGGGATCACACCCCCGAGGAGCTGAGCTTCTACTCCAAGGCCACCACGGACTTTGAGTATCTCTTCCCCTTCGGCTGGGGCGAGTTGTGGGGCATCGCGGACCGGACCGACTACGACCTGACCCAGCACCAGACCTTCTCCGGCGAGAAGATGGAATACAAAGAGGAGGGCATGGCCGAGGGCTTCATCCCCTACGTCATCGAGCCCAGTCTGGGCGCGGACCGCGTCATGCTGGCCTTCCTCATCGACGCCTACGACGAGGAGCAGGTGGGCGTGGACAAGAAGGGCAACCCCGACGTGCGCACGGTGCTGCACCTGCATCCCCAGCTGGCGCCCTATAAGTGCGCCGTGCTGCCCCTGAGCAAAAAGGACGTGCTGTCCGGCCCGGCCCGGGAGCTGCACCAGCAGCTGGCCAAGCGCTTCTCCTGCGACTACGACGAGACCGGGTCCATCGGCAAGCGCTACCGCCGCCAGGACGAGATCGGCACCCCCTTCTGCGTCACCCTGGACTTCCAGACCGTGGGCGACGGGGACGTGCCCGCCGACCAGTGCGTCACCGTCCGGGAGCGGGACTCCATGGAGCAGGTGCGCATCCCCATGGCTGAGGTGGCGGACTATATCGCCCAGCGCGTCCAGTACTGATCGTGAACGAGGAACAACGGCCCGCAGAGGAAAAGCTCACCGCGGGCCAATCCTTTGTCCGGAGCATCCGCCCGGCGGGGTGCGCGCTGTTTCTGATCCTGGCGGTGCTGGTGACGGTGATCTGCCTCACCGCGGGCCGGGACCCCATCCCGGGCTACACGCCCCCGGAGCGGGCCAGCTATGAGGACGACCTGGGCCAGCTGGCAGCGGTGCTGGAGGAGCAGGTGTTCCCCGCGCTGCCCCAATACGACATGACCGCCGATGTGACCGGGGACACCGTCACCGTGACGGTGGAGAGCGGCAATTTCGCCGCCGCCCGGTCCGCCATTCTGCGCTATTTTCCTGAGGACCTCATCACCTTTGAAAGGGGCTGAACCACTGTGAAGATCAAAGTGGCCGCCGCCGCGCCGGAGATACTGCCCGGCCAGCCGGGCCAGAGCATGTCCAACGTCCTGGCCGCCATCACCCGGGCCCGGGACGACGGCGCCTCCATCCTGGTGCTGCCCGCGGGCCTGCCCGAGGACATGAACCGGGGCGCCATCACCCGCCAGGCGGGAAAGATGACCGTCTATCCCCTGATGGAGAGCTCCCTCACCCGGGAGCAGCTCAGCCAGCCCCAGGAAAAGACCGACATCCTCTGCTGCTCCTCGGACAGCCCCGCCACCATCTCCTCTCACTATGAGAACCTCAACCTGGCGGGCCTGGCCAGCCACGACGCCAAGGCCGCGGTCATCATGGCCTGCCCCATGGGCGGCGACGGCGGCACGCTCTACACGGGCCAGTGCATCATCGCCCAGAACGGCGATATCGTCCGCAGCGCCGACGGCTACGTCTCCGCCCAGCTCACCGTCCCCCGCCGGGACGTGAAGGCCCCGGTGGAGGATACCATCACCGCCCAGCCCATGACCCCCTGGGTCCCCGACCCGGCCATGCTCCCCCGCATCCTGAAGCTCCAGGGCGACGGGCTGGCCCGGCGGATGATGGCCCGGGGCGCCACCGCCCTCGCCGTGCGCATCGAGCGAAACGCCTCCTCTCTGCTGGCGCTGGCGGCCTGTGTGTCGGCGGTGGATCGGCTGAAGCTGTCCCGCAAGAACATCCACGCCGAGCCCGTGGGCAACCGGGCCGGGCACATCGCTGCGGCGCTGGGCCTGACCGTGGGCGGCCAGGGCGGTCTTGTCGTGGACGGCGCGGACCTGACGGCCCGGGCCCTGGAGGGGGCCCAGCCGGAGCATTACGCCGTCAACGCCACTGTGCCCCGGTACACCGCCCAGCTGGCGGTCCGCTACTGGGCCAACACCTTCGGGGACATGGCCCTGTCGGTCCCGGTGCGCTCCATCGTCCACGACGACCGGGGCCCCTGGGAGCTGACCGATTTTCTGCTGCACTACTCCCTGCGCTATGACATGTCCAAGTGGACCCAGGCCCGGCTGCTGGACGACACCTTCTCCGCCCATTTCTCCCAGAAGGATATCACCGCCGCCCTGGATATGTTTTTCGACAACTACCGCCGTCCGGACCCCTGCGACGGACCGTTAGTCTTTTCCACGGACCTTTTGCAGGACCTGTCCCACTGACCTGACACGCCAGACGCCCGCCCCCAGGGCGGGCGTCTTTCAAATGGAAAGGAGATGCCCATGAGAGGCCTTTTTGCCTTCATCCTGGCCGCCGCGCTGCTGACCGTCCCCGTCTTTGCCGCGGGCCCGGACAGCCGTTCCCCCGACCCGGAGACGTGCAGCCACCACTTTGAGGTGTCCGTGGTCCGGGAGGCCACCTGCGCCGAAAAGGGCCTGCTGGCCTATACCTGCGCCAAGTGCGGCCTGACCTATACCGCCGAGACCCTGCCGGACGGCGAGCACGACTATCAGCTGACGGAGACCACCGCCACCTGCACCCAGGACGGCGAGGCCACCTATGTCTGCGCCCGCTGCGGGGACAGCTACACCGAGCCGGACCCGGCCAAGGGCCACGTCCCCGACGCCGATGAGCCCTCCTGCGAGAAGGGCGTGTCCTGCACGGTGTGCGGCAAGCTGCTGGAAAAGCCCCTGGGCCACGACTATAAATATCAATACGACGCCGTGTTCGACGAGCAGGGCCAGCCCACATCCTATGGCACCTGGGTCTGCACCCGCTGCGGCGCCTCCATGGACGCCACCCGGGGCAACCTGATCCACTTCTATGACATCACCGAGTCCGCCGACTCCGAGACCGACGCCGATCTCGCCCAGTCCACCGCCGACCCGGCGTGTGCCACCGACGCGGCCGACGAGGAAGCCGACAGCGGGGACGAGGCGGCGGAGCCTGCCGACCCCAGGACCGGACTGTGGATCGCCATCTCCGTGGTGGCGCTGATCGTCATCGTGGCGGAGGCCGTGGTGCTGATCCGCTCCCTGAAGAAGAACAAGACCACCCTGTGAGGTGACGGGCCCATGTTTCAGAACAAAAAATACGGCTTTTGCGCCCTCACTCTCTGTCTGACCGGCCTCGCCTACTGCTTCGTCTGCGCGGGGCTGGAAAACGGCCTGGGGCAGATCCTGGGCAGCTTCATCTCCCCGGCGGGGGGCGGCTGGACCCCGGAGCAGCTGGACAGGCCCATGATCGTGGGGGCCGCGCTGGCCGTCCCCATGGCCTTCGTCTGGGGGGTGCTCTGCCTGCGCTCCGGCGTGCGCCAGAGCCTCATCCTCACGGCCGCCGCCGCGGCCCTTGGCTGCGTGGGACTGGTGGACGCCAACGGCCTGGACATTTACGGCGGCGCGTCCAGCGGCCATTACGGGCTGTTTTTCTGCTCCCTGGCCCTCACCCGGTGCGCCTGCACCGTGACGGAGCTGGGGGTATTCGCCCTGGCGGTGAACTGGTCCATCCGTTACCGGGGCCGGATGCTGGGGCTCATCACCCTGGGCGGGCCTCTCTTTTCCGCCGTGGGCGCCGCCGCCATCGTGGAGACCATCCGCACCCGTCTCTGGGGCGATTACCGCCCCTTTTTCCTCTGCGCGGCGGGGCTGCTGGCGGCGCTGGCCCTCTCCACCCGGTTCCTGCTCCGGGATCGGCCCGAGGACGGGGGCCTCTACCCCGACGGGGACGGCCGCGCCCCCGCGGGTGAGCCGGAGGAGCTCCCTGCGCCCTTCACGGTGGGACAGGTGCTGCGGCACAGGCGCACATGGCTGCTGCTGGCAGTCTACGGCGCCTATATCACCGCGGCGGCCGGGTGCATGGGCTCGCTGGAGGAGCGCTTCATGGCCCTGGGCGGCGAGACGGTCTGGTCCGCCGCCGGGCCCTGGCTGGCGCTGGGGGCCATCCTGGGCATCCCGGCCAGCTATATCTTTGGCTGGCTCTGCGACAAGCTGGGCGCTGAGCGGATCGGCCCCATCCTGGGCGTGGCGCTGCTCATCCCCCCTGTCGTGCTGTGGGCCATGCCCGCGGGCGGCAGTACCTGGCTGGAGATCGTCTGGTGCCTGGGGGCGGCCTGCCTCATCGGGGGGCTGTCCACAGTTCTGCCCTGCGCCATCGCTCAGGCCTTCGGCCGGGGCCAATATCTGGCCGCCAGCCGGGTGCTGATGCCCCTGCTGCTCATCCCCCCGGCGGTGATGCCCGCCGTCGCCCGGCAGCTGGTGTCGGCGGGCCAGGCCCGGAGCCTCTACCTGTGCCTGGCCGGGACGGCGGCGCTGGGACTGATCCTGTCCCCGCTGCTGCGGTATGTCCGCGCCCCCGGCGGGGAGCGCCGTTGACAGGAAAGGAGCGTCTGTCATGCCCATCCGCAAAAACACTCTGCTCACCGTGCCGCTGTACTGCACCGCCGCCAGCCTCTTCACCTTCTTCCTGGTGGTGTACGGCATCGGGCGCTTCGCCCTGATCATCCAGCCGGACGGCTCCGTCACCAGCGACGAGGGGAAAACGCTGCTCATCTACGGTTTCATCCTGGCCGCCAGCCTGCTCATCGGCGGGCCGCTGCTGTTCGGGAAGATGACGAAAAAAGAGATCGCCCTCTCCGCCGCCATCTGGGCGGCTTTCCACCTTGTGCTGTTGGTGATCGGCTATGTGGTGCCCCTCCGGGGGTCCACGGGGGTGCTGTATATGTACCTGTCCATGACCAACGACTGGTGCAGCTTCATCCCCCTGCTGCTGGTGCACTTCATCGGCAACGATCTGATCTGCGACCTGCTGGGCCTGGGCTCGGCCTTCCTCTTCGTCCTGTTCGGCAAAAAGCGCGAATAAAATAGCGACCCAACAATAAGGCCCCCTCTGACGAGGGGGCTGTCGATCATGAGGGCGTGTTTCCAACGCGCCCTGTATTTTTATATCCGCACCTCTACGGGGGCGTTGATGGTCATGCTGCCCGGGGCGACCTTGCAGTCGTAGGCCAGGATATGCACCCCGGCGGCGGCCGCCGTCCGCAGCGCATCGGCAAAGGCGGGGTCCGTCTCCCCGTTGGGGGCAAAGTGGTCCACTCCCTCCATCTGGATGACGAACAGCACATAGGCCCCGCCGCCGGACGCAGCATAGGCCGCCAGCTCCCGCAGGTGTTTGGCGCCCCGCACCGTGGGCGCGTCGGGAAAGAGGACCGCCCCGTCCCTCTCCAGCGTTACTCCTTTGACCTCCAACAGAGCCAGCTCCGGCGTGAAAGCCGCAAAATCGAAGCGGCTGTCACCGTATGTGTGCTCCGGGCGTATTTCCGTCCCGGCAGGGAACAGCTCCCCGGCCCACAGCCACTCCAGGGCCGCGGCGTTGGGGGCTTGACTGTCCATGTTGATGAGCCTTGTCCCCTTCTCCACCGCTACCAGGTCGTACCGGGTCTTTCGCGCGGGGTTGGTCCCTTCCGCCAGATACACCCGGGCCCCGGGCACCAGCAGTTCCCGGCAGCGGCCCGTGTTCTTCACATGCACCGTCTCGGTGCGGCCGTCCAGCTCCACCTGTGCGATAAACCGATTTGGGCGGGCGAGAAAGCGTCCGGCCTTTACCTTTTCATACCTCATCCCGCACTGCCTGGATGAGCTTTTTCGTGTACTCGTGCTGGGGGTGGTCATACACCTGGTCCACCGTGCCGGATTCGATGATGCGCCCGCCCTCCATCACCAGCACCCGGTCGCAGATGGAGTAGACCACGTTCAGATCGTGGCTGATGAAGAGATAGCTCAGGTCCAGCTCCTTCCGCAGGTCCCAAAGCAGGTCCAGCACCTGGGCCTGGATGGTCACGTCCAGGGCTGACACGGGCTCGTCCGCGATGATGAACCGGGGCCGCTGGATCAGCGCCAGGGCGATGGACACCCGCTGCCGCTGGCCACCGGAGAGCTCCCGGGGGCGGCGCTTGGCGTATTCCGCCTCCAGCCCCACCCGCTCCAGCATGTCCAGCACCCGGCGCTTTCGCTCTGCGGCATCGTACTTGCCGAAGATGCGCAGGGGCTCCTCCAGTATCCAGCCCACGCTCCGGGCGGGGTTCAGACTGGAAAACGGGTCCTGGAACACCATCTGGGGCCGCTTGGTATAGTGGCGTATCTGCCCCGACACCTCGTAGGGGGGCAGCATGCCCAATATGGCCTTGGACAGGGTGGATTTGCCGCAGCCGGACTCCCCCACCAGGCCCACGATCTGCCCGTGGTCCACGGAAAAGCTCACGTCGTGCACCGCCTCATAGCCGCTCCTGCGCCCAAAGACGGTGGCGTCCGAGTACCGGACGGTGAGGTGTTCCACCTCCAAAACAGGTTCACTCATGGCGTTTCCTCGTGGGGATGGCGGCGATGAGCCGCCGGGTGTAATCGTCCTCCGGGGCGGTGAATACCCGCTGGATATCCCCCCGCTCCACGATGCGTCCGCCATGCATCACGGCCACGCCGTCGCACAGCCGCCGCACCACGGACAAATCATGGCTGATGAGCAGGATGGCCACGCCGAACTGGCGGTTCACATCCTTCAAAAGCCGCAGTATCTGTGCCTGGACGGTCACGTCCAGGGCGGTGGTGGGCTCGTCGCAGATGAGCAGCTTGGGGTGGATCACCATGGCCGAGGCGATGACTGCCCGCTGCCGCTGTCCGCCGGACAGCTGGTGGGGGTATTTCTCGTAGGTCCGCTCCGGGTCCGGCAGGCCTACCTGGTCCATGGCCTCCAGGGCCATGGCCCGGCGCCGATCCGCGGGCAGGTCCGTGTGTATCCGCAGCACTTCCTCCACCTGGCGGCCCACCTTCATCAAGGGGTTCAGGCTGGTCATGGGCTCCTGGAACACCACGCCGATGTCCTTGCCCTGGACGCGGCGCAGCTCCTCCCGGGAGCAGGCCAG
>CANROZ010000051.1 GCA_947632365.1 uncultured Oscillospiraceae bacterium
AAACTCCATAGATATTTCTTGACACGCCGCCGCCCGCCATCGAGCCGGTTTCCTACACCTATTTGGGTATGAAACATCTTACACCAGGGGGTGGCTTTTCCTATTGCCTGTTTTTTCCGGTACAGTTCACTTACACCGTCAGGGGCGCTTGTCATATCGCTCATTTCATTTGGCACCGGGCCAGATAGCAGGTCCCGGCCGGAACGGTGAGCGACACGCTGCGTCCATCCAGGGGCCGCCAGTCCATCGGCTCGCCCAGCAGGTCCACCCGCCCGTCGAACCCCGCCGCGCCCACAGCGCCCAGAGGCAGGCGCACCGTCTCGGTCCGCTGGCTGGCGGACAGCACCGCCACGAAGGCCTCGTCGCCCCAGAACCGGGCAATGGCGGCTATGTATCCATCCGCATAGAGGAATTTCATCCCGCCCAGGGAAAGAGCCTCGTGCTCCCCTTTCAGGTGGGCCATGGTCTTATAAAGCCGATACATCCACCCGCTCTGGAAGTCCTCGCCCCAGGGCATGGGATAGCGGCAGCCCTCGTTGGAGCCCAGCCTTCCGCCGATGGCGGCCTCGTCGCCATAATAGATACTGGCCGCGCCGGGCAGGATGAACTGGAAGATCACCGCGCCCCGATAGGCCATGGGCGGGATGGCCGGGTCGTTGTGCAGGCGGCTGACGTCGTGGCTGTCCAGGAGGTTGAACTGGTTCTCCCAAAAGGCCCAGGGCAGCTTGGCCAGATGCTGCATCACCCTGGCCTCCAGATCGGCGGCGGTCATCTTGTATCCCACGTTCTTCAACAGCGGATGACGGCTCATGAGCAGATCGTCCTGGCCAAAAAACTGCCGGATGGGCCGGGCGCAGCCGTAATAGTTCATGGGCGAGTCCCACACATCCCCCTGCAGGCTGGCCGCGCAGTCGCCCCAGTCCTCCGCCAGGATATACGCCTGGTCGTTGACGGCGCGGATGCTCTGTCGGATCTCCGGCCACAGCTCGTCGGCCAGCTGCACGTCGTCGTTGCGGGCAAAGGTGTCCGCTACGTCAAAGCGCCAGCCGTCGATGCTGTAGGGCGGCTTCAGCCACTTTTTCAGCACCGAGTCCTCCCCCCGGTACACCGCGTCCCGCAGGGCCTGGGAGGTATAGTTGAGGGTGGGCAGGTTGTCGTTCCCATACCAGCCGTGATAGCTGTTCCCCTCGCCGAAGAAATAGTATCCCCGCTCCGGGGCGTCCGGGTCATGATAGGCGCCCTCCGATGTGTCGAAGAACATCCCATCCCGGTTGAACCAGCGGTGATTGGCCCCGGTGTGGTTGATGGAGATATCCAGGATGAGCTTCATGCCGTTGGCATGCAGGTCGCGGCTCAGCGCCGCCAGGGCCTCGTCGCCGCCAAAATGGGGGTCCACATGGAAATAGTCCACACAGTCGTACTTATGCACCGAGGGGGCACGGAAGATGGGGTTCAGGTAGAGCGCCGTCACCCCCAGGTCCTTCAAGTAGGGTATCTTCTGCCGTATGCCCTCCAGGTCGCCGCCGTAAAAGTCCAGGCAGCGGCCCTTCTCATAGGAGGGCGGGCGGTCCGTCCACTGCATGTGCAGAGTGGGATGTCCCTCCTGGGCATACTCCCCCGGCTGCACGTCGTTGCTCTCGTCCCCGTTGCAAAACCGCTCCGGGAATATCTGATAGAACACCGCGTCCTTCACCCAGGCAGGCTGGACATAATCGGTCAGCAGCACGAAATCATAGGTGCGGTCGGGCATATAGGTGGTGACGCCCCGCTGGGTATAGAAATAGACACAGCCGTCACAGACCAGATAGAAATGGTACTGCATCCGCTTCTCCGTCACGGGCATGGCGGCCTCATAGTACACCAGCCCCCGCTCCCGCCGGACGGCCTTGGCCGCCTGCAGGTGCTCCGTACCGTTTCTGAGGTACCACAGCAGCACATGCCGCACCGGGGCGTCCTCATACATCCGCAGACTTATTTTTACGCTGTCGCCCTTCCGGGGGGCGGGCTGGCTCACAAAAGCCGCCGTGCCGTCGCTGTATACGCTCTCCAACCAAGTATCCATCTCAGATCACCCGCTCCATGCAAAATGTATAGTCCTCCCCGCCCGCCGTCACACCGCGCCCGGAAATCACCTTGGTCGGCGCCGCGGCGGAGGGCGCTGCCTGAATCTGCCGGGACAGCGCGTTTTGCGGGCATAGGATATCATTGAACACGGTCACTGTCAATAAAAAAGAAACGGCGATCTGAAAATCACCGTTTCCTTGGCGGAGAAGGAGGGATTTGAACCCTCGCTGCGCTCATCACGCACTACTCCCTTAGCAGGGGAGCCCCTTCGGCCTCTTGGGTACTTCTCCAAGCCGAAAAATCCTATTGTCGGCGGGCCGTTCCCGCGAACCGTCATAAATGGCGGAGAGAGAGGGATTCGAACCCCCGGCCCCTTGCGGAGTCACTGGTTTTCAAGACCAGCTCCATAAACCACTCGGACATCTCTCCGCATGCTTGAGTATATTATCACATAAAAGTGCCCCTGTCAATTCAAATCTCCCGAAATTTTCCGCCGGGACTAGGAACCGGAGGAAAAATGTGCTATGATAGCCTCATGTCACTTTCCCGGAGGAACCGCCATGATCACTGTTGAGAACCTCTCCCTGCAATACGGCAGCCAGGTGCTGTTTTCCGGCGTGGACCTGCAATTCACCGCTGGCAACTGCTACGGCATCATCGGCGCCAACGGCGCGGGCAAATCCACCTTCCTGAAGCTGCTGTCCGGCCAGGAGGAGCCCACCAAGGGCCACGTCTACATCGACCCCAAGTGCCGCATGAGCGTGCTGCGCCAGGACCAGACCATGTTCGACGACTACGCCGTACTGGAGACGGTCATCATGGGCAACAAGCGTCTCTACGACTGCGGCAAGGAGAAGGACGCCATATACGATAAGCCCGACTTCTCCGACGCCGACGGCATCCGTGCCGCCGAATTAGAGGAGGAATACGCCGAGCTCGGAGGCTGGGAAGCTGACTCCGACGCCAGCCGCCTTCTCCAGGGCCTTGGCATCCCCGTGGCATTGCACCAGAAGCAGATGAGTGAGCTGGAGGGTCGGCAGAAGGTGAAGGTCCTGCTGGCCCAGGCCCTGTTCGGCCATCCGGACATCATACTGTTGGACGAGCCCACCAACAACCTGGACCTGGCCTCCACCGTGTGGCTGGAGGACTTTCTCATGGACTATGAGGGCACCGTGCTGGTGGTGAGCCACGACCGCTATTTCCTCAACAACATCTGCACCCACATCGTGGATATCGATTACGGCAAGATACGCATGTACGTGGGCAACTACGACTTCTGGTACGAGTCCAGCCAGCTGATGCAGAAGCTCATCAAGGACCAGAACAAAAAGGCCGAACAAAAGATACAGGAGCTGCAGACCTTCATCGCCCGCTTCTCCGCCAACAAATCCAAATCCCGCCAGGCCACCAGCCGCCGGAAGCTGCTGGAGAAGATCACTGTGGAGCAGATGCCCGCCTCCTCCCGTCGCTACCCCTGGGTGGGCTTCAAGGCGGAGCGGGAGCCTGGCAAGGATCGGCTTTTCGTCACCAATGTCTCCAAGACCGTGGACGGGGTGAAGCTCATCAACAACGTGTCCTTCATCATGGGCAAGGAGGACAAGATCGCCATCATTGGCGCCAACGAGAACGCCATCACCTGTCTTTTCCAGCTTCTGATGGGCGAGCTGGAGCCGGACGAGGGCGAGATCAAATGGGGCGTGTCCACCACCCAGGCCTATATGCCCCACGACTTCGGCGCCTATTTTGACGGCTGCGAGCTGGAGCTGATGGACTGGATGCGCCAGTTCTCCGTGGACAAGCGGGAGAGCTACCTGCGCACGTTTCTGGGCCGGATGCTCTTCTCCGGGGACGATGTATACAAACATGTGAACGTCCTCTCCGGCGGCGAGAAGGTGCGGTGCATGATCTCCAAGATGATGCTGGCGGGGGCCAACGTGCTGCTGTTCGACCAGCCCACCAACCACCTGGACCTGGAGAGCATCGCCGCGCTGAACAACGGCATGGCCGCCTTCCCCTACAACATCCTCTTCTACAGCCATGACCACCAGCTGACCCAGACCGTGGCCAACCGGATCATCGAGCTGACAGAGGACGGCTGCATCGACCGGATATGCACCTACGACGAGTACATGCACGCCATGGGCCGGGATGTGAACGAGATCGTGGAGGAATGAGGGGACCTCTCAAATGACTGATACATACATCCAGTATAACGATCTTTCCATCGATTCCGCATTCAAGGATCACTATGTCGTCCCTGACTATCAGCGCGAGTATGTGTGGAGCGGCAAACAGGTGGAACAGCTTTTGGACGATCTGGTCGAGGCCTATGACGCCGACAGCAAAAAAGCCTATTTCCTTGGCACCATCGTGACCTATCATCCTGGCAGCTATTATGAGCTGATCGACGGGCAGCAGCGCCTCACCACATTCTTTCTCCTTCTCTGTGCTGTCAAAAATATATACAGCGCCGCCGGGGAAGAAACAAGCGTTATAAAAAACCTGATCTACAGTCCCACCATGAATGAGTCCGGCGACACAGTGAACCGCTATCATCTCCAGCTCCAGTACGAAGATACCGGCAACTGCCTGGAGCTCATCGAGCAGGGCCGGGAGGCGCCGGACGACCTGACGCTGTCCGGCAGACGGCTCTTTGAGGCCTATCAGTGCATCTGCGGCTTCTTCAGCGAGCGCTTCCCAAACATCGCGGACATGAAAAAGTTCGTATTCTTCCTGCTCAACAAAACCAGCTTCGTCCGCATCAAAACATATGACATCGCGGACGCGCTGAAGATATTTGAGACGATCAATCAGCGCGGCATGGGTCTGGACCCTATGGACCTGTTGAAGAACATGGTCTTCCGCCAGGTGGACCGGGACAGATTCAAAGAGCTCAATATGGACTGGAAGTCCATCACCCACTCCCTGGAAGAGATCGACGAGAAACCGCTCCGCTTCCTCCGCTATTTTATCATGGCAAACTACGACACCTCCGGCGAGCGTGACGGCATTTTGCGCGAGGATCAGATATACTCCTGGCTCAGCAGAAACAATGCCCAATGCCGCTATGAGGAGGCGCCGTTTCAGTTCGTTCAAAAAATGAAACAGAGCGTGGCGCTGTATGTCAAATACAGGAGCCCCTCTGACAGCAGCGGCGGCAATATCCATCTGAAGAATATCCCGCTGCTGGCAGGCCAGTCCTACAGGCTGCATCTGATGCTGCTGCTTGCCGCCTCCCGCATGGATGTGGACGCGCTGGCGCAGTTCAAAGGCGTCGTGGAATCCGTCGTCTATTATTCCGTCATCAACAAGATCACCACGAATACCACCGAGCGGATATTCGTCGCCTGGTGCAGGGATATCCGAAACATCTCCACTGTCCCGGAGCTGGACGCTTTCGTCCGCACTGTCATCGTCCCCACGGTGGACGACTGGAAGCGCGAGAATGAGTCGAACTTCCTGCGCCTCGGACTGAACAGCATGCAGCAATACCGCATCAAATTCATTCTCGGCAAGATCACCGCATATGTGGACGCGCTGCGCCTAGGGGCATCGGAAGCGGGAGAGCTGAAAAGCTACATGCAGTCCGGGATCGAGATCGAGCACATCATGCCGCGGACATGCGCAGATAAAGCCGCATACGGGATGAGCGAGGAGGATTTTCCGATCTACATCAACCGTCTGGGCAATCTGACGCTGTTGGAAAACAGCATCAACAAGTCCATCCAAAACGACGTCTATGCCCATAAGGCCCAGTCTTACAGGCAATCAAAATTCTATCTCACTTCCTCCCTGTCCGGCCTGACCGATCAGGGGCATGACACCGCGATCAACAGGACGAACCAGCTGCTCCGGGCGTGGCCGACATGGGATAAGCAAGCCATAGAAGAACGTCAAAGGATGCTGTACGCACTGAGCGAAATGATCTGGAAAATATAGACTTGGCACAAGAAACAGCCATATCCGGTATTCCCCCGGATATGGCTGTTTTGCGTTGTGATCGGCGATGGTCTCTCAGCCCAGGCCGCCAGCCTTGCGGATGGCGTCGCAGACGCGGGCCGTGCGCAGGGACTCCTCCCGGGAGATGGCGGGCTGGCCGCCGTTCAGGATGGCGTCACTGAACAGCTCGATCTCCCGCTGGTAGTTGTCGTCCACCCACACGGTGTAGTCGGTGACCACCTCGTCCACGTATTCAGCGCCCTGGGGCCGGGCGTTCACGCCCACCTTCACGTGGCAGAGACCACGGCTGTTGACCTTGTGGTCCACCATGATGCGGCCATAGTCACCCAGCACGTTGAAGCAGCCCCAACGATAGGCGTCCAGGCCCGCATACAGCGCCGCGCTGACACCGGGGCCGTAGTTGAGCAGGATGGCGTCGGAGGTGTCCACCCCCGTCTCCTCGTCGATGCCGAAGAACACCTTCATATCCACCGGGTCCTTGCCCAGCAGGAACGAAGCGATGCATACGTTGTAGCAGGTCACATCGTACACCGAGCCGCCGCCCATATCCTTCTGGTACCGGATGCCCGACTTGTTGGTGTCATAGGTGGAGTGCTTGGCCTCCAGGTAGCGGATGCGGCCGATGACGCCGCTGTCGATGATCTCCTTGACCTTCTCCATCAGCTGGCCGTGGCGGAAGGCGTAGGCCTCCTCCAGCAGCACCCCCGCCTTCTCGGCGGCTTCGAACATCTCCCGCACGTCGGCCTCGCTCATGGCCATGGGTTTTTCGCACAGGATATGCTTTCCGGCGGCGGCCGCCTTGAGCACCCACTCCTTGTGCAGATGGTTGGGCAGCGGGATATACACGGCGTCCACGTTCTCGTCGTCCAGCACGTCCTGATAGCTGGTATAGAGCTTCTGGGGCTTGAAGGGTTCGGCGTAGGCTTTCAGCTTCGCCTCGTCCCGCCCGGCCAGGGCGTAAAGCTCCGCGTTGGCACACTGGAGCATGCCGGGGAGCGTGCGGGCCTTGCCGATGCCGGAGCAGCCCAGGACGCCCCAACGGATCTTCTTATCCATCGAATGAGCCTCCCTTACACGAAATTGCACATCCGGGCGATGGCCGTCTCGGTGAACCCCAGGGCCTCCGCCTTGGTCTGCTTGCCGCTGGCGGTCTCCACCACCATCTGCAGCAGCTCCTGCCCCATCTCGTCGATGGTCTTCTCACCGTAGATGATGGGGGCGGCGTTGAAGTCGATGTTGTCCTCCATATTGGCATAGGTGAGCTTATTGCCTGTGATCTTCACCACGGGGGCGATGGGGCTGCCCACAGGCGAACCGCGTCCGCTGGAGAACACCACCACCTGGGCGCCTCCGGCCACCATGGCCGCCACCGAGGACGGGTCGTTGCCCGGGGTGTCCATCAGCACCAGGCCCTCGTGGGCCTGCACCTGCTTGGCGTAATCGTACACGTTGTTCAGCGTGCTGTGGCCGCCCTTGTGGATGCAGCCCAGGCTCTTCTCCTCCAGGGTGGTGATGCCGCCCGCCTTATTGCCGGGAGAGGGGTTTCCGGCGCGCACGTCCTCGCCCACGCCGTGGAAGTGGTTCTCGAACCGCTCCGTCACCTCATAGACCCGGTCATGGACCTGCTTGTTCTTGGCCCGGCGGGCCAGGATGTGTTCCGCGCCGATGCACTCCGGCGTCTCGGACAGGATGCTGGTGCCGCCCGCCTCCACCACCAGGTCGCTCATGGCGCCGATGGCGGGATTGGCGGCCAGACCGCTGGTGGGGTCGGAACCGCCGCACTCCGTGCCCACGATGAGCTCAGAGATTGGAAATTCCTCTTTTTGCAGCATACTGGCGTCCGCCACCATCTTCTTGGCGTAGCGCACGGCCTTCTCCACAGCCTTCAGCGTGCCGCCCGCCTCCTGGATGATGACCTGCTCCAGCGGCTTATTGGTCCGCTCGCGGATGGCGGCCACCACCAGGTCCATCTGGCAGTTCTCGCAGCCCAGGGACACCACGACCGTGCCGTAGATATTGGGGTTGGCGGCATAGCCCGCCATCACGTCCATGGTGAACTGCTGGTCCGGGGCCACCTGGGAGCAGCCCTGCTGGTTGTTGAAGGTGACGGACCCCTCCACCTGCTGGGAAATGATGCGGGTGGTATCAGAGGCACACACACTGGCGGGCAGGATCAGGACCTTGTTCCGCACGCCCACGCGCCCGTCCGGGCGGCGATATCCGTAAAATGTCATGGCAGCTGTCCCCCTTCACTCTTTTGCCCGGCGGTCTTCCTGGGGGCTGACAACGTTGTGCACATGCACATGAGCGCCCTTGGGAATGTCCGCGGTGGCGACGCCGATATGCTCGCCGTATTTGACGATGGGCTCGCCCTTGGCAATGTCGCGGGCGGCCAGCTTGTGGTAGATGGTGATGTCCTCCGCCGCCGTCAGGGTGATCTCCTTGCCCTGGCAGAGATACGCGACCGTATCTCCCGCGGCGATGGGCTCGATCGCGACGGCAACATTGTCCTTCGCGTCAATGATCATTGCGTTCACATTCATATGGCAATCCCTCCCTGCCTCTTATGAGGCCTGCGGCCCCTGCTGCAGGGCCTTGATTTGCGCCAGGAGCGGCGCCGCGGCAGTCTCTGCGATCTCCCGCGGCATCACCACCGCAGGGAAATTGTTCCAGGCGATGAGATGATAGGGACCCAGCTCCTGACAGAGATTGATCTTTTCCAGCGGGATGCGGCACTGCGCCTTGTCCGAGGCGTACAGCAGCGCGTCCCCGTCCAGGGCCAGGCGGTGATCCCGGCTCCCCTGCCACTGGCCCAGCTCCCGCCGGATGCGAAACCGACAGATGAAGGGCACCATGGAGATGTTCTCCAGGTTCGCCAGCAGCAGGATGGCCGCGCACAGGGCGATGTTCACCGCCGTGCGGTTGGACATGATGCCGATCACCGCCGCCACGCTCACCGCCAGGCGCACAAAGGTGGCCGTGCGCAGAAAGCGGTAGCGGTAGTAGAGCGTCCGATAGGCCAGAAACTGGCCGTCCTCGAAGGCCTTTTCCTCCATGGACCAGCCCACCCCGTCCTTGACGGCGGCCAGGCTCCCCCCCTCCTGGGGCGGGGGCGCCTTTGCCTGCGCCGCCATTGTGCGGAGCTTCTCCGCCCAGGCGGTCATGGCCTTTTCCGAGCGGAAGGCCGCCAGCGGGACGATGTCGAAAATGGTCCCGCCGCAGAAGATATGCAGCGCCGCGGGCTTTTCCGTCACTTGGGTGACGCCGTACAGCGGGCAGGTCAACTCCTGGTCCCCATAGGTCAGGCGCAGCTGCTCCCCCACCTTCAAATGGTGCTTTTTCCAATAGTCCTGGGGCAGCTGGCCGGAATACTCCAGCCGCTGGAGCGTGCCCTTGGCCCGGAGCTTCACCGTGGCCCGGCGCAGCACCGTGATGGCCGCCACCAGCACCGACCAAATCAGGAAAAAGGGCCGCTGGTCCGGCGTCAGCCGCGCAAAGCACAGCCAGAGCACCACGCCCATCTGCCCCACGGTCAGCAGCAGGCCCGTGAACAGCCGTAGGGGCCTGCGGTCGTTGCGGCGGATCATATCCGCCAGCAGCGCGATATACGCCTCCCTGGGGACTTGGTAACTAAGGTCCATGTGCAAAAATCAACCCTCTGTGTGAAAAAGGCAGGCAGCATGGGAGAACACTGACGGAAATGATCAATGGGCCCAGGCTGCCTGCCTAGTCTTGCTTGGATGCGCCCCTCAGGGCATTATTTTGCCTTTTTCCCCAAGGCCAGCGCCTTGCGTGCGATGGGCACCACCACGAACAGCAGCGCTATCACCACGAAGATCACCGCCACCGGGCGGGTGAACATGTCGCCCCAGTTGCTGTTTGCGCCGATCAGAGCCATGCGCATATACTTCTCGATCAGGGGCCCCAGGATGAAGCCCAGGATCACAGGCGCCATGTCGATGCCAAGGCAGATGAGCAGATATCCGATGAAGCCGAAGATAATCATGACCCACACGTCGAACATACGGTTGTTGAGCGTGTACACGCCCAGCACGCAGCATGCGATGATGGCCGGGAAGAGATAGGACAGCTTCACATTGACCATCCGGACGAAGGCCTTCATCAGGCCCAGCTCCATCACGTACATGATCACGTTGGCCAGGAAGTAAGCGACCATGATGCCGCCCACCAGCTCCGGATGCTCGTTATACAGCAGCGGGCCGGGCTGGAGGCCGTGAATCATGAGGCCGCCGATCAGGGCCGAGGTGGTCAGGTCGCCGGGGATGCCCAGGCAGACCAGGGGGATCAGAGCGCCGCCGTTGGTGGCGTTGTTGGAAGTCTCGGAGGCGCAGATGCCCTCCGGGCAGCCCTTGCCGAACTCCTCCGGGGTCTTGGACACGGTGCGGGACAGGTTGTAGGAGATCAGCGTGGAGGCGTTCTGTCCGATGCCGGGCAGGATGCCGATGCCAGTGCCGATCACGCAGCCGATGCCGATGGCCTTCCAGCAGCTCTTCATCTCCCGCAGAGGCGGGATCAGCGTGGTCTTCTTGAACTCGATCTTGGGCCGGGGCTTATCCAGCTCCCGGGACTGGTTGAACACCTCGGTGATGGCGAACAGGCCCATCATCAGCGCCGTGGAGGAGATGCCTCCCTGCAGCTGCCAGAACCCGAAGGTCAGGCGGCTGACGCCACTGATGGAGTCGATGCCGATACCGCCGATGATCAGCCCGAAAATGGCGCCGATCAGGCCCTTGATGAGGGAGTCGGAGCACATGGCCACCACCACGGACAGGCCCATGAGCGCCACGGCGAAGTACTCCCAGCTGCCAAAGCTCAGGGAGACCTTGGCCAGCTGCGGGGCGATGGCCATCAGCGCGAAAGCGGAGACAGTGCCGCCGATCAGGGAGCAGAACACGCCGATGGCCAGCGCCTCGGCCGGTTTGCCCTTCTTCGTCATGGGATAGCCGTCAAAGCAGGTGTAGATGGACGATGGTGTGCCTGGTATGTTGATGAGCGTCGCGGTGATCAGGCCGCCGCTGATGCCGCCTACGTAGACGGCGATCAGCATGGTCAGGCCCTGCACCGGAGCCAGGGTATACGTAAAGGGGATGAACAGGGTGACGCCGAGGGTAGCGGTGAGCCCGGGGATACTGCCGAAGATGATGCCGACAAAGACGCCCAGGAGCATCAGCGCGATGCACATCGGGTCACTGAAGACATACTGAAAGCCTAGTAAGATCGTTGACAAGCGTCATCCTCTCCTTTCCTGCCTGCGAACGCAGGACAATACTCAAAGCGATCTCTTGGGATTCAGCTTCAGCTGCCGATCTTGGCCATCTCTTCGAAGACGGGGGTCAGGCTCTCAGCCCAAGCCAGGGTACGCTCCTTGGCCTCGGGGCCGGGCACGAAGTCCACGGTGAAGCCCAGGTTGGCCATGGCCTCGATGAACTCCTCGTTCTTGCAGACCTCTTCCATCTTTCCGGCGATGTAGTCCAGGATCTCCTGATCGGTGCCCTTGGGAGCGAAGAAGCCGCGGGGCTTGCCGTAGGTCACGTCGTAGCCGTTCTCAACAGTGGTGGGCAGGTCGGGATAAGCGTCGATGCGCTTGTCGTTGCAGATGAGCAGGGGGATGTTGGTGCCGGCAGTGATGTAGGCGTTGGTGTCGGCCAGGGAGTTGACCTCCAGCTGGATGTGGCCGCCCTGCAGAGCGGTCTCGCTGGCAGCACCGCCGTCATAGGGGACGATGGTGACCTTGTCGTACACGCCCATGGCCTTCAGCAGCTCCATGGTGGTGCCGTAGTTGACGTTGTTGGAGCCGGTGGAGCCGACCTTGACCTCGCCGGGATGCTCGTTGATGTAATCAATGGCCTCCTGGGCGGTGGTCCAGCCGGTGTCGGGGCTGGTGCACAGCAGGTTGTAGTCGGTGACCACGTCGCAGATGTACTCCAGCTCGCTGTA
>CANROZ010000052.1 GCA_947632365.1 uncultured Oscillospiraceae bacterium
GTCTTTGGCAAGATGTACGAGAAGGGCTACATCTACAAGGGCAAAAAGCCCGTGTACTGGTGCCCCAAGGACGAGACTGCCTTGGCGGAGGCGGAGATCGAGTACAGCGAGGACGAGTGCCAGTCCATCTATGTGAAGTTCAAGGTCGTGGACGACCAGGGCAAGCTGGGCCAGTACTGCGATCTGGACGAGCTCTACTTCGTCATCTGGACCACCACCACCTGGACCATCCCCGGCAACCAGGCCATCTGCCTGAACGCGGACCTGGACTATGTGCTGGCCAAACAGCCCAACGGCGAGGTGTACATCATCGCCCGGGACCTGGCGGAGAACCTGCGCCGGGTGATGAACCTGGAGAGCTTTGACTATCTGGCGGAGATGAAGGGCTCGGAGTTTGAGCTCATGACCGCCAAGCACCCCCTCTTCGACCGGGAGAGCGTCGTCATTCTGGGCGACCACGTCACCCTGGACGCCGGCACCGGCTGCGTGCACACCGCCCCCGGCCATGGCCAGGAGGACTATGAGGTCTGCCGCAAATACGACCAGTCCGGCAAGACCAACATCGGCATCCTGGTGCCCGTGGACGACCGGGGCCGGATGAACGAGCTGGCCGGCCCCTATGAGGGGCTGACCACCGACGAGGCCAACAACAAGATATTCGCCGATCTTCTCGCCTGCGGCGCGCTGGCCGCCAGCGAGACCATCACCCACCAGTACGCCCACTGCTGGCGCTGCCACAGCCCCATCCTCTACCGGGCCACGGACCAGTGGTTCTGCTCCGTGGACGCCTTCAAGGAGGACGCGGTCCGGGCCGCCCGCAAGGTCCAGTGGAACCCCGAGTGGGGCGCGGACCGGATGGAGAGCATGATCCGGGAGCGGGCCGACTGGTGCATCAGCCGCCAGCGCCGCTGGGGCCTGCCCATCCCGGTGTTCTACTGCGGCGACTGCGGCAAGCCCGTCTGCACCCCGGAGACCATCCAGTCCGTCTCCGATATCTTCGGCGAAAAGGGCTCCAACGCCTGGTTCGACATGAGCGTGGAGGAGCTGCTGCCCGCGGGCTTCACCTGTCCCCACTGCGGCGGGAAGATCACCGACAAGGAGACCGACACCCTGGACGGCTGGTTCGACTCCGGCTCCACCCATGTGGCGTCCATGGAGCTGGACGCCCCCGGCGTCTGGCCGGCCGATCTCTATCTGGAGGGCGGCGACCAGTTCCGGGGCTGGTTCCAGTCCAGCCTGCTCACCGCCGTGGCCACCCGGGGCCAGGCCCCCTATAAAGCCGTGCTCTGCCACGGCTGGACCGTGGACGGCGAGGGCCGGGCCATGCACAAGAGCCTTGGCAACGGCGTCGCCCCCGACGAGCTCACCGCCAAGTACGGCGCGGACCTGTGCCGCTTGTGGGCTGCCAGCGCCGATTTCCGGCTGGATATGCGCTGCTCCGACGCCATCTTCAAGCAGCTGAGCGACAAGTATCTGAAGATACGCAACACCGCCCGGTTCATCCTGGGCAACCTGGACGGCTTTGACCCCAGCACCAATCTGGTGGCCTACGACGCGCTCCAGCCCATCGACCGCTGGGCCCTGAGCCGGGTCAACGCCCTGGTGGAGAAGTGCCTGGCCAGCTATGAGAAATACGAGTTCTGGTCCGTCACCTACGCCATCCACAATTTCTGCGTGGTGGACATGTCCAACGTGTATATGGACATCGTGAAAGACCGTCTGTACTGCGAGGCCAAGGGCAGTCCCGCCCGCCGGGCCGCCCAGACCGCCCTGTGGCAGGTGCTGGACGCCATGGTGCGGCTGCTGGCCCCCATCCTGGCCTACACCGCCGACGAGATCTGGCTGGCCATGCCCCACGCCAAGGGCGACGACAGCCGCAACGTGATGCTCAACGACATGCCCCCTGTCCGGGAGGACTGGCGTCTGAGCGACGACGAGACCGCCTACTGGGACGCGGCGCTGCGTCTGCGCACCGACGTGAACAAGGCCCTGGAGCTGGCCCGGGCGGACAAGATCATCGGCAAGCCCCTGGAGGCCAAGGTCACCATCCATGTGCGGCCCGAGGCCAAGTCCGCCGTGGCGAAGCTGGCCGCCCAGCCGCTGGAGAGCTTTTTCATCGTCTCCCAGGCGGAGCTGGCCGACGGCGAGGGCCCCGGCTGGGAGGGCACCGAGGTGCCCGGCGTCACCGTGCAGGTGGAGCCCTCTCCGGAGCCCAAGTGCCCCCGCTGCTGGACCCACAGCGCCACCGTGGGCAGCGATCCCGTATATCCCGAGCTGTGCGCCCGGTGCGCCGCGGCTCTGCAATACGTCCCCGAAGCATGACCTTCCGCTTTGAGGCGAGAGAGAAGTAGAGGAGGAAACGACAGTGCTTTACACGATCGTGGCCGTTCTGGTCCTGGTACTGGACCAGGCGGTGAAATTCTGGACTGTGAAGACCATCCCGCCCATGGCCGCCGACGGGGCCACCGTGAGCCTCATCCCCGGCGTTCTGCACATGACCAACGTGCAGAACAACGGCGCGGCCTTCAGCATCCTGGCCGACCAGCGGTGGCTGCTGGTGGGCGTGTCGGCGGTGTTCATCATCGGCATCATCGTGCTCATCAGCATGGACATTATCCACACCAAGTTCGGCCGCTGGACCGCCGTGCTGGTGATGGCCGGCGCGCTGGGCAACTGCATCGACCGGGTGCTGTATGGCTATGTGGTGGACATGTTCGAGTTCGAGCTGTTCAGCTTCGCGGTGTTCAATGTGGCGGATATCTTCATCACCGTATGCGGCATCCTGTTCTGCATCCACGTGATCGTATACCGGGAGCCCATCGAGGAGTATAACGCCGTGCCCCGCAAGAGCAAGAAGCGCCGCCGGAGAGACGAGCCGGAGGACGACTACGACGAGTACCAGGACGAGTACGACGACTACGACGAGTACGAGGACGAGGAAGAAGAGGACGTCCGGCCCTCCCGCCATGCCGCCGCCAGGAGCGACCGGGCCCCGGCCAAGGCCAAGGGCCGCGCCAAGGCTAAAGAGGACCCCTACGCCAATATCCCCCGCCGCGGCCAGCACCGTTCTCTGGAGGACGAGCTGCGCCTGGAGAACCCTGACGATCCCTTCGCCGAGTGGAGCGACAGCGGCAAGGCAAAGGCCCCCCGCAAGGCCCGTACCGAGGAACCGGAGCCGACCCCCGTGGCCGGGCGGCGCACCCGTCCCTCTCAGGCCCAAACCGAGGAGCAGGCGCCCCCGCGCCGCAGAGCGCAGGACGAGGAGCCGGAGCAGGCCCCCGTGGCCGGACGGCGCACCCGTCCCTCCCAGGCCCAGACCGAGGCGCCCCGCCGCAGGCCCGCCGCGCCGGAGGCCGAGTGGGACGATCTGGACGTGGACCTGGATCAGGTCGCCCGCAAGCCCGCGCCCCAGACCAAGCGGCAGGCAGCGCCCCAGCGTCCGGCCCAGCAGAGCGCCAAAAAGCCCAGCGCGCCCGACGCCGGATTCGACGAGTACTCCCTGGAGGACATCCTGGCCGAGTTCCGGGACAACTGATGGGCCATACAATCCAGATCATTGCACAGGAGAGCGGCGAGAGGATCGACGCTCTCTTGGCGCGCCAGGAGCTTATCCGCAGCCGCAGCGCCGCGGCGAAGCTGCTGGCGGCGGGCCTGGTCACCCTGGGGGACGGGCCCGTGCGGAAAAACTATAAGGTCGCGGCGGGGGACGCCTTCACCGTCGTGATCCCGGAGGCCGCCCCCGCCATCGCCGTCGCCCAGGATATCCCCCTGGACGTGGTGTACGAGGACGACGACGTGATCGTGGTGAACAAGCCCCGGGGCCTGGTGGTCCACCCCGCCCCCGGCCATCCCGACGGTACACTGGTCAACGCCCTGCTGGCCCACTGCGGCGGCAGCCTCTCCGGTGTGGGCGGCCAGCTGCGGCCGGGCATCGTCCACCGGATCGACAAGGACACCAGCGGCCTCATCATCGCCGCGAAAAATGACCGGGCCCACGAGGCCCTCTCGGCCCAGCTTCAGGACCGCTCCCTGTCCCGGGTGTATGACGCGGTATGCCACGGCGGCTTCCGTGACGACGCCGGAACGGTGGACGCCCCCATCGGCCGGGACCCCCGGGATCGCCAGCGCATGGCCGTGACGGAGAAAAATTCCCGTCCCGCCGTCACCCACTGGGAGGTGCTGGCCCGGTACGCCCGGCACACCTACATCCGCTGTCGCCTGGAGACGGGACGGACCCACCAGATACGGGTCCACATGGCCTACACGGGCCACCCCCTGCTGGGGGACACGGTCTACGGCGGCCGCCGGGACAAGGGTCTGGAAAGCCAGTGCCTCCACGCCCGGGGCCTGCGGTTCATCCACCCCGCCACCGGAGAAAAGATCGAGCTTTGGACCGACCTGCCCGACTGGTTCCAGGACGTGCTGTCCAGGCTCGGCCCCGCCATCTGAGGATATACGCCTATGCCCGCTCTCATCCTGTATCTGCTGTTCGGCCTGGTGCTGGCCCGGCGCGCGCTGCCCTCCCAGCGGGGGGCGGTGAAGTGCTGGCTGGGGCTGGTGTTCGGTTGCGTGGCGCTGATGTGGCTGCCCTGCCTGCCCGCCTTTTTCCTGGGCTTCACCGCCATGGCGGAGTATATCGCCTTGGGCGCGGCCCTGGCGGGGACGGCGGCGCTGCTGCTGATCCGGCCCAAACGGGACCCGGCCGAGCCCCGTCCGGCCCGCCTCTCCCTGAACTCGGTCCCCGCCCGGGACCTGACGGGCCTGGCGGTGAGCCTGCTGGTCACCGCTTTCTGCGCCTATCTGCTGTACACCCATATCATCCTGCCCCACGCGGACGGGAGCCTCTGGGTGGGCCAGAGCACCTACGGGGACCTGACACTGCACCTGAGCTTCATCGAGAGCTTTTACCAGCAGGGCCAGTTCCCCCCGGAGTACAGCATCTTCCCCGGCGCCAAGCTGGACTACCCCTTTTTGGCGGACGCCGCCTCCGGCTCCCTGCGGTTTTTCGGGCTGAGCCTGCGCATGGCGGTGATCGCGCCCAGCATCGTGATGCTCTTCGGGGTATTCTTCGGCTTCTGGATGCTGGCGGACCACCTGACGAAAAAGACCGCCCCCACCCTGACGGCCTGGCTGCTGTTCGTCTGCAACGGCGGATTCGGCTTCGTGCTGTTCCTCACGGGCAAATACAGCTTTCAGGACCTGCTCACCGGGTTTTACGTGACCCCTACCAACCTGGTGGAGGAGGACATCCGCTGGGTGAACGTGATCTGCGACATGCTCATCCCCCAGCGGACCACCATGGCCGGGTGGTGCGTGGGGCTGGCGGCGCTGTACCTGCTCATCACCGCCCTGGAAAAGACCCTCTCCGGGGCGAACGCCCGGCGGGATTTCGCGGTGCTGGGGGTGCTGGCGGGCACCATGCCCATGATCCACACCCACACCTTCCTGTCCCTGGGCATGCTCTCCGCCGGGTGGTTTTTCGCCTTCCTGGGCAAAGCGAAAAAGGAGGGCTGTCTGCGCCCGCTCATCGAGAACTATATCCTCTACGGCCTGGTGTGCATGGTGCTGGCCCTGCCCCAGCTCATGGAGTGGGCCTTTGACGCCGCCGGGAGCGGCCGCTATCTGTGGCTGAACCCGGGCTGGGAGCACGGCCAGACCAACTGGCTGTGGTTCTGGTTCGTCAACGGCGGCATCGTATTTGTGCTGATCGCGCCCATGATGGTGACGCTCCGGGGCGACCGGGCCCGGCTTTTCTGGGGCGCGGCGCCGCTGTTCCTGCTGGCCAACCTGGTGGCCTTCCAGCCCAACCCCTACGACAACAACAAGCTCATGTATATCTGGTACATGGTGACAGATATCCTTGTCTGCGGCTGGCTGTGGGACCTGCTGGAGCGCGTCCGCATCCGTCCCCTGGCCGGGGCCGCCGCCACGGCGGTGGTGATCCTGGGCACCCTCTCGGGCCTGCTCACCATGCTGCGGGAGGTGGTCGGCGAGTACCAGCTGCTCAGCGGCGAACAAGTGGCCGCCGCGGCGTTCATCGAGCGGGAGACCGACCCCCACGGCCTGTTCCTCACTGGGATCAGCCACAACAACGCCGTCTCCATCCTCACCGGACGGGACATCCTCTGCGGCACGGACACCTTCCTGTATTACCACGGCATCGACTACCAGGAGCGGATGAGCCAGGTGCCGGAGATGTACGAGAGCGGCGAGGCTTTCCAGCGGTACGCGGCCCAGTACGGGATCGATTACGTGTACATCGGCGCGGAGGAGCGGTCCAAATACGCCGTAGACGAGGGATATTTTGAGGACAATTATCCCTGTATCTACCGCGCCGGGACCATCAGCATCTTTCAAATCACCCAATAGTGTGCTATAATACATTTCTACAGATAGACAACCACCCCTGGAGGAAAGAGATATGAGAAAGACCGCACTTTTGATGCTGGCCGTCATGATACTTCTTTTGGCGGCATGCGACCGCACCCCCGCCGTGCAGCCCACCCCCACCCCCGTGCCCACCGAGGACCCCGCCGCCATCCTGGCAGCCTCCGCCTCTGACGCAGCCGCCACGGTCCAGTCCCATGTGCCCCCCGACTCCAGCACCGACGTGGTGATCGTGGACGAGACTACCTACCTGTCGGCGAAAGCCTGCATCGGCCAGGGCGTGGATGCCCTGTACGCCGCCATCGGCGAGCCCATCCAGTCCCCCTACTTCGCCCCCTCTGTCCAGCAGGAGGGCGCTGAGGACGGTACATATCAGTACGAGGGTTTTTACGTCATCACCCTGCGCACCGGGGACAGCGAGACCGTTCAGAGCCTGCACGTGAACGATCCCGTGCTCCCCACCGAGGTGCCCGTGGAGGGCGAGGAGGCCCCTGTGGAATGAACTTATCATGCAGAAGCTGAAAGACCTTTTCATCAAATACCGGGAGCTCATCAGCTATCTCTTCTTCGGCGGGCTCACCACGGTGGTGAGCTGGGTCACCTACGCCCTGTTCGTGGGGCCGCTGGGTCTGCCCGTGGTGCCGGGAAACATCCTCAGCTGGGTGTGCGCCGTTTGCTTCGCCTTCGTCACCAACAAGCTGTGGGTCTTTGACTCCAAGAGCTGGGCCTGGCCCCTGTGGGGCCGGGAGGCGCTGGCTTTCTTCGGCGGGCGCATCTTCTCCGGCCTGGTGGAGATGGGCGGACTGCCGCTGCTGATGTGGATAAGCCTGGACCAGCCGCTGCTGGGCGTCGAGGGCTTCGCCGCCAAGGTGGTGGTGTCCATCGTGGTCATCATCCTCAACTACATCATCTCCAAGCTGCTGGTGTTCCGGAAAAAATCCTGAGCACGCAAAAAGAGAGCCGCCCGCTGGGGCGGCTCTCTTTTTATGCCGATTCAGCTCTCGCCGGGATCGTTCACGTTGGGATCGTTGATGCAGGGGTCGTTGATACAGGGGTCGTTCTCGCAGGGATCGTTGGAAAAGGGCGCCTCCGGCTCTGCCGGGGCCCCGGGCTCCTCCACGGTGATCTCCACATCCACGCCCGCGGCGTCCTCGGTCTGGTCCACCACCGCCTCAAAATCGGCGTCCTGGGCCGCGGCGTCCTCGCCGATCTCCTGCTTCAGCTGGGCGATCTCCTCCTCCATGGCCGCGATCTTCTCTTTGGCCACGTCGATCTCCTGGCAGCTCTGGGCAAAGGCCGCGTCCGGCGCGGCGCCGTGGGCCTCGTAGTAGAGCCTGCCCAGCTCCGTGTAGGCCTTGCGGATGGTATCCTTCTCACCGGAGATGTCCATGTTCAGCTTGGCGATGCGGCTGACCTGCTTGGTCTTGGCCGCCGCTACGGACGCCAGGTCCTTGGCCTTCTCGGCGGCCATGGACGCGAACGCCCCCGCCTTGTCCATAAAATCATTGAATCCAGCCATTGCGATGCCTCCTTGCATATATAGTATAGTTTGTTTCTGTCTCTCCCGCTCACACTGGCAGTTTATGTGTCCTCCTCCGGCGGCTGTGCCTGGGCGGCCCGGCGGTCCACCCACAGCGGCGCGGGCTCCCGCCGCCGCTTGGCCACCATCACCGCCAATAGGACCGCCGCCGCAAGACATGTGACGCAGGCCAGCAGCTGGCTCACCCGGATGGACGTGCCCCCCAGATACAGCGAGTCAGACCGCAGACCCTCCACCCAGGCCCGGCCCAGGCCATACCAGCCCACATAGCACAAAAACAGCTGCCCGTCGAATTTCCTGAATCCCGGCCTTTTGGACAGAAAATGCAGCCCGATGAAGCCCAGCAGGTTCCACAGAGACTCATACAGGAACGTGGGGTGGACGTATATGGTGGCGCCGTTGAGGGTCAGGCCCATGCGGCAGAAGATATCGGTCTCGGCGCCGTAGGCCTCCCGGTTCATGAAGTTGCCCCAGCGGCCCACGCTCTGGCCGATGAGAAAGCCGAAGCTCACCAGGTCCAGCAGCGCCAGCGCGGATATCTTTTTCACCCGGCAGACCACCAGCACCGTGACCACCGCCGCGATGACCCCGCCGTAGATAGCCAGGCCGCCTTCCCATATTTTACACATCTCCCAAAAGGAGTCGTAGTGGCCGTAAAAGATCACATAGTAGGCCCGGGCGCCCACGATGCCCAGGGGCACAGCGAACAGCAGGTTGTCGACAAGATCGTCCTGGGTGATGCCGAACTCCCGGCTGCGGCCCATACAGTAGGCCACCGCCAGCAGAAAGCCGCAGGCGATGATGACGCCGTACCAGTAAAACGTGTGGCCGAACAGGGTGAAGCAGTTGGGCGGGTCGATGGACCAGTTCCCCAGCAGGGGAAAGGAGATGGACGCGGAGCTCATCAGCCCCGTGCCTCCCGGGGCAGCACCACCGACAGGGCCGCCCGCTCCGGGACCAGATGGTCCCGCACCCAGGCGGAGGCGTCGTCACAGGTGATGGTCTCCAGCACCTGGAAGCCGTCCAGGGGCTGATATCCGGCAAAGGCCCCCTCCGCGATGGCCACGCCCAGGCCCCGGAAGTCCCCCAGCGCCCGGATGCGTCCGCCGTAGACGGCCTTCTTCTGCCGCTGGAACAGGTCCGGATCGAAGCCGTTTTTCCCCACGTCCGCCGCCGCCTCCAGCAGCGCCTTGGCCACGGCGTCTGGGTCCCGGGACTCCCCGCCGAAGACGACGAAGCCCTCGCCCGCGGCGTAATCCGCCCCGGCGCTGAAGGTGGCGTTCAAAAGGCCCTCGTCATAGAGCCTGAGATAGGCCGGGGAGCTCTTGCCGTAGAGGCAGCGCAGGGCGAGACTGCCGATGAGCCGCTCCCGCTGTCCCTCGGGCCCGGTGGGCTCGGCGCCCAGCTTCAGCCCCGCCAGGAAAATGGGCGCGGACACCTCCATGCGCCGCTCGCAGCGCTTTTCCACAGGCTCCAGGCTCTCCGCCGGACCGTAATCCCGGCCCGGGACCGGGCTCTTTTCCGCCGGGAGCACCTCCGCGGCGATGCGCTCCACCGCCTCCGGGTCCACGTCCCCCACCACGCACAGGGCCATATTGGAGGGGCAGTAGAACATCCGGTGGCAGTCATAGAGCACCTGGGGGGTGATGTCCTGGATGGACTGCACCGACCCCGCCACATCGTCCCGCAGGGGGTTATGGGCGAACAGAAGCCGCATCAGGTTCATATACACCTGGTCGTCCGGATCGTCCTCGTACATGCGTATCTCCTGGGAGATGATACCCCGCTCCTTATCCACGCTCTCCTGGGTGAAATAGGGGGTGGAGACGAACCGCAGCAGCAGCCGCAGGTCCTCCTCAAAGCGCTGGGTGCAGGTGAAATAGTAGGCGGTCACGGCCTCGGAGGTGAAGGCGTTGGCGTTGGCCCCCGTCGCCTCCATGCGCATGAGGACGTTGCCCTCGGGCATGTCGAACATCTTGTGCTCCAGGTAATGGGCCACCCCCGCGGGGGTATCCTTCTCCGCGCCCTCCAGCACGAAACACCGATCCGCGCCGCCGTAATGGGTCACAAAGGCGGCGAAGCACTTGCGGTAGCCCTTTTTGGGCACCACGAATATGGGCAGGCCGTTGGACAGAGCGGCGGTGTACAGCGTCTCTCCGACGGCCGGGTAATCAGTTCTCTTCATCTTCCGCATCCTCCTCGGTCCCCCGCAGGAAATACACCGCGTCGCACTGGATGGTCCGGGCGGCCCGGACCGCGTCCTCCTTCGTCACGTCCTCCACGAGGGCGGCCATCTCCTCCGGACCGTATTCCAGGCCCAGCAGGTTCTGACCCAGCCAGAAGCTCTCCAGACCTCCGGCACTGTCCGCCGCGCTGAGAAGGTCGTTGATCAGCCCCAGCTTTGCCGCGTTCAGTTCCTCGTCCGTGATGTCCCCGTCCTTCACCGCCTGGAGCTGGCGCTGTATCTCTGCCAGGGCCTTGTCGTAGTCGGACACCTCGATGCCGCTGATGACGGCCATGACGCCCTTCATCACGTCCAGCCCGGAGCTGGCAAAATAGCACAGGCTCAGCTTCTCCCGCACGTTCATGAAGAGCTTGGAGCTGACATATCCGCCGAACACCGCGTTCATCACCTGCAGCGCCGCCATATCCGGCTGCTCCATGACCTCCCCCAGGCGGTAGCCGATGGCCAGCTTCCCCTGGGTCACATCCAGCTCCTCGGTGAACACCCGGGGCTGTTCCTCCACTGTATTCATGCGGATATCCGTGCCGATGTCCATGTCCAGCTCCCCCCGGGGCAGGGTGGCCAGGGCCTCCTTCACGGCCCGCTCCACCCGGGCGGGCTCCGCCGAGCCGCAGTAGAATATCTCCGCCGGAGAGGAGGCCAGAAGGGCCCGGTAGTGTCGGGTCAGGGCCACATAGTTGATGCTCTCCGCCTGCTCCTCGTCCCCCAGCACGTCCACGGCGTAGTCCTCGCCGGGGCACATCAGCTCCGTCATCCGATAGCGGCTGTAGGATATCTTGTCGTTGACCCGGGCGCGGATGTCCTCCAGGAGCTTTTGCTGCTCGCTCTCCACATACTGGGGCAGCAGCAGTCCGCCGCGGGTGTTGGGCTCCAGCAGCAGCTGGCCCAGCAGCTCCGCCACAGGCTCCAGCAGGCTCTCCCCGCCGGGTAGCCAGGCGTCGTCCACGAAGTCCGCCCAGAAGCCCACACACTGTATCTCGCCCTTTTTCCGGACCGTGGGCTCGATGCGGGCGCCGTACAGTCCGTCCAGCCGGGCCGCCAGCGCGTCCATATCCGGCCAGCGCACCGTGCCCCGGCGCAGCACGCTGGGGATCAGGGCGTTTTGGGCCGCCGTCTCCCGGGTCAGCCGGGTCAGCAGATTCACGCTCAGGATATCGGTCTTGAATTTATCGGTCTGCAGGCATGTGAGATACACGCCCGGCAGGACCTCTCTCCGCGTCTCACGCACAGCGTTCACCCCGCTATCAGTTATGATCTTCCGTATGTATTATAACACGCCCTCCGGCATTTGAAAATGAACATTCTAAAAACAATGGGAGCGCCGCAGCGCTCCCTAAAATATCGTGACCCGGCCGTCCCTGACCCGGATGTGTCGGCCGCATATCTCCGCCTCGTAGCCGTCCCAGCCCGACGGCAGATTCGGCCGCACGGTGAGGCGGCCGTTTTCCAACCGGATGCCCAGCATATCCTCCAGCACCACCCGGAAAAACCACCCCGCCGCCCCGGTATACCAGCTCCAGAGGGCCTCCCCGTAGTGGCCGGGGTCCGCGGACACGTCCGCGGCGAACACATAGGGCTCGTTGCCCCACTGGTCCTTGGGGTGGCGGGCGGGCAGCAGGTCCAGCAGCATGGCCGCGCCCAGGTCCGGGGTTCCGGGAAAACGGCGGACAGTATACCCACGGGGCGGT
>CANROZ010000053.1 GCA_947632365.1 uncultured Oscillospiraceae bacterium
GCCAACTTCAACGGCACCTCCATCCGCAAGACCGCCATCGCCCTGGGCATGCGCACCGACGCCTCCGGCAAGTTCGAGAAGGGCCTGGACCCGGAGGGGACCATCCCCGCCGTGCAGCGGGCCTGCGAGCTGGTGGAGATGCTGGGCGCGGGCGACGTGATCGACGGCATGATCGACGTGGTGGCGTCCCCCTATGTGGAAAAGACCGTCCGGCTGGAGCCGGATAAGATCAACGCCCTGCTGGGCACGGAGATCGACCGTGACTACATGGTCAAGGTGCTGGAAAAGCTGGGTTTCACCGTGACGGGCGACACCATCCACGTGCCCACCTGGCGCAGCGACATCGAGCACTACTCCGACATCGCCGAGGAGGTGGCCCGCTTCTACGGCTACGACACCGTCCAGTCCACCATGATCCGGGGCCGCACCGCCCAGGGCGGCTGGAACGAGAAGCAGCTGTTCGAGAACCGCCTGAACAGCCTGTGCCAGGCCATGGGCTTCAACGAGATACTCACCTATTCCTTCGGCAGCAAGTCCGCCTGGGATAAGATCCGCCTGCCCCAGGACTCCCCCCTGCGTCAGGCCCTCATCATCCAGAACCCCCTGGGCGAGGACCGCAGCGTCATGCGCACCACCCCCATGCCCTCCATGCTGGAGGTGCTGGCCACCAATACCGCCCGGCGCAACGCCTCCGTCCGTTTCTATGAGCGGGCCAAGGTGTTCCACCCCCTGGCGGACAGCCCCCTGGCCGACGAGCAGATGTGGCTGGTGCTGGGCGAATACGGCGGCGGCGCGGACTTCTTCCAGCTCAAAGGCTGCGTGGAGGCCATTTTGAAGGACATGCGCGTCAAGGCCGTCACCTTTGAGGCGGAGAGCGGCGATCCCGCCTTCCACCCCGGCCGCTGCGCCCGCATCCTCTCTGAGGGGGAGGCCATAGGCGTCATGGGCCAGATCCATCCTACGGTGTGCGCCAACTTCGGCATCGACAGCGGCAGCTTCTACGCCCAGCTGAACGTGCCCGCCATGACCGCCCACCAGGGCCCGGAGCGGACCTTCACCGCCCTGCCCCGCTTCCCCGCCGTCAGCCGGGACATCGCCTTGGTCTGCGCCGAGGATATCCCCGTGGCCGCGCTGGTGGACACCATCACCACAGCCGGGCAGCCCTATCTGGAGGATGTGAAGCTCTTCGACGTTTATAAGGGCGCGCCCATCCCCGCCGGAAGCAAGAGCGTGGCCTTCTCACTGACACTGCGGGCTGCGGACCAGACCCTCACCGAGGAGCACACCGCCGAGACCATGGACGCCATCCTGGCCGCCCTCTCCGCCAAGCACGGTGCCTCCATCCGCTGAGTCCTCCGACGCCGCCTCCGTCACCGAAAGCGTAATAAATCTTAATATTTTTGTAACATCTTTTTTGTGCTCATATGATATAATCCAATTGTAAGCATCAAATTGGAAGTTTATGGCACAAAGGAGGTGCGCGGCATGGATGAGAACACCCGGAAGTTCAAGGTCCTGGACCACAGCGCGGAGATCCGTGAGATCATGGCGAGCGTATACAGCTCCCTTCTGGTGAAGGGCTATAACCCCATCAACCAGATCGTGGGATATATCCTCTCCGAGGACCCCACCTACATCACCAACTACAACAACGCCCGCGCACTGATCTGCCGTCTGGACAGAGACGATCTGCTCCAGGAACTAGTCTCATCTTATCTGCAAAAATAAAAGGAGAGCGGCTTCGCCGTTCTCCTTTTATTTTGAGAGGCTGCGGCCCGCTGCAGCGCAAAGCGCACCCGTTAAAAGACGGGTGCGTTCACGTTTGCGGGCCGATAAGAATGATCTCCGAGGCACATGTCCCCGGAGATCATATCCTATTCTATTCGCGCCTGCGGGCGCGAACTCTGCGAGGCATCACAGTGTCTGGATGAACTTCTCCATCCGGTCCAGACCCTCCTTCAGCTCCGCGTCGGAGTAGCAGTAGCTCAAGCGCACATACCCCTCCGTGCCGAAGAACACGCCGGGGATGACGCCCACCCCCGCCTCGGCCAGCATCTTTCTGGCAAAGGCCTTGGAGTCGGTGGAATACTTGGAGATGTCCACGAAGATGTAGAACGCCCCCTCCGGCTCCTGGCACTGCCAGCCCATAGCCGTGAGCCGCCCGTACATGTAATCCCGCCGCCGCTTGAACAGCTCCCGCACCGGGGCCACGTCGGTGTCCAGCGCCTTGACGCAGGCCGCCTGCAGGAAGGACGGCGCGGAGGTGACGCAGTACTGGTGGAACACCTGCAGCCGCTCCCGCACCGGGGCGTCCGCCATCACATACCCCAGCCGCCAGCCGGTCATGGCATAGGGCTTGGAGAAGCTCTGCACGACGATGAGCCGATCCCGCATGCCCTGATATTCGGAGAAGCTGTGATATTCCCCGGAATAGACCAGCGAGCGGTACACGTCGTCACAGATCACGAAGATGGGTCTGTCCTTCAAAATGGCATAGATGGCATCCAGGGTCTGTTTGGTATAGATACACCCGGTGGGGTTGTTGGGCGAGGTCAGGATGATGGCCTTGGTCTTGGGTGTGATGGCCGCCTGCAGCGCCTCCGGGGATATCTGGAAGCGGTTCTCCTGGGTGGGGATGGTCACGGGCACGCCCCGGCACAGCCGCACGATGGACTCGTACAGGCCGAAGGCTGGGGTGGGGATGATGACCTCGTCCCCGGGGTTGAGGATGGTGGCAAAGGACACGAACAGCGCCTCCGTGGCCCCGTCGGTAAGGATGATCTCGTCAGGGGAATAGTGCAGACCGTGCTCCCTCTCCTCAAAGGCGGAGATGGCCTCCAGCGTGGAGGGATAGCCGTTGCCGGGGGGATAGTGGGTGTCGTTGGCATCCAGGGCGGACTTGGCGGCCTCTTTGATCTCGTCGGGGGTATCCAGGTCAGGCTCGCCGATGGTGAAGCCGATGGCGCCGGGGGTGGCCCGGACAAGATAGGTGAACTCACGGATGCCGGAGAGCTGCTCGCTCTGAGCGGCGCTGTTGATGGTCATTTCCATAGTCCTCTTCTCCTCTGTCTCATTGCGCCGCATCTGACGGCGTCAAAGTCATATATGCGTCCACGCTGCCTGTGCAGAACAGCGCGCCCGAGGCGGCCAGCACCTCGTCATAGCCCGTCCAAAGGTCCTCCCGGACGGCCTGGATATCGCTGCGGTAGGCCAGGATCAGATAGGGGCAGTCGTCGTAGACCACCTGCTGCAGCTGTCCGGCGTTGGCCTGAATGGTGGGCAGGTCCATGGACTCCTGCAGGCGGGCAAAGATCTCGTCGTAGGTCTCATTGCTCCATCCGGTGAGGCTGCCGTCCGCCGTGCGGAAACGGCTGGCCGCCACCACCGGGTCGTAGTTGCCCCGCCAGCTCAAAAGGCACATGTCCCAGTCCCCCTTGGGGGTACACACGTCCAGCACGCTGCCGTCAGTGGTCTCCCACTTGACACGCACGCCGATCTCCTCCAGGTCGCTCTTCACCACCGTGGCGGCGGTGGAGGCCCAGTCGTCTCCGGCGTTGGTCCACAGCTTCAGGATCAGGTCGTCCCGGGTGATCAGGTCCTCCATGATTCCGTCCTCGTCCACGTCGCTGTAACCCGCCGTGTAGACGATGTTCCGCGCCGTGTTATAGTCGATGCCCCGCTGGTTGCCGACGGTGTAGAAATAGTTGGTGGCCGGACCCGCCCAGACCGTCCCGGTCTGGCCCACGTCCCCGTTGGCCATGGAGAGCATCCAGGCCCTGTCGATGCAGTAGTCCACCATCTGGCGCATAGGTGTGTTCTGGAACACGCCCTTGCGGGTGTTGAAGGCCAGGGCCCAAATATCCGAGCCGGGCAGCAGCGACTGTATGAGCTGCACTCCCGGCACGCCCTCCAGCGTGGTGAGCTGCACGTCCGTCATGCCGATGGCGGCGTCCACTTCCCCGGTGGACAGCGCCCGGGCGGCTCCCGTCTCCGTGGCAAAGTATACATACCGCACACTGCCTAGGTTCGCCGATCCGTTGAAATAATTGGCCCGTGCCTGGAAGGTCCAGCTGATCTCCTGGGGCCCCGTATCCACCATCTGGCGGACGAAGGGGCCGGAGCCGATCATCTCGTCGTTCAGGAAATCCCGGGGATTGCCCCCGCTGTTCCAGATGTGCTTGGGCAGGATGGGCACGGGGCAGTACTGCATGTCCCCCTTCACATAGCTGGTGGTGATCACCACGGTCCTGTCGTCCGGACAGCGGATATCGCTGATCCCCTCGCAGCCCACGCCGTAGATGGGCGAATGGATCAGCATGGTCTGGTACGTATACTGCACGTCCTCGGAGGTGAGGGGCTCGCCGTCGGAAAAGGTGACGCCCTCCCGCAGACGGATGGTCCAGGTCCGCTGATCGCTGGAGAGACTGTAATCATCCACCAAACAGTTGACAGGCTCACCGGAGGCGTCGATGCGCCACAGGGGGTCATAGGCCAGCAGAAAGAACTCCTCCGCCAGCTTGCTGGTGGCAGTGAGCGGATTGAGGGAGTCCGGCTCCATGGTCACGGCGATGGAGAACTCCGCCCCGTCCTGGAACGTCGCCGGGCCGCCTTTACTGCTGCCACCGCAGGCAGACAGAAACAGCAGCACGCCCGCCATGAGCAGGACAGCCGCTCTTCTGCATGACTTGTACCTCTTGTTCATCGGCGCTCCCGCCTTTCTCTAAGCTCTGCAAAAGGGCCGTGGTTATCCACGGCCCTTGCGCATTATCCGGTTGGAAACTCAGTGTCTGCCGCGGGCGTTCCCGGCGTTGCGGCGCTTCATCACAATGATGAGCACCACGGCCAGAGCCACGATCAGCACCGCCAGGACGACGATATACAGCACGATGGGCGTATCATCACCGGTCACAGGCGCCCCGCCAGCGGGATTGTTCGTCGGCGAAGGAGATGCGGTCTCCTGGGAGGCTGCAGGCGCAGATCCGACCAGCTGGACCTTGAAATATTCATAGGTCCCGTCGGTAAAGTACACCCGGAAGCCAAAGAGCGGACCACTCTTCCATTCGCCACCCCAGTTCTTGTTGATCAGGTCGGGCAGCAGGGTGATGCTGTTGCCGGAAATGGTGTAGTCCTTGTCCTTATTAGCGGACTTGAACTCGCTGGTGTAGTCGATGGCAAGACCGTTAGGCGTCTTGTCAAAGGTGAGCTGCAGGCCGCTGGAGCGGTCCGCCCAGGTGTAGAAATCAGGCATCGCGGCGGGCGTCTCGGTGGGCTCGGGCGTGGCCTGGCTCTTCACCTCCAGGGAGGTGGTGAACTCCGTGACCTTTGCGCCGCTGGGATCGTTCTCAAAGGTGACCTTCACCTCGTAGCTCTTCCCGGTCTCAAGGCTGTCCAGATAGGTCTTGTTGAAGGTGATGACCTTCTTGTCAGCGGAGAGAGAATACTGCTCGCCGCTCAGCTGGGCGCCGCCCACAGAGACGGTGGCCACAGAGGCGTTGAGGAACTTCAAGGTGAGCGGGTCATTGCCGCCGTTGTTCCAGATGAGCATATCGGCGCCGTCCCGCTGGGGGGTGATGGCGTCCAGGTCCACCCACTTGGCGATCACGTCCACGTTGGCCGTGACCTCATACTCCCCGGTCACGTCATAGCCGTTGATGGTCCAGTTGGCGAACTTCTTGCCGGAGGGAGCCTGGAAGCCCGTCTCCTCAATGGTCTTCAGGGTGACCTTGCTGCCATAGGCCGCCTGCTGGGTGGTCTCGGTACCGATGGCGCCCTCGCCGGGCTTGTAGGTCAGGGTCATCTGCTTGGGCGCGGTGGTGGCGGTAAATACCACGCTGCCCACCACAGAGTACTCCTCGCCGATGGAGTGGTCGGTCTGGTCGCTGGCCACCCACCCGGTGAAATCCAGGGTGTCGGACTTGAAGGTCTCGGGCAGGTCCAGCTTGATGGTGGTGCCGGGATCGATCTCGGTCTTGACGACATCCTCGATGCCATCTATGCCAGATTTGAAGGTCACGGTGAACTTCTCCGTCTCGGGCTGAGCGCTGGGCTGACCCTCGCCGCTGTCGGTCCACTGGGCGGTAAAGGTCACGTCGCCCGTCAGCCGATACTGGGTCTCATTGAGGCCAGCTTTATAGATCTGGCCGTCGGTGTCAGCCAGCCAGCCAGCGAACTGCTTGCCAGCCGGAGCGATGAAGGAGCACGCCTCCACGCCGTAGTCCACGCCCTCACCGATGTCGGACACAGTGATCTTATAGGGATTGCTGTCGCTGTTGGGATCGACGCCCTCCGGATAAGAGCCGCCCTCGCCGGGAAGATACGTGACGACAGCGTTCTTGATCTCCGGTGCGGTCTCGGCCCACTGAGCGGTAAAGGTCGTGTCGCCGTTCAGGTTGAAGGGCTCGTTCACCTGATAGGTATAGCCGTCGCTGCACAGCCAGCCCGCAAAGGTCTTGCCAGCAGGAGCGGTCCATCCTTCAGGGACGCCCGCCACGCCGAGGGGAGTTCCTTCGGGCCAGGTCTCGACCACATCGCCGCCCTCAGCGCCCTCGCCGGGCTTGTAGGTGACGGTGTAGTTCGGCGCCGCCGCCAGCTCCCACTTGGCGTAGACGGTGATGTTCTCGTTCACGGTGATGGGATCGTACGGCTGATAGACCGGGGCGCTCTCGTCGGTGGAGTTGATGGTCCAGCCCTTAAAATCGTACCCTTCCCTGGTGTAGCCGTTCTCCTTCAGATTATAGGTGCTTCCGGCGGCGATGCCGTGGTCGTCAGGCACGTGGGTGCCCTCGTCCTTGCCGTTGCCGTCATAGATAACGTCATAATAGGTGATGGGCTCCTCGGTGGGCTGGGGCTCCTCGGTAGGCTGGGACTCCTCAGGCTGAGGCTGGGTATCCTGCGTCTGCGGCTCCTGGTTCTGGGGCTCCTGCGTCATGGGGTCCTGCACGGGCATGGGCACAGGGATGGCCTGGGCGGCGGCGCCACCCTCCCCATCCAGCTGGATGAGGCTGACGGGCTGCTCGCTCTTCTGGGCCACGCTGACGACCTTCACACCGCCCATATTGCTGGCCTTCTCCGCCGCGGCGGTCTCGTCCAGGCCGTAGGTCAGGAACATGTTGACCGCGCCGGACTCCATGACAGCCTGGCCCGCATCCGCGGGACCCACGGCAATGGCGTAGGCGCTGGGCTCGGCGTCCGTGTAGGCCTTGACGGCGGCCGCGATATCCTCCGCCGCGGTGCTGGCGTCAACGCCCACCAGGACCACCAGGTCGGACTCGCTGCCCACATAGAACATCTGGGCAAAGCCGGGCCAGATCAGGGCATAGTCGGTCATGATCCCAGGATCGCTGGGGGCATAGACCACATTATAGCCTATGGAGGACTGTCCGTCCGCCAGGCCATCCACGTCGATGACTAGGCAGTCAGGGCACTGCTCCTGCATCAGGCCGATGCTGTCGGGCGACAGCTGTTCGCCGCTCACGGCGAAGATCGCCGCGTCCCCATCCGCCGCCAGCGCCTGTGTGCCAAGGCACACGAACATGCCGACAAGGATGGCCAGCACGACAAGAGAACTCAAAAACTTTTTCATATGGCTGTACCTCCGAATCCATTTTCCGGTGAGTGTAATCTTTTTGTTATTTCTTGTTATTTCCCCTTGGATTCGGTTACAATTCTATCATCAAAAGTACCCGTTGTCAACGAAAGATTCTGAATAAATTATGAATTTTTAAGATTCTTTACCTTTTTGTCACGGTTCTGTCCCAACGGCAGGCATTTCCACCGCCAGGGTATTGACCCAATAGCGCCGATGGACCATGACGGCGCCGATGACGCATTTGATGGCCACGGTGGAGACGCTGAGGGTGTAGACCGCCTGGATGCCCAAGGCGGTGTGGTGGGCCAGCACCCAGGCCACAGGCACGTTCACAGCCCAGACGAAGCAGCTGTCGAACAAAAACGTCACCAGGGTCTTGCCGCCGGAGCGCATGGTGAAATAGCTGCCGTTGGCGAAGCAGTCCAGGGGCAGGATCAGCGCCATGATGCGTATGAGGGACGCCGCCAGAGAGCGCACCTCCCCGGTGGTATTGTAAAACCGGGGGAACAGCCCGGAGGCCGCCAGCATGACCAGGGCAATGGCCGCAGAGAGCATGAACCCCAGGGCCAGCAGTTTCCGGTCCGTGTCCACCGCCTTCTCCGTCTCCCCCGCTCCCAGCTCCTGGCCCACCAGGATGCCGATGGTGGTGCCGATGCTGAAGGCGATGGCCGTGAACACGTCGAACAGCACGTAGGCGATGTTCAGCGCCGCCATGACCGTGATGCCCCGGGTGGAGTATATCTGGTTCAGCGTGGCAGTGCCCAGGCACCAGAGCGCCTCGTTGGCCGCCAGGGGCAGGCTGCGGCGGAAGATGTCCCACAGCATAGAGCGGTCCATGGGGAATCCGTCCATCATATGGCGGGTGAACAGCACCTCCCCGCTGTGCCGATGGCTCCACAGGATATTGACGGCCATCTCCGCGAAGCGGGCGATGACCGTGGCGATGGCCGCACCCCGCACGCCCAGCGCCGGAGCGCCCAGCTTGCCGAAGATCAGCACCCAGTTCAGAGAGATGTTCACCGCCACCGCCAGCCAGGAGGAGAACATGGGCACCGCGGACCGCCCCGCCTCCCGCAATGTGGTGGCGTAGGCCATAGACACGGCGTAGGGGATCATCCCCCACAGCATGATGCGCATATAACTCAGGCCGTAGCCCAGCACCTGGGCGCTCTGTTCCTCTTCCCCGGTGATATACATGCTCACCAGCGGACGGCCCGCCAGGCTGAACACCGCCATGCAGACCGCGCACACCCCCAGGGCGGTGAACAGCTTATAGCGGAACGCCGCCTTGAAGGGCTTCTCCTGCCCCGCGCCCCAGAACTGGGCGCAGAAGATGCCCGGCCCGGACACGGTGCCGAAGATGATGAGGTAGAACACGAAGAAGAGCTGCCCCACCACCGCCACGCCGCTCATGGAGGCGGTCCCGGTCTGGCCCACCATAATATTGTCCAGCAGGGAGACGAAGTTGGTCACCGTGTTTTGCAGCATGATGGGCAGCGCCACCGTCAGCGCCCGGCGGTAAAAACGCCTGTCCCCGATGAATTTGTGAATGCCTTTGTCCATGGGTTCTCCTATTGATATCACGAATGCCACACAGGCCGTCATTATACAGGGTGCCGGGCAGAATGTCAATCGCCGAAGAAAGTGTGTTTTCTTTTTAAATGTGGTATGCTATAATGAATCGATACACATCGTTCCACATCTGAGTTTCTGGAAATTGAGGTGCACCATGCAATCGTTCATTTCTATCCTTCTGGCCGTTTTGATGGCGCTGTCCGCCTCCCGGGGGCTGACCGATGTGAGCGGGGACCTGCGGGAGGATATCCAGGCCGCTATATCCGGCGCCGTGGCGTCCGACGAGGACGTTCTGGTGGCGGAGGACGCGGCGGAGCCCGCGGCCGACGAGGCGCCCCGGGACGAGGCGCAGACGGCCCCGCCAATCCCCCAGTGGGAGGATGTAGAGTACACCCACTATGACCCGGCGGATTTTTATGCGATGACGGACGAGATGACGGAGCTGGCCGCAGGCGAGGATGCCCAGGCCGTTCTGGCACTGTACGACGAGCTCTACGCCGAGTACGCCCACATCGACACCCTGTGCACGGTGGCCTATCTGCACTACAGCGCCGATGTGACCGACGAGTACTGGACGGAGGAGAACACCTATTGCGACGGTCTGGCCGCCGACGCCTACGACGCGCTGTGCTCCGCCCTGTGCCAGGTGACCCAGGGGCCCTGCGCCGACGCCTTTGCCGCACACGTGGGCCAGGAGAATGCGGACGCCTTTGCAGAATATAACGCCATGAGCGACCGGGAGAGCGAGATACTGGCCAAGGAGTCGGAGCTGGTGGACCAGTACTTTACCCTCTCCGCCCAGACCGACGAGCTGACCTATTCCTATCTGGGCCGGACCTGGACCTGGGATATGATCACCGGATTTCAGGGCACGAGCCTTTCCTACCAGGACTACGACGGCTATCTGGAGGTCTATTACGGCCTGCAGGAGCAGCTGAACGAAAAGCTGGCACCCATCTATCAGCAGCTGGTGCAGCTGCGCCGAGAATATGCGGAACTTCTGGACTATGACAGCTACGCCCAGATGGCCTACACGGACATCTTCGGCCGGGACTACTCCCCCGAGGATGCCCAGACCCTCTGCGACGCGGTGAAAGAGGTGGGCCGGGAGTATTACGACACGCTCTACTACAGCGATCTGTGGTATGAGAGCGACGAGCCCACCCCCATCCTGGACGGCGACGGCCTTGTGGAGGCGCTGGCGCAGTATGCCCCCCAGATCGACCCCTCTCTGCAGGAAGCCGTCCGGCTCATGGCCGAGCACGGGCTGTACGATCTGGCCATCGGCGACGAGCGTTCCCCCACCGCCTACACCATCACCCTGTCGGAGTATGAGGTCCCGTTCATCTTCATCTCCCTGTACGGGGACTGCCTGGACCTGTCGTCAGCATTCCACGAGTTCGGCCACTATATCTACGACAGCCGCGTTCCCATGCCCAACATCCTCACCAGCGTGGGCAGCTATGACCTGATGGAGATACACTCCACCGGGCTGGAGATGCTCACCACGGAGTTTTATGACGATATCTTTGACGACGGCGCCGACATCGCCCGGTTCATGGTCCTGGGCAGCATGCTGGAGAGCGTGCTGGAGGGCTGTGTCCAGGACGAGTTCCAGCGGGAGGTCTTTGCCCGGCCGGACATGACGGTGGACGAGATGAACCGCCTGTTCGCCGACATCCGCAGCTCCTACGGCTTTTATGAGCCCATGGACGTGGATTACGACTGGATGTATGTCACCCACACCTTTGATAGGCCCTTCTATTATATCAGCTACGCGGTCTCGGCCCTGGCCTCCATCCAGATATGGGACCTGGCCCAGCAGGACCGCCAGGCGGGCGTCGACGCCTGGAAGGCCATGCTGGAATGCGATGTGTACAGCGACCAGTATATGGACGTGCTGCCCCGGTGCGGTCTGCGCCTGTTCACCGAGGAGGGCGCTGTGGAGGATATCTGCGCCCCGCTGATCCGGGAGCTGGATCGGCTGGACGCCGAAGCATAAATAACACATACACGGAGGAACTGACAATGAACGTGATGGAAGCCATCGAAAAGCGCCGGAGCATCCGCGTGTACCAGGACGCGCCTGTCTCCCGTGAGCAGCTCATGACCTTTTTGGAGGCCATCCACCTGGCCCCGTCCTGGAAGGACATGCAGTGCTGGCAGGTGATCGTGCTGTCCGACCGGGAGCAGATCATGAAGCTGGGCGAGCTTTTGAACCACAACCCCCGCCGGGAGGGCGTATTTGAGACCGTCCCCTACTTCATCGCCGTGGTGGCAGACCCCACCCAGAGCGGCGACGAGGAGGGCAAGCAGTATTACATGACCGACATCGGCATCGCCCTGGAGAACGGCTGCCTGGCCGCCACGGAGATGGGCCTTGGCACCTGCTGGATCGGCCTTTTCGAGGAGCAGCCCATCAAGGAGTTTCTAGGCATCCCGGAGCCCTACCGTCTGGTGGCCCTCACGCCCCTGGGCGTGCCCGCCCAGGACCCCAAGCCCCGGCCCCGCAAGGCGCTGGAGGACTTCGTTTACGACGGCGTCTGGGGCAAAAAGCTGCTGTGAGCACCAAAAAGCGGTCCCCTGCGGGACACCCTCCGTAAGGAAGGTGTCCCGAGCGGGCGGCCTTTGTAACATCAATTTGATTTTGGAAACGGTGTGA
>CANROZ010000054.1 GCA_947632365.1 uncultured Oscillospiraceae bacterium
GAGGAGTACATGGTCTTCCTGCCCGCCGACATGGACGAGGACGACCCGGACTACGGCTTCATCATCCTGAAGGTGGTGGAGCAGGACGGCGAGGAGCAGTTCGTCTCCGTGGACGATGAGGATCAGCTGCAGCGGGTGTACGAGTACTATATGCAAAAGGTCTTCTCCGAGGACGACGAGCAGCCGGCCGAGGAACAGGAATAAAACACGATCGAAACCTGCCCTGTGCGTGGTCTCAAGGGCCCGGTTGGACCCACATCTATCATAAGGGATGCCATATATGGCGGCGGAGCGCAGGCCTCCCGGCTTTGGCCGGAAGTTGGAAGCGCGGAAACCGCCACGAGGCGACCCACCTGCCAAGCTGTGCAGGTTACAAATCAGGCCCCCACGGCAGGGCGGGCCCCGTCGGAGCAAAGGCGACTTTGCTCCGACGCCTTATTTTTATCTTCCATATCGTAAAATGGCCCCCTCGTCAGAGGGGGCCGGATTCTGGGGCGCATGCATCATTCAGTTTTCCTCTATCTCCCCGTCGTACCAGCCGGACACGCCACCGTGCTTGCACATCACGCCCCGGCTGGTGACGCGCACCACGCTGATCTCGTCCCCCGCCCGCAGCGGCAGCCGGTAGTCGGTCACGTCGTTGACCGTGGCCAGGTCCCCGTCCCTGGTCAGGATGTGGTCGGCGGGCACGTCCATCTCATAGCCGGTGCGGATATGCCGGCAGCGGCAGAATTCCCCGTCCTCCGAGAGGATCCGCACCCGGTTGTCCCCGTAGCGGATGTACCAGTGGCGGGCGCCGGCCGCCTGGTCCGCCTTCACCCGCGCCGTGGGGAAGCGGTCGTAGCTGGCCCAGGTCATATCCGGCAGGAAGAAGGCGTTGAGCTGTCCGTCGTCCTTGAGCACGCACCCGCCGTCGATGCTGACCAGGCGCAGATCGGCGTCCACGATGGGCCGGGCGTCCACCACGTCCTCGTGGTAGAGCACCAGCGGCCAGTGGCCCACCACGGTCCACTTCTCGTGGGGCCGGGCCGCGGTGCGGTAGTGGTCCAGCTTCATACAGGCGAAGGCGCCCCGCTCCGGGACCAGCCCGCCGTGGACGAAGGTGTAGTCCTCCGTCTCCAGGATGGTGGGCAGCCCCCGCATGAAGTCCAGCTCCGGCTGGTACCGCTCCCGCACCGCCGCCTTGGCAGCGGCCAGGTCCATCCTCCAGCCGATCTCTATGCCCTGCTCATGGAGCATCTGGGCGATCACCCCGTCGCCCCAGCCCCGGTTGCGGCCCACCAGATACTGCAGGTAAAATGCGTCCTGGGCCGGGTCGTCGGGCAGGTCGCAGAAGTTCTGCCAGAAGTCGCAGTTGCCGCACACGGCATGCACTTCCCTCTTTTTCGCCAGCTCCATCACGTATCGCAGCGTGCCCAGGGAGTCGGGCCCCTTCTCCAGCAGGTCCCCCACGAACACGATCACGTCCTCCGGCGCGCACTTTGCCAGCAGCCCCTGCAGGTACGCCAGGTCCCCGTGCACGTCGGAGATGGCGGCGATGCGCCGGCCGGGGCCGATGGACACCCGCTTTACCGTGGGCAGGTCGGTCATAAGCAGCGGTCTCGGTCTCATGGCAGCATCCACACCCGCGGCTCGATGTCCAGCTCCATCAGCCACAGCGGTCCGCCCACGCCCTCCGCCCGGCCCAGGCGCACAAAGCCCAGCGCCTGGTAAAAACCCAGGGCGCCGGCGTTGGTCTGGGACACGTGCAGCCGGATGGACCGGCGGCCTCTGCGGCGGAAGGTGGACACCGCGTGGCCGACCAGCTGCGCGCCGAAGCGCCGGCCCCGCTGGTCCGGCTCCACCCAGAGAAGGCTGATCCAGCCCGCGCCGTCCTCCGCGCCCCGCTCCGGGTCCAGCTCAATGAGCCCCACCGTCCGGCCGCCGTACAGCAGCTTTTGCAGGCACCGGGGGTCGGCCCCGGCGTGGGAGGCCGCGGCGTGCAGGTACAGCGCCGGGGAGAAGCCATCCAGATTGCCGTGGCTGGCCTGCCAGGTCTGGCTGTAGCAGCGGATGTAATAGTCCCGATCCGCCGGCAGCATCAGAGGCACAGGCCGGCCGTCGGCCTTTTTGCCCATGTGATCCCCCGCCAGCCCCTGGTGGGCAAAGGTGCTCAGCGCGCCCAGGTGAGAGGCGTCGCCGTAGCTGATGAGCTTCAGCTCCCCGTTCTCCGCCCGGACATGGGTGACGGCGGTGTTGTCGCTGTAGGGCAGGTTGCCGTAGGGCGTGTCGGTGAGCAGGCTGGCCAGGGCCCGGATGGCGAAGGCGTGGCTCACCACCGCCACGGTCTTGCCGGGATAGGCCTCCGCCAGGCCCAGCAGCGCCCCCTTTACACGCCGCTGCACCTGCTCGAACGGTTCGCTGCCGGGCACGTGCCACCGGGCCGGGTCCTGGGTGAACAGCCGGCGCTGCTCGGCGTCCTCCGCGTCCAGCTCTCCCCAGGTCCGGTCCTCCCAGCAGCCCACGTCCACCTCCCGCAGGGCCGGGTCGGTGTGCAGCACCAGGTCCGGGTGGTACTTGAGGATGGCGCTGGCGGTGGACCGGGTGCGGATCAGGTCGCTGGCCCACAGCCCGTCGATGGGCACGGTGCGGAACCGCTCGGCCAGGGCGGCGATCTGCCGGCGGCCCAGCATGGTGACGTTGGAGTCGTACTGTCCCTGGGGCCGGCGGTACAGGTTGCCCTCCGCCTCCGCGTGGCGGATAAGATAGAACTCGGTCATGGTTGCCCCTTTCCGAAAGATGCGTTATAATACATTTGCCGATATATTTTATTGTACTGCAAACTTGACTTGCGCACAAGGAGCATCCATGAAAAATCCGTTCATCCTCCCCCCGGAGCAGCGCCGCGGGGCGGTCATATCCGGGGCCTACGGCATGGACAACGCCGGAGACGAGGCGGTGCTGACCGCCATGGTCGCCGCGCTGCGCCGGCTGGAGCAGGACCTGCCCCTCACCGTCATCGCCCGGGGCGGCAAAAGGACCGGCCGGCGGGCGGGCATCGGCGGCGTGGGCCGGCTGAATGTGCCCGGCTGGCTGTGGGCCATGGGCCGGGCCCGGCTGTTCATCCTGGGGGGCGGCAGCCTTTTGCAGGACGTGACCAGCCGGCGCAGCCTGTGGTTCTATCTGACAGTGCTTCGGGCGGCGAAGGCCATGGGCTGCCGGGTGATGCTCTACGGCGTGGGCATGGGTCCCATCAACGGGCTCAGGCAGCGGCAGAGGACGGTGGAATGCCTGAACGCCTGCGCCGACGTGATCGCCCTCCGGGACGGGGACAGCCTGCGCACCCTCCGGGACTGGGGCGTGGACAAGCCCCGGCTGCTGCTGGCGGCGGACCCGGCCCTGAGCCTGCCGGCCGCGTCGGGTGAGCGGGAGCCGAAGGCGGGGTTCGTGCTGCGGCCCTGGCCGGGGTTCTGGGAGCACGTGCCGGAGTTTGCCCAGGCGGCCAGGTACGTGTGGCAGCGGTACCGCCTGGCGCCGGTGTTCATCTGCCTGGCCCCCGGCGACCGGCAGGCGGTGCGCTCGGTGTGCGCGGAGCTGGACGGCGTGCCCTATGCGGTGTCGGCGGACCCGAAGCGGGTGGGCCGGATGAGCGTGGTGCTCAGTATGCGCCTGCACGGGCTGGTGTTCGCCCTGCGGGACGGGGTCCCCGCCGCCGGCGTCAGCTACGACCCCAAGGTGGACGCCTTCTGCGCCGAGGCCGGCTTCCCCCTGGTGAAGCTGGAGAACGTGACCGCCGAGGCCCTGACGGAGCTGGCGGACTTCGCCATGCACATGGACGGCGAGCACCTGTCCGCCTCCGCCCGGACCCTCCGGGCCCGGGAGCAGGTCAATCTGAGCGCCGCCGCCGAGCTGCTGGAGCAATAAATGCGCATCGGGAGGTATCCATGAGCACATATTGCATATCCGACCCCCACGGCCGTTACGACAAATACCGCCGGATACTGCAGACCATCGGTCTCCGGTCCCAGGACGCCCTCTACGTCCTGGGGGACGTGGTCGACCGGGGCCCGGATGGCATCCGGATCCTCCTGGACATGATGGCCCGCCCCAACGTGACGCCCATCCTGGGCAACCACGAGTACATGATGGCCTACTGTCTTCGCTTTCTCATGCGCGAGGTCACCGACGAGAGCCTGTCGGCGCTGGACGGCGAGAAGCTGGCGGCGCTCCGGGACTGGTCCGCCAACGGCGGGGAGCCTACCCTTCGGGCGTTCCGGGCGCTGTCCCCATCGGAGCGGACAGATGTGCTGGACTACCTGGGCGAGTTCAGCCTCTATGAGCAGGTCCGCGCCGGCGGAGAGGACTACGTGCTGGTCCACGCGGGGTTCGCGAGCTTCTCTCCGGACCGGCCGCTGGACGGCTACCGCCCCGACGAGCTGATCATCGGCCAGGGGGACTTTGAAGCGAGCTATTGGCCCGACCGGTATGTGGTCTCCGGCCACACGCCCACCCAGCTGATCCCCGGCGCTCCGGAACCGGGCCGCGTTTACCGTACCGGCCGCCGCATATTCATCGACTGCGGCTGTGCCTTCGGCGGACATCTGGGCGCCCTCAGCCTGGACACCGGGGACGTGTTTTACGCCTGAACCGAGATCGAAAAAAGAAGGAGCATTATGGAAAAGTTCATCCCGTATGCCAAGCTCTCGAAAAAGAAAAAGCGGGAGCTGGACGCAAAAAAGCGCGGCACCTGGGCCATCAGCCCCGTGACGCGCAAACCGGCCAATCCCAGGGCATACAACAGAAACAAGGCACAGAAATGGAGCGACGACGACTCCGCTTCTGTGCCTTTTGCTGTATGAAAAAAGGGGACCGGTCCTCAGTCTAGCCGTCCTCTCAACGGGAACGCGCCCCAAAACAGTTCATATCCCCAATATCTCATCCGCCGAAACATGGTACAGTCTGCACAGCGCCACCAGATGGCGCACAGGCAGTTCGTTGGCTCCCCGCTCATACCGGGCGTACATCGTCTGGGATGTACCCAGGTACTTTGCCACCTGCTCTTGGGTCAGGTCATGGTCCTCCCGGAGCGCCCGAATGCGCTCCTGATAGCTCTGCATGGCCTCACCCCCTGATAGGGGGAGTATACCCCAGTAAAGAAATTTACTATTGACTTTAGTAAATATCTTTACTAAAATGTGTTTTGTCCACTTTGGTGGCGAATGTCACGATAACGATCAGGATCGGAGGAAAGCAACATGAAAAAATGGATAGCAATCATCCTTGCGCTCGCATCGCTCCTCGCACTCGCAGGATGCGGAGAAACCGCGAGCAAACAGAACGCACCAACTGATGAACAGGAAATCGACAGCGCGGAAACAGCACCAAATACAGCCACAGAACCGGAAAACGTAACGGATTATCCCAAAATAGAGGAACTATCATGGACATTCAGAAATGCCGTTCGTTATGAAGAACCTGTTGCAGCATTTGATTACACAAACAATTCTGACTTTACAATCGTCAAATTCGACCTCGTATTTAAAATGAAAGAAGGCGTTACGTCGGAGCAATTGCAATTAGTGGATCCCATATCAGATTCTCTGATCTCTGACGAGGAGATCGCCGACATGGAACCCTACGTATTGGATTGGATCGTATGCGACCCAGGGGAAACAGCTGAAAATGCAATCTGCTACATGATATACAATACAGAACCTACCAGCACAGAACAATGTGAGTTAATGGAACTGGACCGCGCTGATATATACTTTATTGGGGACGACGGTAAAGAGCATAGCGTATCCTACAGCCCTGAAAACGATGGCTACAGCGTCTCTGATACTGCTGAAGAGCTTTTTGTTTGGTCGGACAGCAATTATGCAGAAATGATTCCCAAGCCCGAAACGAGAATTGCGACCGTGGAACATGATGACGAGGAATACTTTTACGCAAAGGCGTATGATATATCCCATGACTATTATTTGAAGTACATCGAAGCATGCGAACAGATGGGTTTTGCAAACGACTATCCGAATGATACTACGTCTATCTCGTTTTCCGGGACAAATGCCGAGGGTGTGAACGTAGGCCTCAGCTTTATAGACTCCATGCAGTACATGGAGATCACCGTTGAAAAGGCAGAAAGTTAGTTAAGTATTGGATACGTTTCTTTTGTTGGAGGAGTTCTTATGTTTGACAACTTTTTTAAACGGTTAGCTCGCGATGTGTACTATGCTAACACCGGACGAGATACAGATCATCCGAAATGCCCTCAATGTGGTAAGCGAATGACTTTCCATGGCGGAGATTTACCCCTGGGCGATGGGTACTGGGAGTGCAATAACTGTTGTTATAGCTTTTCTGAAGACGAATTGGAAGAGCACTTAGATATTTAGCTTAGAAAGATAAGGAGACTTTTCTATGGATGATTGTATTGAATGTGGTGGGTCCCTGGCAGGAGGAGAACTTGTCCTTCCATGGGAAGATGGGGATAATTCTCATGCCTATGTAATTTGTCCCCATTGCGGTTATAAAAACATAGTATATGGATATGGAGAGGATGACGACTAGGGCTCGATCCTCGCGAAACTAAAAACGGAAACGGTGGTCGTATCACGATCACCGTTTCTTTTTGAAATATGCTGCTAATGTGGATACAAGGTATTTTCCACGGGGGTGCAGATTTCTTCAGAGAGGGGGTGCAAAAGTTCAAGGGGGTGCATTTGACTGTTAGGGGGGTACAGCCCATCACCGTCAGACGTCTATTCCACCTTGTTGTTCTTTTGCTCGTCCCTCTGACTGTCGAGCACATCCAAAAGCTGACTTGAGCAGCGACTTGGCGTCCTCTTCCTTGAATTTATCGACCATAACAACCCGGAGGGTCTTATCACGTTCCAACATGATCTTCGATGTCTTGTTTACTGTAAGCATGGCGCCTCTCCTCCCTATAGTGTCAGTTTGCGCCAATATAGCACGAACACCGTGAAATAACAAGTTTCACAGCCGCGGAGCACTGGAAACTCCCTGTTGACATTAGGGGATTTATCCCCTATAATAGTGGTAAAGTCAAAAGGGAGGAACTATGCCATGCCGACCATCAGCCACTTCTATGGGATCATCATCGTCATGTACTTCCGCAACAAGGAGCACAATCCTCCGCACATCCACGCGATCACCCAGGACTTCGACGCGCCGTTCTCCGTGCTCACCGGAGAGCTGATGGAAGGCGAGTTCCCGCCGAAGGCCCAGGCGCTGGTGAAGGAGTTCGTCATGCTGTATCAGAAAGAACTCCTGGAGATGTGGGAGACCGAGAAGTATGTCAAGCTGCCGCCGCTCAAATAATAGCGGTATCTGGGAGGTGACCGATATGTTTCACAAGGCAATAGACTTGAAGTTCCTGGACGGGACGGCCCTGGCCGTAACGTTTCAGGACGGCGTCGTAAAAAAGTACGATATGCGGGCGCTGTTCCCCAAGTACCCCCAGCTGAAAGCACTGGAGGATCGGGCTCTCTTCCTCTCCGGCAAGCTGATGGGCGCATACGGCATCTATTGGAACGATGATCTGGACATCGAGGCCGAGACCATTTACGAAGATGGCGAGACCATCCACACAGAGAACATCCCCATTCAGCATGCGTCCTCTCATGCCGTCGCGTCCGCCCGTGCGCTGGCAGGGATGTCACAGAAGCAGCTGGCCGCCCTGACCGGCATCGATCAGTCTGACATCTCCAAAATCGAGCGGGGCGTGGCGAATCCCTCCGTGGCGACACTGGAACGCATCGCCACCGCCCTGGGCGGGCGTCTGTCCATCACCATTGATATGCGATCCACGACCGGATGAGATCAGACCACAATTTAGAAAACGGTCTCTGCCGCGCCCCTATGCCATGTGGCCGGCGATCTTCTGTCCGATGCCCACGCATGTCTCCCGGATGGCGCACACCTTGTCCGCAAGGCACAGGATCGCGCTCTCCCGGTAGCGCGGCGGCCTTACGGTCAGCGGGAACATGTGGCACTGTATCATATCGCGCTCGATCTCGTTCAGGCTGAAATCCCGCGACGCATTTTTGAGCGCCTTTCCGGCGTGTGAGAACGCATGCAGATCGTTCCCGCCGCGGGGCTCATGCCAGTCGTAAAGGTAATAGTCGTGCAGCAGCGCCCCACGGATGAGCGATCTCTCGTCTGTGGTCAGATGAAGCGCCCTGGAAAGGCGCAGGCACATCTTCGTCACGGATACGGAGTGCTCGAACGTGCTCACGCTGCCATGCTGGAGGAAACCCTTTTCCGCCTGCATCCCCCTGGAGGCGATTATATCCCCTCCGTACCTTGCTATCGTCAGCATATCATTTACCATACAGCCTTACCTTTATATCCCTATGTCCTCAACATACGCAAGAGATCCGAACCCGTTTCCTATTGGAATCAAGTTCGGATCTCTCGATCTTGGCAAAGAACTGCGCCAATAATAGAATTTCCTCCAAGGGGGTGCAAACGCGAAAAAAGGGGGGTGCATCCTACTTGTCACAAATTCGCTTCATCGACAGGACCCGCTCCCTGCGGTCTACCAAAAGTATATCATTCAGCAGAAAACATTTCAATACCCACTCAAGCGGACTGTCAACGGGTATCACAGCTCTTCTCTCACTTCAAACTCGCCCTGCTCCCGGTTGTAGGCATCGAAAAGGTCCGGACTTCCTTCGATATGCATCTTGCGATCAAGGCTGCTCAGGATGACGAAGTTAGAGCATTTATCGCATTGATCAGCGGCCTCCGGCTCAAACTCCCGCTGCGCTGCATAGGGGCAGAACGCCTGGTACGTTTCTGGACCGAGGCGCAGAGCCAAGCAGATGTGCTGATGCCAAAACCAGTCGCCGGGTTTCGGGTGTATGCTAGTATATGGATGCTTTACAAAAGCAAGACAATTCCCAATTCCGTGTCTCAACGCCCACAGTTTCATTTCCATTCTCCTATGTTACTCTTCGTCTAATGACATATTCTTCTTGTAACCGGAGAGCCTCAGTGTTTCTTATTTTTTCGGGAGTTTGCTGATAGAACCAGCCAACTCAGCTATATTTGCAAAATCGATCAACGCTTGAATCGCATCAAAGCAGGCATTCAATTCCTCCTCTGATGTTCCCTCAAATGGCTCTTTAACCCGCAGCTTTGGCACCACGATCCGTATTGATCCCGCCATGCTGGTTTTAACAGCCAAAGCACCAGGCACCCCATGCTCTCGGAGCCATCCGGCAATTCCCTCAAGGGTAACCAGTTCGCCTGCCGCATTGGAAAAAGTAAGGTCAACATATCCTTCCTGCATTTTGTGGTACAAATATACAGTCCCCAATCGGGTGAGATAGTGGGGCCACCAGCCATTTGACGTTTCCTTTGTGGTGCAGTTCAGAGTTGGATAATATCTCCTCTGGTATTCCTTATACCGCACAAAAAAGGAGTTCATTTTCTGATCCAGCTCTGTCACTGGCGGTCTCTTTGCTTTTTTTATGGCCTGGGCAAGCTGTTGGCACCTCAAAATACTTATGGGGTCATCCTTTTCGCCGAAATACCGCAGAAAGGTCTCATACGAGATATAATGGTCATACTTTTGTGCTTCTTCGTTCAATTCATGGTATTTCTCCGGGCTGAAAAGGAACACCACAAAATCGGAGAACTTTCCGTGTTTCACACCCCATTCCCCGCGCTTTATGTACCGCTTGCACTGGTCCGGCATTGCTGGCGCGTCCACTTTGTCCTCAATGAGGATACCATAGCGATGTCTCTCTATTTCCACGACGAAGTAAATATCGGTCTCGCCCAAGTCACCTATGGATTGCGACAGCTCTGCTTTCACGATGGAAGGAGCACCGATATCAAGTCCTGCCTCCCTCAACACCAGTTTCACAAAGCCCGGGTCTGTCATAAAGGCCTGCATGAACAGCAGGTCCATATCCCGTTCGCGCACTTTATTGAGGTCACATTGAATCATTTGTATCCTCCTTTTCCCCACTCTTATCTTCTTTTCACTCAGCTGTTCACAGCATAAACACCGGGTTGTCCAAAAAACGGTCAGCTGTATTCTGTCGTCGAGCAAAAACGGTAATGCCAGCTTTTAGGCATTTTGGATGCAAAAAAGGAACGGCCTTTGTATCCAAATAACCGTTCCTTTTTGGTGGAGCAACCTGCTCCAAATCCGAACCGAACGCTTCTTCGATCTCTTTCAGCGTGATGGTCTCCGTCCCGTCATGGTAATTGAAGGTGAATACCAGCTTATCGTCAAAGACGTAGACCGAGTTGATGAACGTATCAATAATGCCCTTCTGATAGGCCGGGTCGTCGGCGTTGCCGAATTTGAATCGGCTGATCCAGCTGACGATCTGCTCTTTCGCGTACGTCGGCCTCCGCATCTGTGCTTGCAGGATGGCAATCTTCAAATCGTCCCGCTGCGCCTCCAGCCTATCCAGCCGCTCCTTGGTGGACGAGGTGAACACTCCTGCCTGGATCGCGTTGAGCATATTTTCTATGCCCTTTTCACACTCCTGAAGCTGATGCTGCAATGCCGGCAGGGTCGTGTCCTCTTGCTCCTGCAACTTCACGATGGATTCCGCGATGCGCTCAATCTCCTGATCTTGCAGCACCCGCTTCACCGCACAGAGCACGACAGCCCGCTCTATCCACTGTTTCTTGACGGCTTTCCGTTTGCATCCCAGGTGCCGCTTCGCGCCGCCGCATTTGTAGTAATAATGCTTGACGCCCTTCGTGCCGCTGGTGCCGCTCTCGCCCACCATCAGCCGCCCGCAGGTCCCGCAGAACAGTTTCGTGGTCAGCAGATACTCGTCCGCCGCCTTCGCCTTGGCGGGAGCTTTCTTGTTCTTCTCCAGCCGCTCCTGCACCCGCGCAAAGGTCTCCTCGTCGATGATGGCCGGAACGCCGTTGGGCACGACCACGCCGCCGTAGCGGTACTCGCCTATGTACTTCCGGTTTTTCAGCATGATGCTCACCGTGGCGCACCGGAACGGCCTTCCCTGACTCGTCGTCAGCCCCCGGTCGTTGAGCGACTGTGCAATATCCGTGATCGTCTCGCCGTCGGCATACCGGGTGAATATCTCCCTGACGATCGGCGCGGTCAGCGGGTCGATCACAAAGGAGCCGTCCGCGTCTACGGTATAGCCAAGCGCCCGCCAGCCGCCGTTATTCTTGCATTTCAAGGCGTTTTCCTTCTGGCCCCGGTGGATCTTCTCCGACAGCTCCGCCGAGTAATACTCCGCATAGCCCTCCAGCATGGATTCAAGAATGATGCCCTCCGGCCCCTCGGATATGTTCTCCTTGGCGGACAGCACCTTGACGCCGTTCTTTTTCAGGATGTGCTTGTAGTGTGCGCTGTCGTAGCGGTCGCGGGAGAATCGGTCCAGCTTCCACACCAGCACCACGTCGAACAGACCCTTTTCGCTGTCCCGGATCATGCGCTGGAAGTCGGGACGGTCGGCAGTACGGGCAGACAGGGCCCGGTCGATATAGCTGCACAGGACCGTGATCCCGTTGCGCTCGGCATACTCATTGCATTCGCGTATCTGTCCCTCTATGCTCTCTTCCCGCTGATTGTCCGACGAGTACCGGGCATAGATCACCGCTTTCATTTGTCCTCACCACCTTCCATTGCCAAATCTGTTATTTCACGCAGTTTGTCTTGCAGGAGCTTCTTATCGGGCAGATGAAGCGTATAGTTTGCAACCATAGTAGGCGACAATGTCCTGCTAAGGGCATATTCAACTACGGTATCGTCCATGCCGGT
>CANROZ010000055.1 GCA_947632365.1 uncultured Oscillospiraceae bacterium
GCCGCCCTGGAGGCCTGGCTGGCGGGCTTTGACGACAAGGAGGACACCCTGGCTCTCAGCGATAAGGTCATGGCCGCACTGCAAGCCACGAAGGAGACGGGCCCGCTGGTGGACGCCGTCCGGGCCGCCCAGGACCAGCTGGTGAAAAAGAGCATGTGGATGTACGGCGGCGACGGCTGGGCCTACGACATCGGCTACGGCGGGCTGGACCACGTGCTGGCCTCCGGGGTGGATGTGAACATCCTGGTGGTGGACACGGAGGTATACTCCAACACCGGCGGGCAGGCCTCCAAGGCCACGCCTTACGGCGCGGTGGCCCAATTCGCCGCCGCGGGCAAGCGCACGGGCAAGAAGGACCTGGGCATGCTGGCCACCCAGTATCAGAACGTATACGTGGCCTCCGTGGCCATCGGCGCCGACCCGGCCCAGTTCATCCGGGCCCTGAAGGAGGCCGAGGCCCACGACGGCCCCTCCCTGATCGTGGCCTACGCCCCCTGCATCAACCACGGCATCGTCAAGGGCATGGCCTATTCCCAGGAGGAAGCCCGTCTGGCGGTGAAGAGCGGCTACTGGGTACTGTACCGCTACGATCCCAAGCGCAAGACCCAGGGGCTGAACCCCTTCATGCTGGACTTCACCGATCCCAAATACGACCTGCGGGAGTTCTTCATGGGCGAGGTGCGCTTCAACTCCCTGCTGCGGACCTTCCCCGACCAGGCGGAGGCCCTGCTGGTGGAGGCCCGGAGCCAGATACGGGATCGGTGGGCCCGCTACACCCACCTGGCCAACCAGGACTACTCCCACATGCTGGACGTGCTGGCGGACTACCCCATCCAGCCCCCCAAGGCCCCGTAATAAAAGCAAAAAGATACAACAGCGCGCCGCCCAAGGGCGGCGCGCTGCCGTTTCATCACTATGCCTCTTACGAGGAACGAACGCATTCGATGCACTTTTCCACCAGGGCCGTCTTTTTGCGGTACACGGCGTACATTTTGATGACCTGGGGCCAGTTCTCAAAATAGAAATAATTGGAGGCGTTGTCCGCCGCCGCCCGCAGATGGTCCCGGTAGTATTCCGCCACAAAGGTGAGCAGATTGCCCGTGGCCTCCGACAGCTGGAGCGCCTGTTCATAATGGCTGGTCTCCACGGCGATATGGGGCGTGATGCCGTACTCGAACATGAACTGGTCCACCATTCGCCGGAGGCCCATCTTCTTCGACGCCAGCACATACATCTGGTTATTCAGTATGCTTATCTCATAGGGGAACGGCCGCACCATACCCGCGTATTCCCTCTGGTAGAGCGGGTGCTCCGACGGCACCACCAACAGCAGACGGTGGCTCTGCAGCAGCTCATAGCGCAGCCCCTCCATAAAGGTCGGCTGGGATATCAGCGCGATGTGGAGCTGCCCCTCGTACACCTGTTCCTCCAGCTCCACAGTGGAGCTCTCGGTGGTGATGATCTTCAGGCGGTCGGAGGAGCCCAGCATCTCCGGAAGCACCTTGGGAAACAGCACCCGCCCGATGATCGTGGTCGCGCCGATGGCAAACCGCTGGCTGCCGCCCACGGACAGTTCCTGCTGCATCTCGTTCTCCATATCCAGGATACGTTGGGCGTACTTCATGAACACCTGTCCGTCCTCTGTGACGCTCAGCGGGTTCTTCGACCGATCGAACAGCCGCACACCCAGATTCCTCTCCAGGTTGGAGATAAACTTGCTCAGATACGGCTGGGCGAGATATAGCTTTTCGGCGGCGCGGCTGAAGCTCTTTGTCTCCGCGATTGTCAGTGCATACTGGTAGTCCCTGGAATCCACGGCTATCTCCCCCTTTTCCCGATGTCTTATCCTGGCTGCGGGCGTCCATTATTATACGATTTTATCTCAGCTGGTAAGGTATGTCAAATCTCCTTCTGCCCCCAAAGCGCCCCACTATTCCGGATAGGCGCCGATCTCGTCCAGTACCGTACCGTCCCGCCACAGGACCTTTGCCACTGTTCTGCCGCCCTGCCGCAGGGGCGGCAGCTTTCCTGTGAAGCGCTCCGCCTCCACCTTCATATCCTGGATGGTGCGCACGGGCAGCCCGGCGTCCCGCAGGCGGAACACCAGCTCCCGGTTGTGCTCGATCTCGGTGTTGACGGCAATGCCCTTTTCGCACACGAACGCATCCACGCATCGGCCCGGTGTACAGATGGCGCTCACCCGGTCCGTCACCGTGGGATACTTCATCCGGTACAGGGGCGCCGTGATGATGGTCAGCTGGGCGCCGTCAGCGGAATCACCGTGGCCGCCCGTGCCGCTTATCAGACATCCGTTGGAGTCTGTGATCACGTTCACATTGAACCCTGTGTCGATCTCCGTGGCCCCCAGGATGGTGAAATCCAGCTGGTCCACGATGGCGCCGCCCTTGGCGCTGGGCGAGGCGTATGCCGTGGCGGACACCTCCATATGGCGGTCGTTGTCCAGAACGGACCGAACGGCCCGGCCGTCAAAGCTCTGCACGTCGTACAGCGCCCGTATCTGTCCTTTCTCCAGCATCTCCACCATGGCCCCGGTGACGCCGCCCATGGCAAAATCCGCGGTGATCTGCTCCTGCTCCATATATCGGCTCAGCTTGGACGCCACGGCCAGAGATATCTTGCCCGCCCCGGTCTGCATCCGGCACCCGTCATAGAGACAGCCGGAGTGGATGATGAGCTGGGCGGTCATATCGGCGATCAGGCTGTCCACAGGGTTTCGGGACGGGCTCAGAGAAGCCGTGGCGATCCCCGCCGGATCGCCGATGCTCTCCACCGGGACCACAAAATTCACGCTGCTCTGCTCGATGGACGCGGGATGGACAGGCTCGTCCAGCAGCTGATCCGTCACCACGATCACCTTCTCCGCATATCGCACATCCACCATGGAATAGCCTATGGAGCCGAAGGCGGACACGCCTGCACAGCCGTTGCAGCCGCCGTATTTGTCCGCCTGGGAGGCCGCGACGAACGCCACGTTCACCCATATCTCCCCGCTCTCCAGCGCAGCCGCGCGGCTGCCGTGGGTGCGCATCTCCACGGGCTGCTTCAGCAGCGCGCGGCTCTGGAGCAGCCGACCGATCTGCGGCGTGACGCCGCTGGTCTGGATGCGGGTGATGGTGCCGTCCTCTATATAGGGTATCAGCGCGTCGTGCCCCGGCAGAAGGCTGGTGGGGGCAATGGTGATGTCCTTGATCCCCAGCGACGCGATGGCGGCCAGTATCTGTGCGGCGGCCCGGTCGCCGCTGCGCAGGTTGTGGTGGAACGATATGGTCATCCCGTCCTCCAGGCCGCAAAGCTGGATAGCGCTCTTCAGCGTCTTTACGACTTTGCTCATAGCTGTGTTCCCCTCCGTCAAATGCTCTGCGCCAGCTCCAAAATGTGCCTGGCCTGCTCCGCCACGGGCTTGTCGATCATCTTCCCGTTCAGCACGGCGATGGCGCCCGCCGCCTGTTCCAGCGCCCGGACCACCTCCCGCGCATGCCGGACCTCCTCGCCGCTGGGCGCGAACACGCTGTGGATCACGGGTATCTGGGCCGGGGAGATCGCCGCCTTGCCGTCATAGCCCAGGCGCTTGCCGTAGAGGGTCTGCGCCCGGAGCCCCTCCAGGTCGGCCGCGTCCGCGAATACCGTGTCCACCGCCTTTCTCCCCGCGGCCCGGGCCAGATTCACCAGCCGCCGCCGGGCGTAATCCAGCTCCGTATAATCCTCCGAGCGCTGTACGCCCAGACTGGCGGCGTAGTCCTCGCTGCCCAGGCAGACGCCCATCACCCGCTCCGACGCCTGCATACAGGCCATGGCGTTCTCCAGGCCCAGGGGCGTCTCCACCGTGTTGAACAAAAAGCGTCCCGTCTTCTCTGTCCCGGCCTCCAGCGACTCCAGCGCTTCGGCGGCCTGGCGCACCTCCTCCGGCTGCTCCACCTTCGGCAGATAGAGCCCGTCAAAAGGCACGCCCCGGAGGGCCGCCATATCCTTTGCAAACTCCGGGCCCCGGACCTGGTTCACCCGTACCATGCACTGGCAGCTGGTGAGACCGCTCATCAGATAGGCCCGCAGCAGCTCTCTCGCCTGGACCTTTCTCTCCGGCGCGACGCCGTCCTCCAGATCGAAGATGATCATATCTGCCCGCATCACGTCCGAGCGCAGCAGCATCCGGGGCGAATCCGCCGGAATAAACAGCAGTGACCGTAGCAGCATCTCACACCTCCCCCGCCAGCATCACCGCGGCACGGAGGCGGGCCCGGAGCACAAATTCCAGCGCCCCGTGGTCCTCCACCGCCACATGGATGTCACGCACATCCATCTGCCGCAGCTCGTCCCGCATGATATCGCATATCTGCCCGCGAAAGCGCTCATGGGGCGCGCTCTCCACCGTGACCATCACGCCCTCCTCCGGCCAAACCGTCACGGCTGCGTCCTGTTTTTCTGCCGTGCCCGCGGCAGCCTTGCGCTCTATCACCATCGTCCTGTCTCTCCCGCCTTCAGAAAATGTTCTTGAATACCATCGTCTTGACCTGGGTGACCTCGTCCAGCGTCACCGACAGTCCCTCGCGGCCAAGGCCGCTCATCTTCGTGCCGCCGAAGGGCGTGAGGATACTGCGGTAAAAGCTGTTGCCGTTGATGACCACCATGCCCGCCTGTAGCTGGCGCATGAACCGGAACGCCTTGCGCATGTCCCGGGTGAACACACTGGCCCCCAGGCCGTACCGGGTGTCGTTGGCCAGGCGGAGCGCCTCCTCCTCCGTGTCGAATGTCATCAGAGGGAACACCGGGCCGAATATCTCCATGTCATGGGCTACATCCATGCCGGAAGTCACGCCGTCCAGCACCGCCGCCTGATAAAAGGCGCCGTGGCGCGCGCCGCCGTAGATGAGCTTCGCTCCCTGCTCCACCGTCCTGCGGACCTGCGCTTCCACCTTTTCCGCCGCCCTTTCGCTGATCAGTGTGCCCACCGCCGTGTCCTCCTTCGACGGGTCGCCTAGTTTGATCCTGGACAGGCCCTCGATGAGCTTGCGGGTGAACTCCTCCTTGACCGCACGGTGGATGATGAAGCGCTTCGAGGTGGCACAGATCTGCCCGTTGCTGTACGCCGCCCGGTTCTGGATCGCCTCGCTGACAGCCAGATCGATATCCGCGTCCTCCAGCACCACATGGGGCGCGTTGCCGCCCAGCTCCAGAGTGGTCCGGGTCAGATTCCGGGCGCACAGCTCGTTGATGCGCAAGCCCGTCTCTGTGCTACCTGTAAAGCTCACCTTTGCGATTCGTGGGTCGCTGCAGAGCCACTCGCCGCACTCGGCGCCGCCCCCTGTCAGCAGCTGAAACGCGCCGCCGGGCACGCCAGCTTCCATCAGCAGACCGCCGATCTTCAGCAGGGTCAGCGGGTCGTCGGATGGCGCCTTAGCGATCACCGCATTCCCGGCCACCAGCGCCGGAGCGGCCTTATGGCTGAACAGGGATGTGGGCCCGTTGAAGGGCACGATGCAGACCACGGTGCCGATGGGCTCCCGGATGGTGCACTCAAAGTCCCGCTCCTTTCCCACCTGGAAACCGGATATGGGCTTGGCCGTCTCCAGATGGGTGTCCGCCACCTCGATAAAGCCGTTGAACAACTGCTTGATGATGGCAAACTCGCCCCGTGCCTCCCGGATGGGCTTGCCCATCTCCTGGCTCATCGTGCGCGCCAGCTCCTCGTGGTGCTCGTCGATCAGCCCGCAGAAGCGGCGCAGTATCTCGGCGCGGCGGTGCAGCGGCATGGCCGCCCACTGCTTCTGTCCCTCGATGGACAGCGTCACCGCCTCGTCCACGTCCTGCTTCGTCGCCCGGGGCACCCGGTCGATCACCTCGCCTGTGGCCGGATTCACCACCTCGAAGGTGCCGCCGTCAGAGGCGTCCCGCCACTGTCCTCCTATGAGCATTTTCATGGTCTGATCTCTCCTTTCCCGTCAAAGCGCGTTCCGGTATATCTCCATAGCGTCGTCAAAGCTGACCTTGCGGGGATTGGCCACCATGAGCCGCTCATAATTCACGGCGATATCCGCCAGCTCCGGCAGCTCCTCCTCACAGACGCCAAGCTGTCCCAGCCGCTTGATGCCGATGTCCTCCGACAGCCGCTCCACGGCCTCCACCGCCCGGAAGGCAGCCTGTCGGTCGTTCAGTCCCTCCGTAGGCTCGCCCAGCAGCTCCGCCAGTTCCCGGAAGCGCTTCAGGTCGCCGATGGCGTTGAAGCGCATCACCGCAGGCAGCAGCGCCGCGTTGACCTCGCCGTGGGCGGCCTCATGTCTGGCCTCCACCGGGTAGGCCATAGCGTGGCAGGCGCCCAGACGGCTGGAGGCCATGGCCCAGCCCGTCAGCATGGAGCCCATCATCACGTCCTCCCGGGCCTGCTCGTCGCCGCCGTTGAACACGGCGGTCCGCAGACTGCGGGCGATACGCCGGATCCCCTCCCGCTGCAGCAGGCGCAGCACATCATTGCCGAACCGGGACACGTATCCCTCGATCCCGTGGGTCAGCGCGTCCATGCCTGTATAGGCCGTCAGGGCCGGGGGCATGGAGAAGGTCAGCTCCGGGTCCGCAATGGCGATATCCGCCAGGATGTTCTTGCTCTGCACGCCCAGCTTCACATGGGTCTTGTCGTCCTTCAGGATGCTCCCGATGGAGACCTCGCTGCCAGTCCCGGCCGTGGTGGCGATCAGGATGGTGGGCGCGCCCTTGTTGGGCACCTTGTGCATGCCCGCGTACTGGTCGATGGGAGGCGGGTTGGTCTGCAGCATGGCGATGGCCTTCGCGGTGTCCATCGAGCTGCCGCCGCCGAAGCCGATCACGCCCTGCAGCCCCTGCTCCCGCATGATGCTGCACGCCGCCTCCGCCTCGGACACCGCCGGGTTGGGGTGAAACTCACTGAATATGTGATAGCCGATCCCCTCTCTGTCCAGCACGTCCGTCACGCGGCGTATGCTCCCCCCGGTGACCAGGTATTTGTCCGCGACGATCAGGACCCGCTCCAGATGCAGGCTCCGGCAGGCCTCGCCTATACGGCCCGCTGCGCCCCGCCCGAACCAGATATCGGTGGGGCACATGATATTGGTAAGTTCCTTCTGCATTTTTATCTCCTTCCTCATCCGTTATGACAGGTCCTGCCCGGCGTGCGCTTCGGCAGATAGGCATAGTCATAGCTGCCGTCGATCCCGGCCCGGCTGTAATAGTCCTGTACCTTCTCCCGGACCTCTCTGCGCTTCGCCTCATACAGACTGTTTCCCCGGGCGTCGATGCTCACGATGAACGGTCCCATTCGGTCCGTCTCGAACTCCCATACCGCGTCGCACATCTCCAGGTCCAGCCAGTGTACGCCCGCCACGCGCCGTATCTGCTCCGCGTAGAGCGCCGCGCAGCCGCCCGTGGAGGAGAGGAACACCGCCCCCACCTCCTTCATCGCCTCGATCGCCTCTGGGTTCATGGTCCCCTTGCCCAGGGTGACGCGCTGGCCCAGCGCCCGGATGAGATAGGCTGCCCGGGCAGAAAAGCGGGAGCTGGTGGTCGATCCCGCCACCTCCAGCCGCCAGGACCCGTCCTCATCCTTGGACATGATGGGGCCGCAGTGCCAAAGAGCGCCCTGGGTATAATCCATGGGCAGCGTCTGTCCCTGCTGCAGCAGCTCCACCGCCCGGGCATAGGCCCGGTCGCGGCTGGTGAACACCGTGCCGCGCAGGTATATGATATCGCCCATTTCCAGCGCCCTGACCTGCTCCTCGCTGGCAGGCAGGTCCAGATAGACCGTCTTGCTCATAAGCCGTGTCCCTCCTTCGGATGGGTGATGAACTGGACCCGCCCATCGTTGTAGATGCGCGCGGTGGAATAGCGGGAGCACCAGCATTGCAGCGATATCCCGATGGCCACCGTGGACACATGGGAGGCCACCACGTCGATGTTGACCGCCAGCGCGTAATTTTTCCCGCCCAGGCCCATCGGCCCCAGGCCCAGACCGTTGATCTCCTCCAGCAGCTCCTGTTCCATCTGCGCCACCATGGGGTCCGGATTATGCCGCCCCACCGGGCTGCGGAACATGCTCCTCTTGGCTACGTTCATAACGCTGTCCGTCAGTCCCCCGACGCCCACGCCGATGATCATCGGCGGGCAGGGCTCGCCCATGGCGTCCTCTACCATATCCATCACACAGCGGCAGACCGCCTTTCTGATGTTCTCGGAAGTATAGACGATGCTGTGGGCCGAGCGCATCTCCGCGCCAAAGCCCTTCGGCACTGCGGTCAGCTCTATGTAATCCCGGTCCGGCAGCACGTCCCAATACACCACCGGCACGCCCCAGCCCGTGTTGTTGCGGTTGTTCTCCATGGTCAGCGGATGGGCCACATTGTGCCGCATGGGTACCGCGTCCGAGGCGCGGGCCGTGCCCCGGGTGATGGCGGCGCGCAGATCGCCCTCAGCCTGACAGTTCTGGCCGTAATCCACGTAAAACATGGGCACGCCCGTGTCCTGGCAAATGGGCTTTCTGCGCCGTTTGGCGATCTCCACGTTCTCCAGGATGGATTGCAGCTGCTTGATCGCCACAGGCTCGGTCTCCTCGCTCAGGGCCCGCTCCAGCGCGCTCTTCACGTCGCCGGGCAGATCGATACACGCCTCCGTCATCAGATAGAAGGCCACATCCTCTATCAGTTTTTCCGTTATCTTCATACTCTTCCCCCTCCATCCGGGCAGCATCACCCGGCGAACTTCAGCGGCAGCATGGACAGCGCGGGGATATAGGTCGTCAGCAGCAGCACCACCACAAGGCACAGGATCATAGGCACCAGATACCGGGTCATGCGGCCCACAGACACATTCCCCACCTTCGCCCCTACGAACATGTTCAGACCCACAGGAGGCGTGCACAGGCCGATGGCCAGGTTCACGCCCAGGATGATGCCAAAGTGGATCGGGTCCACGCCCAGGGGCTTGAGGATGGACAGCAGGATCGGGGAGAGGATGACGTTGGCCGCGATGCTCTCCATGAACATGCCGACGAACAGCATGAAGATATTGACCAGCAGCAAGACCAGATACTTGTTGGTGGTCAGGCTGCTGACGATCTTCGCCAGACTCACCGGTATCTGCTCCAGCGTGAGGATACGGCCAAAGAGGGTCGCGACGCCCATCAGGATCAGACACATGGCCGTGGTATCCAGCGTCTTGGCGCATATCTCCAGAAAATCCCGGATAGAGCGGATGCCCTTATATACGAATACACCCACGATGAGACCATACACGGAAGCCACCACCGCCGCTTCCGTGGGGGTGAAGATGCCGCCGTAGATGCCGCCCAGGATGATGAGCGGCGCCAGCAGCGCCCAGAACGCGTCCTTGACCGCCCGGGCCCGCTCCCTGAGCGACGCCTTGGGGTGCCGCTTGCCAAAGCCTCTCTTCCTGCACAGCAGATAGGAATAGATGATCAGGGACAGTCCCATCAGCACGCCGGGGATCACCGCGGCGATCAACAGCGACGAGACGGACACGTTGTTCGTCACGCCGTAGATGACGAAGGTGATGCTGGGCGGGATGATCGGTCCCATGGCCCCGGCGCAGGCGCTCAGGGCGGAGGAGAAGGCTGGGTCATACCCCTCATCGTCCATCTCGGGCACCATCAGTCCGCCGATGGCCGCCACCGTGGCCGCGCCGGACCCGGACAGGGCCGCGAACAGCATGCTGGCCAGGACGTTGACCGTGGCCAGCGACGCCCGCAGATGGCCGACCAGCTTCACACCCATTTTGACCAGACGGCTGGATATGCCGCCCTTGAGCATGATCTCTCCGGCCAGCACGAAAAAGGGCACCGCCAGCAGAGGGAACGAGTCCGTCGCGGAGAAAAATGTGTTGATGATGAAATTGCCGGGGATCAGGTCCGGGAAGGCCAGAATGGTCACGATGGAGCCCATCCCCAGGCACACGGCGATCGGCATCCCCAAAAAGATGCAGACCACGAATATCAGAAACATGACCAGAGCCGGACTCATGCGCTTGCGCCTCCTTCCTTCGCGGGGGGCTCCTTCGCGCGCATCGCCCCGATCTGATCACTGATCAGGAAGATCACGCGCACGCCCATCAGGAGATGGCCCAGGGGGATCGTGGCATAGATGGGCCACAGCGGGATGTTGATCGCCACCATCCGGGCGCCCGTCTCCATGATGTACGCTGTGTACTTGACGCCATAAAACACGATGATCCCACAGTAGAACACCCATATGGCGTTGCTCAGCAGCCGGATGTATGGCCGCGCCTTTGCCGGATACAGCTTCTCCACAGAATCGATCCGGATGTGAGAGTCATTGTGTGCGCTGTAGCTGACGCCCAGGTAGATCATGATGATCATCAGATACCGCCCCAGTTCCTCCGCCCAGGGGATGGAATAGGAAAAGACATACCTTCCCACCACATTGACGAACAGGATCACCAGGTCCACGATGATACACACGATGGATACCCACTTGTCCAGCAGCAGCATCGCTTGTCTGAACTTTTTCAAGATGGCCTCCTTTTCAGCACGGGGCCTTCCCCGGGCCTTGCCCGGGGAAGGCCGCTTCCATCCGCCGATAACGCCTGAATGCCGTTACGGTTTATACTGCTCGGGTATCTCCTTGCCAGCCTCGTTCATGGCCTCCTCGAACCGATCGTAGCCCATGACCTCGATGGCGTCCTCCCAGGCCTGCTTGCACAGCCCGGCCCACTCTTCCAGGGAATCGCCCTCGGGCACGATCACCGACTCACAGTTCTCCGTCAGCTGCTCGATGCAGTAATCGTCGCTCTCGGCCACCAGCTCCCGCAGGTAATCGTTGAACTCCACCATGGTGGTATCCCAGATCTCCCGCAGGTCGTCCGGCAGGCTGTTCACGAAGTCCAGGTTGTAGAGGATGGCGGTCAGGTTGGTCTTCAGGTCCAGGCACACCACGCTCTTCGCCACCTCATAGAACTGCTGGTACCAGAAGTTCTGCACGTTGGAATAGGCGCCGTCCACCGTGCCCTGCTGCAATCCGGTATAGACCTCGCCGAAGCTCATGGCCAGCGGGGACGCGCCCAGAGCTGCCACCAGATTGTTGCAGTTCAGGCCGCCGTGGGTGCGGATCTTCTTGCCGTCCATGTCGGCGGGCTTCGTCACCACGTCCTTCACCAGGATCGCCTCTCTGCCCTGGAGCACGCCGCCGGGCACCACGCCGATGTGGAGCGTCTCGGAGACCTTGTCCATGATTCCCTGGCCAAACTCGGTGTTGTCCATAAAGTCATACAGATCGTCCGCGTCGTCGAACAGATAGCCCATCTCCAGGATCTGCTCGTCCGTCATGGCGTCGCCGCCCATGCTGGCAAGGGTGAACAGCGTGCAGTAGGATACCTGGACCGTGCCGTTGGCGCAGATCTCTGTGCCCTCCTTATCGCCGCTGGCCAGCTGGCCGTTGCCGAACACCGTGCAGTCGAATCGACCGTCACTGCGCTTCTCCAGTTCCTCCGCCAGCCAGACCTGGCCCTTTGCTCATGTGAGATAAAGAAGTAAAAGAAGTGTAAAAAATTTTGCCGTTCCCTGTCCGGCTGACTGCCGGACGG
>CANROZ010000056.1 GCA_947632365.1 uncultured Oscillospiraceae bacterium
TTCACCGCCCTGACCTACTCCCTGACCATCCTGGGCGTGGACACCAACCTGCAGTTCGTGTTCTCCGGCATCATCATTCTGGCGGCCGTCACCATCGACTGCCTGAAGTACGTCCAGAAGAAGTAAGATACTTTTTCCAAACAAAAAGGACCGGACCCGTCCCCACAGGGAGCGGGCCCGGTCTTTGGTTTTGATTCATGCCTCTGCCAGCAGGCCGTGGCGGCGGAGAACGGTCTCCAGCTTTTTCCGGTTGGCCTGGCCCATGGGTACCAGGGGCAGGCGCATAGTATCCGGGCACTGGCCCGTCAGGGCCATGGCGGTCTTTACCGGGATGGGGTTGACCTCGTAGAACAGGGCCGCGAACAGGTCCATATACCGCTCGTTCAGCGCCGCGGCGGCGGGGTAGTCCCCGGCCAGGCACAGCGCGCACAGGCGGCTGACCACGTCCGGCACCAGGTTGGAGGCCACGGACACGACCCCTTTGGCCCCCAGGGCCATCATGGCCACGGTGTCGCTGTCGTTGCCGCTGTAGAAGGTGAGGCCGTCCCCGCACAGGGCCTTGGTCCGGGCAAACTCGCCGATGCTGCCGGAGGCCTCCTTGACAGCGCTGATGTTGGGGTGCTCCGCCAGAGCGGCGTATGTCTCCGGCGCGATGCCCACCCCGGTGCGGCTGGGCACGTTGTAGAGGATGAGGGGCAGCGCCGCCCGGTCCGCCACGTAGGTGAAGTGCCGCACCAGCCCCGCCTGGGTGGTCTTGTTGTAGTAGGGCGTGACCATCAGCAGCCCGTCCGCGCCGCAGTCCTGGGCGCAGGCGGCCATATCCAGGGCGGCGGCGGTGTCGTTGGAACCGATGCCCGCGATGACTTTCATGCGCCCGGCGGCCTCCCGGACCGCCAGGCGGAACAGCGTCTCGTGCTCGGCGGCGGTGAGGGTGGCCCCCTCGCCGGTGGTGCCGCAGACGATCACCGCGGCGGTGCCGCCGTCCAGCTGGGCGCGGACGAGGCGGGTGAATGCCTCCGTATCGATGGAATCGGCTTGAAACGGCGTCACGATGGCGGTGCCGGAGCCGATGAAGATCGGTGATTTCAAAATAATCTCCTCCCAAATGAAAACGCCGCGGGCGGTCTGCCCACGGCGTCTTTTGTATTGAAGTTTTTTGAAGGTCAGCGCTGGAGCCAGCCCTCGGCGCACAGAAGCTCCGCCAGCAACACGCCGCCGCCGGCCGCGCCCCGCAGGGTGTTGTGGCTCAGGCACACGAACTTATAGTCGTACTGGGTGTCGGGCCGCAGACGGCCCACGCTCACGGCCATGCCCCCCTCCAGGCCCCGGTCCAGCCGGGTCTGGGGCCGATCGTCCTGCTCGAAGTAGTGGATGAACTGCTTGGGGGCGGAGGGCAGCTGCAGTTGCTGGGGCCTGCCGGAAAAGGCGACCCACCGGGCCAGTATCTCCTCTTTGGAGGGCTTGCGGTCAAAGCTGGCGAACACCGCGGCCATGTGGCCGTTGGAGCAGGGGACCCGCAGGCACTGGGCGGTGATGGACGGGGCGGCCGCGTTCTGGATGTGATCGCCTGCCACCGTGCCCCACAGCTTCATGGGCTCCTGCTCGCTTTTCTCCTCCTCGCCGCCGATGTAGGGGATGATATTGTCCACCATCTCCGGCCAGGTCTCAAAGGTCTTGCCCGCCCCGGAGATGGCCTGATAGGTGCACACCAGCACCTTGTTCAGCCCGAACTCGTCCTTCAGCGGGTGCAGCGCGGGCACGTAGCTCTGCAGAGAGCAGTTGCTCTTCACGGCGATGAAGCCCCGCTTGGTGCCCAGGCGCTTTCTCTGGGCGGGGATGACGGCCAGGTGCTCCGGGTTGATCTCCGGCACAACCATGGGCACGTCCGGCGTCCAGCGGTGGGCGCTGTTGTTGGAGACCACCGGGCACTCCAGCTTGGCATAGGCCTCCTCCAGCGCCTTGATCTCGTCCTTTTTCATATCCACGGCGGAGAACACCAGGTCCACGCTGGCCGCGATGGCCTCCTTGTCCGCCACCGCGTTCTGGACCACGATGTCCTTGGCCGCCTCCGGCATGGGCACCTCCAGGGCCCAGCGGCTGCCCACCGCCTGGGCGTAAGTCTTGCCCGCGCTGCGCTCGCTGGCCGCGATGGCCGTCAGCTGGAACCAGGGGTGCTCCGCCAGCAGAGACACAAAGCGCTGGCCCACCATCCCGGTGCCGCCGATCACGCCTACTTTGAGCTTTTCCATCTTTTCTGACCTCCTGAAACAGTGTATGCCAACAGGAAAAAACCGTGAAAGGTTACATAATTGTTGACATTTTGTAATTATTTGATATAATATGCCTGTAAAAGTATAACACACAGATTTTTCGCCGTCAACGACTGTCCCTGACGGAACGGAGGAAGAATACATATGAGATCACAAAAGAGAGCGAGCCGTTTCTTGGCGGCGCTGCTGGTATGTGTGCTGGCGGCGGCGTTCCCGGTCCGGGCCCAGGCCGTCTCCGTGGGGAGCTTTTCGGATATCTCCAGCTCCGACTGGTATTACAGCGCGGTGGACTTCGTGGTGGGCCGGGGGCTCTATCAGGGCACGTCCAACAACACCTTCAGCCCCAACAGCGGCATGACCCGTGCCATGTTCGTCACCGTGCTGGGCCGCTATGCCGGGGTGGACGCCTCCAAGTGGATCATGGGCGCCGTCACCGGGTCCGGGGTGAACCTGCGCAGCGGTGCGGGCACGGATCACGACGTGGTGACCACCATGAGCGAGGGCACCATGGGCACCATCCTGGGCGTGTCCGGCAACTGGTACAACGTGCGGGTGAACGGCCAGACGGGCTACGTCCGCAATGATTATTTCAAGCCCGTGGGCCATCTCTTCTCCGACGTGAGCATGGGCCAATATTACGCCGGGTACGCCGTCTGGGCCTATGAGAAGGGCATCGTCAGCGGCGACGGCTCCAGCGCCAAGTTCTCCCCGGACGCGAACATCACCCGGGAGCAGATGTGCACCATGCTCAGCCGCTTTGCCTCCGCCATGGGGGCGAGCCTGAGCCAGAGCAAGGGCTCTTCCACCTTCCAGGACGACGGCTATATCAGCTCCTGGGCCAAGGACAGCGTATACGCCATGCAGCGCAGCGGCGTGGTCAACGGCGACAACAACGGGGCCTTCAATCCTCTGTCTCCCGCCTCCCGGGCCGAGGCGGCCGCCATGCTCCAGCGGTTCAACAGCGCCTGCGGCGGCCTGTCCGCCCCCAACCAGGACCCGCCCACCGTGGCGCCTCCCAGCAGCAGCGGCGGCAGCGAGAACAATAACAATAATAATCAGAATAATGAGAGCGGGAACAGCGGCGGCTCCAACACCACGCCGCCCTCTGAGATCGCCCCGCCCTCTGGTCAGAGCGGCGGCAACGGTAACAGCGGCGATACCAGCGACCCCGGGTCCCTGCCCGACACCCCCGCAACGCTTCTTGGCAGCACCGTGGGCATCCAGTCCAGCACCATCCGCGTGGGCGTGCTGGTGAAGACCAAGAGCATCGACACCTCCGTCAGCTCCGTGTCTTTGCAGAACCTGAACGGCAGCGGCTTTGAGTTCGGCGACATGTCCGGCCGCTCCTTCTCCTCCGGCGGCGTCTCCACCGGGGACAACACCATCAACGTGACCACCGACGGCTCCACCTTCACCGTCACCGACTCCGGCGGGAACGTGGTGTATACCACCTCCTCCGGCCTGGGCATCCATCCCGTCAGCGGCGGCAAGGCCCTGACCCGGGTGAACGGGGCCTACAAATACTTCGGCAACTTTGAGCTGCGCCAGGCCTCCGGCAAGTCCGGCTACATCACCGTCATCAACTGCCTGGACGTGGAGGATTACGTCAAGGGCGTGGTACCCTTCGAGTTCTCCAACAGCTGGCCCACCGAGGCCATGAAGGTGGCGGCGGTGGTGTGCCGCAGCTACGTGATGAGCTACGACTGGAGCATCTACGGCAAGTTCGGCATGGACATCGTCTCCGGCACCGGGACCCAGATCTATTATGGCCGCTCCAAGAGCTATGACGAGAGCTATTTCGTCAACTCCGACGCGGCGGTGGACGCCACCCGGGGCCAGTATCTGACCTGCAACGGCAGGATATGCGTCACGGCCTATTCCTCCTGCGACGGCGGTCAGACTCGCAGCAGCGCCGACGTGTTCGGCACCAGCTATTCCTACCTGGTGGGCAAGACCGACCCCTATGAGGCCCGGGCCAAGGGGGATGTGAGCGGCTATGACTCCGCGGTGAAGAACAGCCACAAGGTGGGCCTGAGCGCCTGGGGCGCCTACTCCATGGCCAAGTACTACAACAAGAGCTATGAGGCCATCCTGGGCTTCTATTACACGGGGACCAATCTGCAATACGGAGCGTAAGTTGAAAACATCGGATTTTATGTATGAATTGCCGGAGCGGCTGATCGCCCAGACACCGCTCCAGCGGCGGGACGGCTCCCGGCTGCTGGTGCTGGATAAGCACACCGGGGCGTGCCAGCACCGCCACTTTTACGACCTGCCGGAATACCTGCGGCCAGGGGATTGCCTGGTGCTGAACGACTCCCGGGTCATCCCCGCACGGCTCCTGGGCGCCCGGCCCACCGGAGGCGCGGCGGAGCTGGTGCTGCTGCGGGACCTGGGGGACGACCGATGGGAATGCCTGGCCCGGCCGGGAAAGAAGCTCCGGCCCGGGGCAGAGGTCCTGTTCGGGGACGGGGAGCTGACAGGCAGGGTGGAGGACGTGATCGAAGGCGGCAACCGGGTGGTGCGCTTTTCCTACCAGGGCATCTTCCTGGAGGTGCTGGAGCGGCTGGGCCGCATGCCCCTGCCGCCCTACATCAAGGAGCAGCTCCAGGACCCGGAGCGGTACCAGACCGTCTACTCCGCCCACCCGGGCAGCGCCGCGGCGCCCACCGCGGGGCTCCACTTCACCAACGAGCTGCTGGATAAAATACGGGCCATGGGGGTGAGTGTATGCTTCGTCACCCTCCATGTGGGCTTGGGCACCTTCCGGCCTGTGAAGGTGGAGGACATCGAGGAGCACGAGATGCACTCGGAGTTCTGCACCGTGCCGGAGGATACAGCCCGGACCGTGAACGGGACCCATGCCGCGGGCGGCCGCGTCATCGCCGTGGGCACCACCTCCTGTCGGACGCTGGAGAGCTTTGCCGGGGAGGACGGCATACTGCGCAGCGGCAGCCGCTGGACCGATATCTTCATCTATCCCGGCTACCGCTTTCGGTGCATCGACGGCCTGGTCACCAACTTCCATTTGCCCGGCTCCACATTGGTGATGCTGGTGTCCGCCCTGGCGGGCCGGGAACATATCCTGGCGGCCTACGAGGAGGCCATCCGCCGGGAATATCGCTTTTTCTCCTTTGGCGACGCGATGCTGATAGAATAGGACCGAAACCTTACGTTTGTAAGCATAGAAAAGGGAATACGGAACAGAAAAAGTGAGAACCGGGAGGACGTGTGCCTCCCGGCTTTTTGCTGCTCATGGTTGCGCTGCGAGCGACGTGGGAGTGTGACAGGAAATCATTATAATAACATTTGTTCAAGCTGATTGACACATATTATTGTATGTGTTACTATGATGGCGTCAGGAGGGGAACACATGAAGGGGTACTCATCAAGGGAAGTGATCCAAATGCTCGCGGCGGATGGATGGTATGAAGTGCGCTGCGTTGGAGATCACCACCAGTTCAAGCACTCCACGAAGCCAGGACTTGTGACTGTGACCCATCCCGAGAAAGACATCCCGATAAAGACAATTTAGAGCATAGAACGCCAAGCGGGCATCAAGTTTCCCTGATGCCTGCTGTCCCCCTCACAGTGAAAGGAGCTCTTGATATGAGTGCAAATGGTCCAGCCTATTATACCTACCCGGCATTTTTTTCCTATGACGATGATGGTATCTCCATCGAGTTCCCGGATCTCCCTGGGTGCCTGCCCTGCGCGCATACTTCCGAGGAAGCGTTCAAGAGGGCGAAGGAGGCACTGGGACTTCACCTGTTCGGTATGGAGCAGGAGGGTGAGCCTATTCCTGCCCCCACTCCGGTCCGGGATCTGCACCCGGAAGATGGGGCAGTAGTCGCCATGGTCGAGGTATATATGCCTTCCATCCGTATGGCGGCGGTGAACAGTTCCGTTACCCGCACAGTGACCTTGCCGGCATGGATGAACGCAGCGGCGAAGGAGCGCAACATCAACTTCTCTCAGGTATTGCAGGATGCCTTGAGGAAGCAGCTTCGGACGTGACATATGGAGTGTTGACGAAGAGCCATTCTTTAAATCACAAAAGAAAAGGACCGGAAGGGAAGCCCTTCCGGTCCTTTTTTGTCGGTATCAGGTGCCGCTGGCGCCGTAGTTGGAGAGCACCCGGGCGCTGGGGTCGTTCACGTCGCAGCCAGCCCAGGACTTGTTGGGCATCCAGAAATCCGCCACCATCTCCGCCTGGCCGGGATAGTATTTCTCAAATATCTCCCGGTACAGCAGGCTCTCCTTGGTGAAGGGCCGGGCGAAATCATAGGCCATGCGTTTTTTCTCAAATTCCGCGTCGGTGTATCTCGTCTCGGCGTATTCCTTCAGATCGTCCACCATGGAGTGGCCCACCGCGTCGGAGAAGGCCGCCTTCTGCCGCCAGAGGATGGAGTCGGGAAGCAGATGGTCCTTTTCAAAGGCGTGGCGCAGCAGGTATTTGCCCATGTCATAGCTGTTCACCTTCAGCTTCGGGTCCACGCTCATCACGTACTTCACAAATTCCAGGTCCCCGAAGGGCACCCGGGCCTCGATGGAGTTGACGGAGATGCAGCGGTCCGCCCGGAGCACGTCGTACATGTGCAGCTCGTCCACCCGCTTTTTCGCCTCGGCCTGGAAGGCCTCCGGGGAGGGGGCGAAGTCGGTGTATTTGTAGCCGAACAGCTCGTCGGATATCTCTCCGGTCATCAACACCCGCACGTCGGTCTGCTCATGGATGGCCTTGCAGCACAGATACATCCCCATGCTGGCCCGGATGGTGGTGATGTCATAGGTGCCCAGCATGGCGATGACCTCCTCCAGGCTTTCCAGCACCTGTTCCCGGGTCATATATACCTCCGTGTGCTCGGCGCCCAGATAGTCCGCCACCTGGCGGGCGTATTTCAGGTCGATGGCGTCCGTGTCCATGCCGATGGCGAAGGAGCGGATGTGCTTGCCCAGGATGCGGGCGGAGATGGCGCAGACCAGGCTGGAGTCCAGTCCGCCGGACAGCAGAAAGCCCAGGGGTGCGTCCGCGTCCAGGCGCTTATCCACGCCCAGGATCAGTTTCTCCCGGATGTTTTTGCACACCGTCTCCAGATCGTCCGGCAGGTACTCCTCCACCGTGGTCAGGTCCGCGTAGCGGACGAATTTTCCGTCCGCCCAATAGTGCCCGGGCGGGAAGGGCAGTATCTTATCGCACAGCCCCACCAGGTTCTTCGCCTCGCTGGCAAAGACCATGGAGCCGTCGGCAAGCTCTCCGTAGTACAGCGGCCGGATGCCGATGGGGTCCCGGGCTGCGATGAGCTGGTCCCGCTGGCTGTCATAGATGATCATGGCAAATTCCGCGTCCAGCATCTTGAACATGTCCAGGCCGTATTTGCGGTACAGCGGCAGGATGATCTCGCAGTCGGACTCGCTGATGAAGTCGTATTCCTTGGCGAGCTCCGCCTTCAATGGCCGGAACAGGTAGAGCTCCCCATTACACACCGCCATGTCCCCGTCCAGATGGAACGGCTGCATCCCCTCCGGGTGCAGGCCCATGATGGCCAGGCGGTGAAAGCACAGCCAGCCGTCCCCGGCCTGCTCCACCCGGCTCATATCCGGCCCCCGGGATTTCGTCCGCTCAAAATAGGGCAGCAGCTCCTCCCGGGTGAGTGTCCTCTTGGTGAATCCCATGATCGCGCACATAATGCTTTTCTCCTTGCCGAAAATGAAAAGAGCAAAGGCGTCCTTAGACAGAACACCTTTGCTCTGGGGATGATTATAAGCGGAACTTTTGCTTTTGTCAAGAATAATTTATTTCTCGTCTCCCGCCTTGCCGTTCGCGGCATCCAGATGGAGCTGGTGGAAGTACTTGCGGTAGTTCTCCCGGAACATCTTCCGGTAGGCGGCGTTGTCGGAGTGGTGCAGCTCGTGCAGGTAGCGGTGCTCCTGGCCCACGATGGTGCTGTCCGCCCGGCTGAGGATGTACACGGCCAGGTCGGAGCACTGGTCGGACACGCGCTCCAGGTTTTGGAGCATGTTCTCGTACTGGATGCCGCTGAGCACGTTGCACACGCCCGCGGTGAGCCGCTCCACATGGCGGGCCTTCATCACCTCGATGATGTCGTCGATGACCTCCTCCAGGGGCTCCACCGCCCGGGCCCGGGGCAGGTCGTCGTCCTTGAAGGCGGCCACGGTGAGGGTGAGGATGTCCCGGACCACGGTGACGGTGCCCTGCAGGTCGATCTGGGCCTCGGGGGAGAGGGGCGTGCCGTTCTCCGCCAGGCGGGCGTTGTCGTGCAGGATGTTCTGGGCCAGGTCCCCGATGCGCTCGAAGCAGGTGAGGGCCTTGATCTGGAAGTTCTGGGTGCGGGTGTGGGAGGGCAGGGTGATATAGGGGGACAGGCTCACGATATACTGGTTGGTGGCGTCTGCCATCCGGTCCAGCAGCTCCTCCCGCTGAGCTATGCGGGCGGTGAGCTTCTCGTCGGCGTCGAAGATCTGGGCGGTGGCGGCGTCGTAGTTGCTCAGGGCCACGTCCGCCATGTGGCCGATGAGGTGAGCGGACTGGTCCAGGGCCAGGCCCGGGTTGGTGACTAGGTGGCTGTCCAGCTCCCGCAGGTTGTCGGCGATGTCCTGCTCCTCGCTGTCCAGGGGCTTGTCCGGGATGAGCTTTTCCGCCAGCCGGGCAAAGACGCCGGACAGGGGCAGCAGCAGCACCGCGGGGACCAGGCGGAACAGCCCGTGCAGATTCGCCACGCCGCCGGAGTCCAGGGTGCTGTACCAGAGCCCGTCGCCCAGCAGCCCCGCGCGGCGGCAGACAGCCATGACAGCGGCGATGAGCAGCGCCGCGCAGATGTTGTAGAGCACATGTACCGTCACCGTGCGGATCTGGTCCGGCTTTGCGCCGATGCGGCAGACCAGATAGGTGGTCAGGCAGTCGCCGATGTTCACGCCGATGATGACCGCGAACACCCCGCAGAACCGCACGCCCACGGAGCTGGCGAAGGACTGGAGGATGCCCACCACCGCCGAGGAGCTCTGGATGACGCCTGTGACCAGCGCGCCCGCCAGAAAGCCCAGCAGATAGTTGCCCTCAAAGGCGGTGAGCAGGCTGCTCAGACCGCTGCCCAGGGTGCTGACCGCATCGCTCATGAAGATGAGGCCCATGAACAGCACCCCGAAGCCGATGGCGATGGTGCCCACGTTTTTCAGGCTGCTCCTGCGCACGAACATCAGCAGCACGATGCCGATGATCAGGGCGATGGGGGCCAGGTTCTCGGCGTTGAAGAGATACAAAAGACTGGTGGTCCCGACCTGCACGTCCATCAGCCGGATGATCTGGGCGGTGATGGCCGTGCCCACGTTGGCCCCCAGCACGATGCCGATGGACTGGCGGAAGGTGAGAAAGCCCGCGCCTACCAGGCCCACCGTCAGCACGATGGTGGCGGTGGAGCTCTGGATCATGCAGGTGACCAGGGCGCCCAGCAGAAAGCCCAGAGCGGGCCGGGCCGTGACTTTGGCCAGGGCCGCCTTCATGGCGCTGCCGGAGCAGCTCTTCAGTCCTTCCCCCATGACCCGCATGCCGTACAGGAACATGGCCAGTCCGCCCAGCAGGGCGATGATCTTATAAAACAGGTCCATTCTTCTCTCCGAAAGTAAAAAACTGCTTTTCTGACAGGGGCTGCAAAAATGCGCCTTTTCCCTTAATTATATCTTACCCCACTATTTTTCCCGGTACAAGTTACGATAAAGTTTCAATTGGTTTCAGAGCCCGGAGAGGGGATGGGACGATATGGTCATAATAGCTAAATTTTACCAGATGTCAGGGCGAAAAATGTCCTTCACCGGCGGACGGGAAGAATTGACTTTCTTCCCGGCGCTTTGCTATAATATTTTCGACAACGAAACAACCGAGGGTCGGCGACTGACGGAACGCGAGGCACGCGGGGGAACCGATCCGGGCGTATTTGCCGACCGTCTGGGCAGTTCCCGTTTTGCATAGAGAATGGGACTGTCCAAACTGCTTTAAGGGAGTGCATCAATGAAGAAAGTAGCCATTATCATGGGCAGCGACAGCGACCTGCCCGTGGCGGAGAAGGCTGCCGGGAAGCTGGCGGAATTTGGCGTGCCCTGCGAGGTGCACATATTCTCCGCCCACCGCACGCCGGACGCGGCGCGGACCTTTGCCCTGGGGGCCAGGGACGCCGGGTTCGGGGCGGTCATCGCGGCGGCCGGCATGGCGGCCCACCTGGCCGGGGCCATCGCCGCCAACACCACCCTGCCCGTCGTGGGCATCCCCCTCAAGTCCAAAAATCTAGACGGCGTTGACGCTCTTCTGTCCACGGTGCAGATGCCCTCCGGCATCCCGGTCGCCACCGTTGGGATAGACGGAGCCGTCAACGCCGCCCTGCTTTGCGTGGAGATACTGGCCGTCAGCGACCAGGCCCTGGCGGAGAAGCTGGCCGCCTACCGCGCCGCCGAGACCCAGAAGGTCCTGGCCAAGAACGCCGCCGTGGAAGAGCGGTTCAACCACTGACATCACCATCTTTATGGGAGGACATACTACCATGGAAAAGAAACAGCAGCTCTACGAAGGCAAGGCCAAAAAGGTCTACGCTACCGAGGCCCCCGATCTGGTCATCGTCTCCTACAAGGACGACGCCACCGCCTTCAACGGCCTGAAAAAGGGCCAGATCGCCGGAAAGGGCGTCATCAACAACCGGGTCACCAACTACCTGATGCAGCGGCTGGAGGCCGAGGGCGTGCCCACCCACTTCGTGCAGGAGCTCAGCGACCGGGATACCCTGGTGCGCAGGGTGTCCATCGTGCCCCTGGAGGTCATCATCCGCAACATCTCCGCCGGGTCCTTCGCCAAGCGCTACGGGGTGGAGGAGGGCATCGTGTTCAACCAGCCCACCTTCGAGACCTCCTATAAGAACGACGAGCTGGGCGACCCGCTCATCAACGACTACCACGCCCTGGCCCTGGGCCTGTGCACCAGGGAGGAGCTGGATACCATCAAGGCCATGGCCTTCAAGGTCAACGACGTGCTGAAGGCCTTTTTCAAGGCGGTGAACGTGGACCTGGTGGACTTCAAGCTGGAGTTCGGCAAGACCTCGGACGGCAAGCTGGTGCTTGCCGACGAGATCAGTCCCGACACCTGCCGCTTCTGGGACAGCACCACCCATGAGAAGCTGGACAAGGACCGTTTCCGCCGGGACCTGGGCGGGGTGGAGGACGCCTACGCCGAGATGATGAAGCGCAT
>CANROZ010000057.1 GCA_947632365.1 uncultured Oscillospiraceae bacterium
CATTTTGCAGAAGTGAACATCAGGTCTTTACCCCTTTTTTACCCCCTTTTTTGCGGGTTCACTTTTGCAATCTAGGTTATCGGGATATCGCTATTATATCGATGCTCTGTCCCAAAAACAGGACATCACCGCGCCCGGAGCTGCCAAAAGGCCACCGCCCCGGCGGCCGCCACATTCAGCGAGTCCATCCCGTTCTGCATGGGGATGCGCACGGTCCAGTCGCAGGCGGCCACAGTCCGGTCTGCCAGACCGTCCCCCTCGGCCCCCAGCACCACCGCCAGCTTCTCCGTCGCCAAAAGGCGCTCGTCATCGATGGGGACTGAGTCCTCCCGCAGGGCCAGGGCCGCCGTCTGAAAGCCCAGCGCCTTCAGCCGGGCCAGGCCCTCTCGTGGCCAGCGGTCCACATAGGCCCAGGGCACCTGCAGCACCGTGCCCATGCTCACCCGCACTGCCCGGCGGTTCAGGGGGTCGCAGCAGCCCTCCGTCAGCAGCACCGCGTCCATGCCCAGGGCCGCCGCCGAGCGGAAGATAGCCCCAATATTGGTGGCGTCCACCACGTTCTCCAGCACCGCCGCACGGCGGGCGCCCTGGCACGTCTGTTCCACGGTCCGCGCCGCCGGGCGGCGCATGGCGCAGAGCATGCCCCGGTTCACCGTGTATCCGGTGAGGGAGGCGATCACCTCCCGGGACGCCGTGTACACAGGCACGTCGCCGCACCGCTGGGCCAGCGCCCCGCCCTGGTTTCGCAGGTGCCGCGCCTCCATGAGCAGCGACAGCGGCTCATATCCCATCCGCAGGGCCACGTCGATGACCTTGGCGCTCTCGGCGATGAACACGCCCTTTTCCGGCTCCCGGCGGTTCCGCAGCTCCGCCTCCGTCAGCCGGGCGTATACGTCCAGCTCCGGGGCGGATATATCGGTGATCTGTACGACATGCGCCATGGCCGCGCCCCCCTTTCCGCCTATAGTATACATTTTATACGCTGTTTCCGCAACGAAAAAGGCGCCCCGCGGGGCGCCTTTTTGTCTCTGTTTTATTCCGCCGCGGTGTCGCACCACAGGCAGCGGTACACGCCGCCTTCCGCCTGGCGGAAGGTCTGGGGCAGCTCCTGCTCCACGGCGCTGATGCACCGGGGGTTGCGGCAGATATATTTGCCCGTGATGAGCCCCGCCTCCGGCTGGGGCGCGGGCCCGTCCGCCTCCGCCAGCAGCTTTAGGATCAGGGCCATGCGCATATATTTGCCGTTGAGGGCCTGGCGGAAATAGGCCGCCCGGGGGTCCGCGTCCACCGCCACGCTGATCTCGTTGACCCGGGGCAGCGGGTGCAGCACCGCCATCTCCCGCTTGCAAAGGTCCATCTTCTCCGCGGTGAGCACGTAGCTGTCCTTCAGCCGCTCATACTCCGCCAGGTCGGGGAACCGCTCCCGCTGGATGCGGGTCATGTAGAGGATGTCCAGCTCCGGCAGGGCGGATTCCAGGTTTGCCGTCTCCACATAGGGGATGCGCTGGCCCTCCAGCACATCGTGCACATAGTCCGGCACCCGCAGCTCCGCCGGGGAGATGAGCACGAATCGGGTCCCCTCGTAGCGGCTCATGGCGTGGATGAGGGAGTGGACCGTGCGGCCATATTTCAGATCGCCGCACAGGCCGATGGTGAGGTGGTCGAACCGCCCCATCTCCCGCCGGATGGTCAGCAGGTCCGCCAACGTCTGGGTGGGGTGACAGTGGCCCCCGTCCCCGGCGTTGATGACGGGGATGGAGGCGTTTTGCGCCGCCACCAGCGCCGCTCCGTCCCGGGGGTGGCGCATGGCGATGATGTCCGCGTAGCAGCTGACGATCTTGGCGGTGTCCGCCACGCTCTCCCCCTTGGCGGCAGAGGAGCTGGCGGCCTCGGAAAAGCCGATCACATGGCCGCCCAGCTCGTACATGGCCGCCTCGAAGCTGAGCCGGGTCCGGGTGGAGGGCTCGAAAAACAGCGTCGCCAGCTTTTTTCCCTGACAGGCGCTGGCATATGCCGCCGGGTGGTCAATGATGTCCAGGGCCTTGTCGGTGAGCGCGTCCAGTTCCTCCACGGTCAGGTCCAGGATGTCGATGAGGCTCCTCATGCACGCGCCTCCATCCAGCTCTCGTCGGAGGGGGCGTTGCGGAAGGCGATCAGCCGGGCGATGTCCTCGGGCCGGATGTAGCCCTGCTCCGCTGCCACCCGGGCGATCTCGTCAAAATCCGTGAGGGAGACGTTTTTCACCTGGGCCGCCGCCAGGCGCTCCAGGCCCGTTTTCATCCCGTAGGTGAAGATGCTCACCACGCCCAGCACCTGGGCGCCCGCCTGGCGGAGCACATCCACCACCTCCAGCACGCTGCCCCCGGTGGAGATCAGGTCCTCCACCACTACTACCTTCTGGCCCGGCTCCAGACGGCCCTCGATCTGGTTTTTCCGGCCGTGGTCCTTGGCCCCGGAGCGCACATAGCCCATGGGCATGTTCAGGATGTGGCCCGTGATGGCCGCGTGGGCGATGCCCGCGGTGGACGTGCCCATGAGCACCTCCGCCTCGGGATAGTTCTCCCGAATGAGCTGGGCCAGGCCGTTCTCCACGTCCGTGCGCACCGCCGGGGCGGTGAGGGTCAGGCGATTGTCGCAGTACACCGGGCTCTTGATGCCGCTGGCCCAGGTGAAGGGCTCCTCCGGGCGGAAGAACACTGCCTTGATGCTCAAAAGGTCCTGCGCGATCTGTGTTTTCAGTTCCATCTTCTCCACCTCAGTCCACAAATTCTGCCACGCACCGCTCATAGGCCGCCACAGGGTCGGCAGCGGCGGTGATGGGACGGCCCACCACGATATAGTCCGAGCCGCTTATCTTCGCTTCGGCAGGGGTCATGACCCGCTTCTGGTCGCCTTTATCCCCGTCGGCGAAGCGCACGCCGGGCGTCACCGTAAGAAATCCCGCGCCACAGCGCTCGTGGACCTTCCCGGCCTCCAGGGGCGAGCACACCACCCCGTCCAGCCCCGCCTTTTTGGCAGTCTCGGCGTAGTGGAGCACCACCTGATCCATGGGCTCCCGGATGAGCAGGTCCCGCTCCATGCTCTGCTGGTCGGTGCTGGTCAGCTGGGTCACGGCGATGAGCAGCGGCCGTGTGCCGTTGGGCCGGGTCAGGCCCTCCAGGGCCGCCTCCATCATGGCCGTGGTGCCCGCCGCGTGCAGGTTGCACACGTCCACATCCAGGGCGGACAGCACCGCCATGGCCTTTTTCACCGTGTTGGGGATGTCGTGCAGCTTCAGGTCCAGGAATATCTTATGGCCCCGGGCCTTGATCTGCCGAACGATCTGGGGACCCTCGGCGTAATAGAGCTCCATGCCGATCTTCACGAAGGGCTTTTTCTGCCCCCCGAACCGATCCAAAAATCCGTATACGGCCTGTGCGCTGGCAAAATCGCAGGCCACGATCACGTCCTTACCCATGTGCGCCTCCTATGATATCTCTGAGATTTTGTATTCCGTACTTTTCCATGACCCCTGGCAGGGCCGCGATGATGTCCCGGCAGGCATAGGGGTCGATGAGGTTGGCAGCCCCCGCCTGCACCGCCGTGGCCCCGGCTAACATCATCTCCAGCACGTCCTCCGCCGAGGACACGCCCCCCAGCCCCACAATGGGAATGGATACCGCCTCGTAGACCTGATACACCATCCGCAGCGCCACCGGGAACACCGCCGGGCCGGACAGGCCACCCGTGACATTGGCCAGCAGGGGCTTTCGTGTTTTCAGGTCGATGCGCATGGCCTGCAGGGTGTTGATGAGGCTCAGCCCGTCGGCCCCTGCGTCCTGGCAGGCCCGGGCGATGGACACGATGTCCGTCACGTTGGGAGAGAGCTTGGCCAGCACGGGCTTTGTGGTCACCGCCTTCACCGCCCGGATCACCGCGGCCGCCGCAGCGGGGTCGGTGCCGAAGCTCATGCCGCCGCCGTGGACGTTGGGACAGCTGATGTTCACCTCCAGCCAGCCCACCTGCGCCTGGGCGTCCAGCTTTGCGCAGGTGTAGGCGTAGTCCTCCACCGAAAAGCCGCTGACGTTGGCCATGACGGGCTTATGGAAGCACTTGGCCAGTCTGGGGAGCTCCTGGGATATGACCGCCTCCACCCCGGGGTTTTGCAGCCCCACGGCGTTGAGCATGCCCCCGGCACACTCGGCGATGCGGGGCTGGGGGTTGCCGAACCGGGGCTCCCGGGTGGTCCCTTTGAAGGAGAAGGTGCCCAGGCAGTCGATGTCATAGTATTCTGCAAACTCATACCCGTAGCCGAAGGTGCCGGAGGCGGGGATGACAGGGTTGGCAAGCTCTGTTCCGCACAGGGACACGCTCAGGTCCATAGTATCTCCTCCTTCTGGAACACGGGCCCGTCCTTGCACACCCGCTTGGGGCCGCCCACCGTCTGGCGGGTACAGCCCACGCAGGCGCCGAAGCCGCAGCCCATCCGGGCCTCGAAGCTGAGCTGGCCACTCCCGGCCGCCCGGTCGTATACCGCCCGGAGCATGGGCTCCGGCCCGCAGGCGTAATAAAAGCTGCATCCTGTCGGCAGCCCGTCAGTGACGAACCCCGGCACGCCGTAGGAACCGTCCGCCGTGGTCACGGTCACTTGGCACCCCAGGGCGCGAAATTCCTGCTCATAGAACACCTCGCTGCGCCGATTGAAACCCAGCACCACGGAGACGGTCTTCCCCGCCGCCCGCAGCTTTTTGGCCAGCAGGTACAGCGGCGCCGAGCCGATGCCGCCTCCCAGCAGCAGGGGTGTCTGCCCCGCCAGGGACAGATCAAAGCCGTTTCCAAGGCCCGTGAGCACGTCCAGCGTCCGGCCCGGCTCCATGGCCGCCATCTGCTCCGTGCCGCCGCCCACCACCTTATAGATCAGGGTGAGCATCCCCTCCTCCGCGTCGCACAGGGAGAAGGGGCGGCGCAGATAGCGCCCCGGCAGGGCGATATTGACGAACTGCCCCGGCGCGGTGACGGCGGAGGCGTCTCCCGCCAGCCGCAGGCGGTATACGCCCTCCGCCAGGGGGGCGTTCTCTGCGATGGTGAAAAGTCCCTTTTTCATGCGTCGATGGTGGAGATGGTCAGCGTGGTCTCCTCCAGCACGTCCAGCAGCACCCGGACGGTATCCAGGCTGGTGAAGATGGTCACGTTGTTCTCCGTGGCCAGGCGGCGTATCTTCACGCCGTCGTTGCGCACGGATTCGGAGCCGATGTCCCTGGTGTTGATGACATAGGCCAGGTGGCCCTGGCGGATGGCGTCGGGGATCTCCTCACTGTCGTCGCTGATCTTGTGGAGGATGTGGGTGCGGATGCCGTGCTCCTTCAAAAACGCCGCCGTGCCGGGAGTGGCCTCGATGTTGAAGCCCAAATTGTAGAACCGCCGGATGAGCGGCAAGGCCTCGTCCCGGTCCTTGCGGGCGATGGTGGCGAACACGGTGCCGTAGTTCTGCAGCCGGGTCCCGGCGGCCTGCAGGGCCTTGAACAGGGCGCGGTTCAGCTTGTCGTCGTAGCCGATGGCCTCCCCGGTGGACTTCATCTCCGGGGACAGATAGGCATCCATGCCCTTGAGCTTATTGAAGGAGAACACGGGCACCTTCACGTAATACCGCTCCTTCTCCGCGGGATAGAGGTCGAAGATGCCCTGCTCCTTCAGGCTCTTGCCCAAAATGACCTCCGTGGCGATGTCCGCCAAGGAGTAGCCCGTTGCCTTGCTGAGAAAGGGCACCGTCCGGCTGGACCGGGGGTTCACCTCGATGATATACACATCGTCGTTGCGGTCCACGATGAACTGGATGTTATAGAGCCCCACGATGCCGATGCCAAGGCCCAGCTTTTTCGCGTACTGGAGGATGACGCCCTTCACCTTGTCGGAGATGGAGAAGGTGGGATAGATGCTGATGGAGTCGCCGGAGTGGATGCCGGTGCGCTCCACCAGCTCCATGATGCCCGGCACGAACACATCCCGGCCGTCACAGATGGCGTCCACCTCCACCTCTTTGCCCTGGATATACTTGTCCACCAGCACGGGCTTGTCCACGTCGATCTCCACGGCCGTCTTCAGGTAATGGCGCAGCTGCTCCTCGTTGGCAACGATCTGCATGGCCCGGCCGCCCAGCACGAAGGAAGGCCGCACCAGCACGGGATAGCCGATCTCCTCCGCGGCCCGCACGCCGTCCTCGATGGCTGTGACCGCCTGGCCCTTGGGCTGGGGGATATCCAGGTCCTTGAGGATCTTCTCGAAGCTGTCCCGGTTCTCCGCCCGTTCGATGGCGGCGCAGTCGGTGCCGATTATTTTGACGCCGCGCTCCATCAGAGGCTGGGCCAGATTGATGGCCGTCTGGCCGCCCAGGGAAGCGATGACCCCCTCCGGCTTCTCAAAGTCGATGATGGCCATGGCGTCCTCCGGGGTCAGCGGCTCGAAGTACAGCTTGTCGGCGGTGGTGTAGTCGGTGGAGACGGTCTCGGGGTTGTTGTTGATGATGATGGCCTCATAGCCCGCTTTTTTGATGGTCTGTACCGCGTGGACGGTGGAGTAGTCGAACTCCACCCCCTGGCCGATGCGGATGGGCCCCGCCCCCAGCACCACGATCTTTTTCTTGTCCGTGAGCCGGGACTGGTTCTGTCCACTGTAGGAGGAATAGAGGTAGGCGATATACTTGCCCGTGTGCAGGGTGTCCACCATGGGGAACACGGGGGTGATGCCCCTGGCCTTGCGCTTTTCGTATACCTCCACCTCGGTGAGGTTCCAAAGCCCCGCGATATATTTGTCGGAAAAGCCCATGGCCTTGGCCGCCCGCAGGGTGGGCACGTCGTTCACATGAGTCCGCAGTTCCTTTTCCATGTCCACGATCTTTTGCAGAGACTCCAGGAAGAGCTCCGTGATCATGGTCACCTCGTGGAGCTTCTCCACGCTGACGCCCCGGCGGATAAGCTCCGTCACCGCGAAGATGCCGTCGTCCCGGAAGCCCCGGATATAGTCCAGCAGCTCCTCGTCGGTCCGGTCGTCGAACTTGGCCATGTGGAAGTGGCACACCCCGGTCTCCAGGGACCGGACAGATTTGAGGAAGCACTCCTCCAGGTTGGAGCCGATGCCCATGACCTCCCCGGTGGCCTTCATCTGGGTACCCAAGATGTTGGGCGCGTCGGCGAATTTATCGAAGGGGAACCGGGGGAACTTGGCCACGATGTAATCCAGGCAGGGCGCGATGGCGGCGGTGCCCCCCGCCACGGGTATCTCCTCCAGGGCCATGCCCATGGCGATCTTGGCGGTGACCCGGGCGATGGGATAGCCGCTGGCCTTGCTGGCCAGGGCCGAGGAGCGGCTGACCCGGGGGTTCACCTCGATGAGGAAGTACTCACTGGTCTCGGGGTGCAGGGCGAACTGCACGTTGCACCCGCCCTCGATCTTCAGCTCCCGGATGATCTTGATGGCGCTGTCGTTGAGCATCTTCAGATCGTGGTCGCTGAGGGACAGGATGGGCGCCACCACGATGGAGTCTCCGGTGTGCACGCCCACCGGGTCCACGTTCTCCATGCCGCAGATGGTGATGGTGTGGTCGTTGGAGTCCCGCATGACCTCGAACTCGATCTCCTTATAGCCCTTCACGCTCTTCTCCACCAGCACCTGGTGCACTGGGGACAGCTTGAAGGCGTTCAGGCCGATCTCCACGAGCTCCGCCTCGTCATTGGCAAAGCCGCCGCCTGTGCCTCCCAGGGTGAAGGCGGGCCGCAGCACCACCGGATAGCCGATGTCCCGGGCGGCTTTCTTGGCCTCATCGATGCTGTAGGTGATCTCGGAGGGGATGACGGGCTCGCCGATGGACTGGCACATCTCCTTAAAGAGCTCCCGGTCCTCCGCCCGCTCGATGCTCCCGCTGGGGGTGCCCAGAAGCTGGACCCGGCACTCCCGCAATATGCCCTTTTTCTCCAGCTGCATGGCCAGGTTCAGCCCCGTCTGGCCGCCGATGCCGGGGATGATGGCGTCGGGCCGCTCGTAGCGCAGGATCTTGGCCACGTATTCCAGGGTCAGCGGCTCCATATATACCTTGTCCGCGATGGCGGTGTCGGTCATGATGGTAGCGGGGTTAGAGTTGCACAGGATCACCTCATAGCCCTCTTCCTTCAGGGCCAGGCAGGCCTGGGTGCCCGCGTAGTCAAATTCCGCCGCCTGGCCGATGACGATAGGCCCGGAGCCGATGATGAGCACTTTTTTGATGTCCGTTCTCTTTGCCATGGTTTCCTCCGTGATATATCCAATAATATTATTCCGCTCGATAGACCGTCCGGCCGCCGCACACGGTCAGACAGCAGCGCCCGTAGACCGTCCGGCCCGCAAAAGGCGTGGCCCGGCCCTTGGACAAAAACGCCGTCGGGTCCACCGTATAGGGGCGGCTCATCTCCCACAGGGACCACTCCTCCCCCGCCGGGATGCCAAACCGGGCCCGGGGCGCCGTCACCAGCAGCTCCATGAGCCGCTCCAATGTCAGGATGCCCGGCCGCACCAGATAGGTATACAGTACCGGAAAGGCGGTCTCCAGACCCACCACGCCCATGGAGCTTTTTTCCAGGCCCCGGGCTTTCTCCTCGGCGCTGTGGGGAGCGTGGTCCGTGGCGATCATGTCGATAGTTCCGTCCAGGACCCCCTGGAGCAGCGCCTCCCGGTCCTCTTTGGACCGCAGGGGCGGATTCATCTTGAACCGCCCGTCCTCCTGCAGGTCGCTGTCATCCAGCGTGAGATAGTGGGGTCCGGTCTCGCATGTCACGTCCACCCCCTCCGCCTTGGCGGCGCGGATGAGCTCCACGCTCCGCCGGGTGGAGATGTGGCACACGTGGTAGGCGCAGCCCGTCTCTTTCGCCAGGCGCAGGTCCCGCTCGATCTGCCGCCACTCGCTCTCAGCGGAGATGCCCCGGTGGCCGTGGGCCGCGGCATAGGCCCCGGCGTGGATGTAGCCGCCGTGGAGAAGGCTGTTGTCCTCGCAGTGGGCGGCAATGATCTTTCCAAGGCTCCTGGCCTTTTCCATGGCCGCGCGCATCATGCTCTCAGACTGTACGCCCCGGCCGTCATCAGAAAAAGCGATCACATCGGGGGCCATGGCCTCCATGTCCGCCAGGGACTCCCCCTTTTCCCCGGCGGTGATGGCGCCGTAGGGGTAGACGGGGACGATGGCGTCCCGGCGGATGAGCGCCAGCTCCTTCGCCAAGGTCCCGGCGCTGTCCGGCACCGGGGAGAGGTTTGGCATGGCGCACACGGCGGTATACCCGCCATGGGCCGCCGCCGCCGAGCCGGAGGCGATGGTCTCTTTATAAGAAAATCCCGGCTCACGAAAATGCACATGCACATCGCAGAAGCCGGGAAAAACCACATATTCGCCATCATCGCGCCCCAAAATGGGGAAAAATGCCCCCTCGGAGCTGGGATAGAAAACGGAAAACGCCTCGGGCATGAATACGCGCGCGCCTGCGTTCCTCTCCATGAGACGGTCCCCCTTATGGCAGTTTGAACGGCGTCCCGTCACCCGGAGCGCCATTGCGGGCATTATAGCATGTGTGAAGCTCTCTTGTCAATCGAAACCTCTGCCGGGAAAGAGGCCCGGCAGAGGCCATTTTTTGTCAGCTTTATACACCTGGTACTGTGTAGCGAACGCCGTCGGCGTCATAGAGCCCGCTCACCGTCACGTCCGGGGCGTTGCAGAGGACCTGTCGGTCCTGGCAGAAAGCGGTATATATCCCCTCCGCCGCCAGATCGTCCAGGGCGTCCGCCCGGAACTTGTCCGCCACGTATACCGGGATCAGCCGCAGCAGCGTCTCGGCGCAGCCGCCGCTTCGGGAGAAGCCCACCAGGGCCTCCACGGCATTCTTGCACAGGCCGTCCGCCGGGTCCAGATAGGCGGTGCACACCCGGCCGTCGGCAAACTCGTAGTAATAGCGGCTGTCCTGCTCGCCCAATGGATGGCCGTGGAGATACACCATACTCATCTCGCCGCCAAAGCTCAGGCTGGCCGCCGGGATGCTCTGGCCATCCGCCAGATCATACAGCCCCGTGCCGAACTGTTCCGACGCGCCCCCCAGGGCCCGCAAAAAGCCGTCATAGCTGGACAGCACGCCGTTGATATAGCCGTTTTCCGTGAGCACGTCGGCCAAATAGTCGATGATGAAGGCATTCTCCATCCAACAGAGGTCCACAAAGCTCTCGATCTGCTGTTCCCGGGCAAAATCCATGTACGCCTCCGACACATTCAGCCGGACCTGCCCCTCTCCCAGCATCTCCAGGGAGATGGCCGCCGGATCGTCGGCAAAGGCGGCGCAGTCGGCGAAATACTGCCGGGTATCCTCATCCTGCCGGGGGTCTAACTCCGCCGTCAGGACGTCGTCCTGGCAAGAGAAGATGTTGTTGTAGAGCTCATATATCGGCCCCAGGTAGACCGTCCGGTCTCCGGAGGCGGCCAGCGTTTCCAGCGCCTTGTAAAGCCCCGGCTCCACCGTCACCGTCTCGTTGGGGTGCTCGTTGAGATAGCGGATATTGTGCCGCTCCGGCCACTGGCCGCTGTTGCTGAACAGCTGCAGCGCGTCCACGCATGCCTGGCCGTAGAGCCGGGAGATGGCCTTGTTCTCCACCGTGGCGGACGTCTCCCCCGCGCCAAGGTCGTAGTCGAGCACGAAGTCCTGCGCGCAGCTGACCTCTTGGCCGGAGGCAGCCTCGATCTGCCGCCAGCCGCTCTCGGCGCTCAGCAGCTGCATGAATCCATGTACGAACGCGACCACACCGATCCCCAGAAACAGCAGGGCCAGGCTCAGCTTCCACCAGGAGTGGGCGGAGCTGAGCTGGACCTTCTCCACTGGAGGAAGGTGTGGTTCGCTGCGTTTTCTGGCCGTGCGTCCCAATCAGATCACCACAGCCAGCAGGAGCAGGGCAAAGATGGCCGCGATGGCGGCGAAGGTGATGATGCCGATGATGGCGCCCTTCTTGCAGGCCTTATAGTTGCGCAGATGTCTGTGCCGCTTGAAAAGCCACGCGGCGATGAAGCCGGGGATGGGCAGCAGGAAGCTGAGCAGCGTATACCAGCCGCTTCCCGTGTCGTGGACCGGGGCCTGAAGGAACTGGGCCTCCGCGGCGGCCTCCGCCGCGTCGATGGCGGCGGCCTGCTGCTCCTGGGCGTTCTCCGGATCGCCGATGGTGATGGCCTTGATGGGCTCGCCCTTCTCCCGGATGGCCTTGTATTCCTCGATCTCCTTCTTGTTGCCATAGACCCAGTGGTCGTGGCCGATGCAGACGAATTCCGGCTTGTCGGTGCTGTAGTCGTGCACAGAGGGATCGTAGACGAACTGGACCTTGTTCTTCTCCAGCTTGGGGTCGGGGATGGGGATAGCGGAGATCAGCGAGTGGGTGTAGGGATGCAGGGGGAAGTCAAACAGCTCCTCCGCGTCCGCCACCTCCACGATCCGGCCCTTGTAGATGACGCCGATGCGGTCGGAGATGAACCGGAC
>CANROZ010000058.1 GCA_947632365.1 uncultured Oscillospiraceae bacterium
AGGTATTTTTCCAGCAGGGCCATGATGCCCGCCACCTCGTCGGCGGGCCGCTTCCAGTTCTCCGTGGAGAAGGCGTACACCGTCAGATACTCGATGCCCAGCTTCTGGCAGTACCGGGCCGCCTTGCGGAAGCTGTCCGCCCCGGCGGAATGGCCCGCCGTCCGGGGCAGGCCCCGTTTTTTGGCCCAGCGGCCGTTGCCGTCCATAATAACGGCGATATGGCGGGGGAGCCCGGAGGCTCCGCCCGCCAATCCATTGCTAGTCTTATCGCTCATATGGCGAACAGCTCTTTCTCTTTGGCCTCGGTGAGCTTGTCGATGTCCTTGATGTTGTCGTCGGTGAGCTTTTGCAGCTCCTTCTCCAGGTCCTTCTGGTCGTCCTCGGTGATGTCCCCGGCCTTCTGCTGCTTTTTGATCTTGTCCATGGCGTCCCGGCGGATGTTGCGCACGGCCACCTTGGCGTCCTCACCGTACTTACGCACCTGCTTGGCCAGCTCCTTGCGCCGCTCCTCGGTGAGCTGGGGGAAGACCAGACGGATGACCCGGCCGTCGTTCTGGGGGTTGATGCCCAGCTCCGAGGCCTGGATGGCCTTCTCGATGCCCTTGAGCGCAGAGCCGTCCCAGGGGGAGATCACCAGCGTCCGGGGATCGGGCACAGAGATGGCCGCCACCTGGTTGATGGGGGTGGGAGAGCCGTAATAGTCAACAGTGATGCCGTTGAGGACCGCGGCGTTGGCCCGCCCGGCCCGCACGGAGTCGAACTGCCCGGACAAAAACTCCTTGGCCTTGCTCATCTTGTTTTCAAATTCTTTCAGCTCCGACATGATATGCTCCTCCTTTGATGGTTTTCAGTATTCAGGACCGGGCCCCGCCCAGTGAAAGTTCACTCCACAACGGTGCCGATCTTGTCGCCGCAGACGGTGCGGACGATGTTCTCCGGCGGGTCCAGGGCAAAGATCATAGTGGGGATGGCGTTGTCCCGCAGAAGGCTGGCGGCGGCCGCGTCGATGACCCGCAGGTCCTTGGCCAGTATCTCTCCGTAACCGATGCGCTCCAGCTTTTTGGCGTTAGGGTCGGTCTTGGGGTCGGCGGTGTAGACGCCGTCGATGTTCTTGGCCATGAGCAGCGCGTCAGCGCCGATCTCGGCGGCTTTCAGCGCCGCGGCGGAGTCCGTGGAAAAATAGGGGTTGCCGCTGCCCGCGGCGAACAGCACCACCCGGCCCAGCCGCAGATGGCGCATGGCCCGGCCGTAAGAGTAGGGCTCCGCCACACGGGGCATGTCCAGCATGGTCATCACCCGGGCGGATACGCCCTCCTGCTCCAGCACCTCGCACAGGGCCAGGCTGTTCATCACCGTGGCCAGCATGCCCATCAGATCGGCCCGGGAGCGCTCCATCACCCCGCCGCCGTCCTTGGCGCCCCGCCAGTAGTTGCCGCCGCCCGTAACGACGCCGATCTGCACGCCCATCTCGGCGCAGGTCTTGATGGCCCGGGCCGTCTTGTGCATCATGCCAAAGTCCAGGCCCCGGCCGCTCTCACCGCCCAGCGCCTCGCCGCTGAGCTTCAGGATGACCCGGCCATATGCCGCTTTTCCCATGGGTGGAGTCTCCTCTCATCCGTTTGATAATAATATTGTAGAGAGCAAAGGTAACAATTTCAACCACATCCGCGGCCCATTTGCCCCCAGTTGAAAATTTTATCACATCCGCCCGCCGATTTCAACCAGCTTCGCAGGTCCGGCGGGCTATCATCATAGCCATGAAGACCGTTTATCTGGATGAGCAGTTCGCCCTGGAGCTTTTGGTGGATTATTTTCTGCTGCTGGGCACGGCCAAGCTCTGTGCGCTGCCCTTCCGGCGGGGCCGTTTCCTGCTGGGCGCGGCGCTGGGGGCGGCCTGGAGCACCCTGGGGCTGCTGCCGGGGCTCAGCTGGCTGCGCCTGCCCGCCATGCGCCTGGTGCTGGCCGCGGCCATGACCCTGGCGGCCTTTGGCGGGGAGCGGAAGCTGTGGCGGTGCCTGGCGGGATTTCTGGGCGTGTCGGCGCTGTTCGGCGGAGCGGTCTATGCCGCGGCCCTGCTCCGGGGCGGGCCAGGCGGCGGGCCGCTGCTGCGGCTGGATATGCGGGTGCTGGCGCTGTCCTTCGCCCTGTGCTGGGCGGCGGTGAGCCTGCTGTTCCGGGGCAGCGCCAAAAGCGCCCGGCGGCGCATCCTGGACATGACTGTGGAGCGGGCCGGGCAGACCGTCCGGCTGCGGGCCCTGGAGGACACGGGCAACGGCCTGTACGACCCCATCTCCGGCTGCGGGGTGTTCGTGGCGGAGGCCGCCGCCCTGGGGGCGCTGTTCCCCGCGTCCGACCCGGCCCTGCTCCGGGGCCCGCCGACGGAGGCGGTGCTGCGCATCCCCGGCACCCGGCTGGTCCCCTATGCCGCCCTGGAGGGCGGCGGACGGCTGCTGCTGGCCTTCCGGCCGGACAGGGTCACCGTGGAGGGCCGGGAGCGCCCCGATCTGATCGCCGCCGTGGCCCCGGCCTCCCTGGGTGCCGACGGCAGCTATGACGCCATCATATCCCCATCCCCCTGAAAGGAGTCGTGAGAGCATGCGAAAGCTGAAGCTGTTTTTGTTGCAGCTGCACCTGAGACTACAGACCACGCCGCGGCTGTTCTACATAGGCGGCAGCGACGTGCTGCCCCCGCCGCTGGAAAAGGAGGAGGAAGAGGCCGCCATCGCCGCTCTGGTCCAGGGCGACCACGAGGCCCGCCAGAGCCTCATCGAGCACAATCTGCGCCTGGTGGTCTATATCGCCCGGCGGTTCGAGAACACCGGGGTGAACATCGAAGACCTGATCTCCATCGGCACCATCGGGCTCATCAAGGCCATCGGCACCTTCGACCCGGGCAAGAAGATCAAGCTGGCCACCTATGCCTCCCGGTGCATCGAGAATGAGATACTCATGTTCCTGCGCAAACGCAGCTCCCACCGGGTGGAGGTATCCATCGACGAGCCGCTGAACACCGACTGGGACGGCAATGAGCTGCTGCTCAGCGACGTGCTGGGCACCGACGGCGAGGAGGTCATCAAGCCCATCGAGGACGACGTAGAGCGGCAGCTTCTCATGGAGGCGGTAGATCGGCTGGATGAACGGGAGCGGTCCATCATCCTCATGCGCTTCGGCCTGGAGGGCTACGAGGAGCTGACGCAAAAGGAGGTGGCGGACCTGCTGGGCATCTCCCAGAGCTATATCAGCCGTCTGGAAAAGCGCATCATCCTGCGCCTGCGCCGGGAGCTGATCCGGCAGTTTTGAAAAAGGGACCCGCGGCGCAAGGCCGCGGGTCCTTCCCATTCGTCTGTTATCTCCAGAACAGGTATGTGTAGTAATCAGAATCCAGCACGCCCCGGCAGAAGCTGACCTTGTTGCGCACCACGGCGGTGGTGTTCTCCACGTAGTTGGCGGGTATCTCGCTCTCGTCCACGGCGGGGATGAACTCATCTTCCACGGAGTAATAGGTGCCGTAATCGCTCTTCCAGTCGAAGCCGCCGTTGAACACCAGCGCCGGAGCGTCGGAGAACACGTCCCGGCCCGGGAACAGCCGGGAGTCAAAGTCGATGCCGAACAGGTTCAGCAGCGTGGGCAGGATATCCAGGCTGAAGGTGGGGGAGTCCACCACGATGGGGCCCACGTCCTCCAGTGCGCCGCACCACAGCAGCCAGCAGGAGTGGTCCCGCTGGAAGGTGGTCTCCACATCGTAGCCGTAGAGCTCCGACATGTACGGCATATTCCCCAGGGAGGCGTTGTCGTCCAGGCCGTAGGGGAAGTGGTCCGGCGCCAGGCATATGACCGTGTCGTCGGCGATGCCCTTTTCCTCCAGCTGCTCCAGAAGATAGGCGATGCTGTCCTCCAGTTCCAGGTTGGCCGCCAGGTAATTCTTCACGATGTCGGAGTAGGGCAGATCCTGCACCCGCTCCTGGTTCTTCTGGCTCATGGTATTGCCCGGCACCTCATACAGGCCGTGGCCGCTGACGGTCATATAGTACACGTCGAAGGGCTGGCGGTCGATGTAGGTGGGCACTGTCCCGGTGAACATCTCGTAGTCGCTCTCCGGCCAGGTCTTGGTCACATAGGCCTCCATGCCGTTGCCGTAGGCCATATAGCCATCGGAGTAGCCCAGGGTGGTGTGGGTCTTGTCCCGGTCGTAGTAGGTGTACGTATTGTTGTGGAAGGCCTTGCCGTAATAGCCCAGATTGTTCAGCTGGGTGCCGATGTTCAGCTTGATGCTGTGGCCCGCCATATCGGGGAAGGAGCTGCCGCCGTTGGTGGGCAGCAGGCCGAAGATGTTCTGGTACTCCCCTCCGGTGGTCCCGGTGCCCGTGGGCTGGTAGAAGTCGGTGAACTGCACGCCCTTGGTGGCCAGGCGGTACAGCGCCGGGGTCAGCTCCGGGTCGATGACCTCCTTGGAGAAGGCCTCCGCCGTGATGAGGATCAGGTTCTTGCCCTTGAAGATGCCCGTGTAGGAGTTCTTCTTCGAGGCCGTCAGCCCCGAGACATAGCTGTTCAGATTTCCCTTGGTCCCGGTGGCGCCGTCGTTCAGGGGCAGGTCCAGCTGGTTGGCCTCGTCATAGATCACAGGCTCCGCCGCGAATCGTGGCGCGGCGCTCTCCCCCTCCACGGTCTCGCCCTCCGCCGGGGCCTCGCCTTCCACGACAGGTCCGCCCTCCGCCGGGGCCTCCCCCTCTGCGGCGGCCGCGACGTCGGTCCCGGCCGTCTGGACCGGGGCGGCCAGCTGCTCCGTGGCGGTGAAGGTGGCGCCGCCGAAAAGATCGTTTTTGATGTCCAGCCGCACGCCCGTCAGCAGTCCCAGATCGCTGACCGCGCCGTTGAAGTTATAGGCCTCGTCATAGACCCGGTCCAGACCGGGGCTCAGGTGGATGGCCAGCAGGCATATGGCAAAAAAGGCCGCCATCCGGGCCAGCTCCATAGCCCGCGCCTGGCCGCTGGCCTGACCCAGGCCCTCCAGCAGCCCGCCAAACACCCCGAATACCCCCCCGGGCAGCAGGTACAGCAGGATGCACAATATGCCCCGGCCACTGAACACCAGCCGCAGGATGTCCCCCATGAATCCGGTGAGCACGTCGTTGGCGCCGTTGACGACCGTATTCAGATCGTAGAACAGCTTGAAAGCCTGGAATATGAATATCTCGATGATGAAGGGCAGCGCCGTCAGCACCAGCAGCGCCACGGCGATGTGCCGATCCCTCCGCTTGCTGCGGGAGACGGTGCTCAAAAGATAGCCGAACCCGCCGTAGGCGCAGCAAAAGCAGAACACCACCAGCGTGTTCCACTGAAAAAGCTCCCCTCCGGTGAACAGGCGGAACAGTATCTCATAGTAAAAGAGCGCGGCGGGGAATACGAACACGAACCCGTTTCTCCGTCTTTTCCTTTTTCTGCTGTCTTCCGTTGCCGACATATCTTTTCTCCCGCCCTTGAAAAAATACTTTTTTATTTTACACAATCCCCTCCCGTTATGCAAGCGTCAAAATGCTTTTTCCCGGCCCGGTCGTATTGACACGCTGGCCGGGAATCGGTACAATGAAGCCGATGTTTTGGGGGAGGCGGCTATGAAGATCGGCCAGGTGGAGATAACGGGACGCGCGGCGCTGGCCCCCATGGCGGGGGTGACGGACGCCGCCTTCCGGCATATCTGCCGGGAGCAGGGCGCGGCCCTCACCTGCACGGAGATGGTGTCCAGCCGGGGGCTGGTCTACAACGACGCCAAGACCCGGGAGCTTTTGTACTGTCCCCCGGGGGACGGGCCCGTGGCCGCCCAGATATTCGGCTCCGACCCCGCCGTCATGGCCCAGGCCGCCGCTATGGCCCTGGAGATATCCGGCGCGGATATCCTGGACATCAACATGGGCTGTCCTGTGGGCAAGATCGTGAAGAGCGGAGACGGCTCCGCCCTCATGCGGGACCCGGAGAGAGCCGGGCGCATCATCGAGGCCTGCGTGTCCGCTGTGAAAGCCCCCGTCACCGTGAAGTTCCGCAAGGGCTGGGACGGCGGGAACGTGAACGCGGTGGAATTTGCCCGGGTCTGTGAGCAGGCCGGGGCCGCCGCCATCACCGTCCACGGCCGGACCCGGGTGCAGATGTACGCGGGTGCGGCGGACTGGGACATCATCCGGGACGTGAAGGCCGCCGTATCCATCCCGGTGATCGCCAACGGGGATGTGTTCTCCGGCACGGACGCGGTGCGCATCCTGCGCCGCACCGGGGCGGACATGTGCATGGTGGGACGGGGCGTTTTCGGCGACCCCTGGTTATTCCGGCGCATCGAAGCGGCGCTGGCGGGCCAGCCTGAGCCGGAGCTGCCGCCGCTGGCCCGGCGGATGGACACGGCCCTGGAGCAGTTCGAGCTGGCCTGTGGGTGGAAGGACCCCCATATCGCCTGTCTAGAGGCCCGCAAACAGCTGTGCTGGTATCTGCGGGGGGTGCCCTGGTCCGGGCCCATCAAGCGGGAAATGGTGAAGGTAGAGACTCTGGAGGACATCCGCGCCATCGTGGCCCGGGTAAAGAGGGAGTTGACATGATATGACAAGAGAACAGGAGCATGCCCTGATCCGGCGGGTGCTGGACGGGGACCCGGACCAGTTCCAGGACCTGGTCCGGGCCAACGAGCGGGGCGTATACAACCTGGCGCTGCGGATGTTAGGCAACGAGCAGGATGCCCTGGACGCCTCCCAGGAGGCATTCTTTCGGGCCTGGAAGAACCTGGCCTCCTTCCGGGGGGATAGCCGCTTCTCCGTCTGGCTCTATCGTCTGGCGGGCAACGTCTGCCTGGACATGCTCCGCCGGGCGGGCCGCCGCAGCGAGAGCTCTCTCACCGCCGAGGACGGCGAAGAGCTTCCCCTGCCGGACCGGAGCCGGGCCGCCGACCCCCACGGGATGCTGGAACAAAAGGAACTGCGCGCCGCGGTCCGGGCCGGACTGGACGCCCTGGAGCCGGAATTTCGCCAGGTCCTGGTGCTGCGTGAGATCGGCGGGCTCAGCTACGAGGAGATCGGCCAAGCCACAGGCCTGGAGGCAGGCACGGTGAAGAGCCGTATCTTCCGGGCCCGGCGAAAGCTGGCGGCCCATCTCACGGCGCCCGGGAACATTTTCGGTCCTGAGCCGTCATATACAGCGTCGGCATCAAAGAAAGGAGGCGGCCAGAAATGAGAGAGTGCGAATACTTCCAGGAGCTCCTCTGCCGCCTGCCCGACGGGGACCTGAGCGCGGAGGAGTCCGCGGCGCTGCTGGAGCATGTGGACAGCTGCCCGGACTGCGCCCGGCTCTACGCCGCCTTCTCCTCCATGGGCGGGGCCATCCGGTCCGGCCAGGCCGAGCCTCCAGCGGAGCTGGAGGACATCGTGATGGACCGCATCTGGGCCGAGCACGTGAAAAACGCCCCCCAGGCCGCCAAAAAGAAGCCCCGCTTCCGCCCCTGGTTCGCCCAGCTGGCGGCGGCCTGCTTCGTGCTGGCGGTAGCCGTGGGGGCCGTCACCGGGATATTCGGCGCCCGGAACAGGGCCGCCTCCGGCGGCGCGGAAACGGCCGACTACCTGCCCCAGGCACAAAACGACACGGTCTATGCCCGGGTGCCCGCGGAGGCCGACCCGGCGGAGAACGCCGCCCCGCCCCAGAGCCAGAGCCGCAGCGCCTCCTTCGCCCTGCCCGAGGCTGACACCGGGGATGAGGCGGCGCCGGAGGCGGCATCCCAGCCCGCGCCCGCCCAGGAGCAGCCCGTCCCGGCGGAGCCGGGCTCTGGCGTTGAAGACAACGCGGCGGCAGAGGACGCTGCATCGGAGGAAGTCACGGCAGAGGACGCCGCCATGGCGGACGGCATCATGACCGTCATGGAGCCCCCTGCGCTGGCGGAGGAGGTCCAGATCATGACGGTATATGATCCCTTCGGCCAGATCATGGGCGTCATCACCGACACGGCCGGGCTGCAGGCGCTGCTCACAGGAGAGCCCTGGCAGGGCGAGACGGCGGACGCCGTCTGCTCGGTGACGCTGGAGGACGGCACCTACCGCCTGGCGGAGGACGGGTCCGGCGCGCTCCTCTGGCGGCGGGACGGCGAGGAGGGCTTTTTCCTCTCCCCCGGCACGCTGGCCGATTTTGAAGCGCTGATACAGCCCGGCTGACCGGGCGGCCCAGAACACGGCAAAAAACTGTCCCGCGGCCATGGCCGCGGGACAGCTTCTTTTTTGCGCTTATCGCATCGTCAGGCCGTAGGCCTCCAGGATGGACGGCTCCGTCCCCTCCTCCGGCACAGCGTGCTGGACTGTCACGGCGTCCCCCACGTCCAGGATGACCACGTTCTGGTCCTGCTCGGCGGAGAGGGCGTAAAACACATCCTCCCCCTCCAGGCGGATATAATACCAGCTGGCGCCGCCCAGCACGGCCGTGCGTATCTCCGCCACCGTGCCGCTGCTCTCATCCTGCACCGCGGGCGCCGTGGCGTTCTGGACCACGCCCCGCTCACTGAGCAGATTGATATAGGACCGCTCGCAGGCGGACACGGTGGCCCCGGTGGCCACGATCTGGTACTGGGCCACGTTCACCATGGCGTAGCTCTTCACCAGGTTGGTGGCGTCCATCAGGGGGATGAAGTAGGTGGGCTCGCCGGAGATGTTCAAAAGCAGCGGGAAGGTGGAGCGATACCCCAGGTCCTGGACCACGCCCTCGGCGGAGGCCCGGGCGGCGGCCTCGGTGGCGCCGGGGGCCACGTAATAGTGGGTCTCCTTGGTGCGCATGTTGCACAGCAGGAACCCCAGGTTGGACTGGTCCGCGTTGGCGCTGGTCACGCCGGTATAGACGTACACATCGTCGTTCATGGCGATGTAGTTATACCCGTCGGTGGTCATGGTCACGTCCCGCTGGCCCAGAACGGAGTTGATGAAGCCCCGGACCAGGGTGCCGTGGTAATCGTACTGCTCCATGATCAGGTCGGGGGTATACAGGGTGTCCACCCAGGTGGGCACCGTCTCATAGTATTCGCTCTCCCCAGTGACGGCGTCCAGCAGCACCGCTCCCTGGATGTCCCGGCCGCCGAACAGGCCGATGGTCTTCACCAGCCGGGGGGCGATCCACCAGGGGTGGCCCTCCTCGTCGATCTCAAATTCCGGCGTGGAGAACATCATGGTGGGATACTGGAAGCGGAGGTGCCGCATCACGTTCCGGTTCAGAGGCTCGGAGAAGGAATATTTCATCCCCTCCCCCGACGGCAGCCGCACCACATTGGCCTCCTGGGTCACCATGTCCACCACCACATAGGCGGGCAGGCCGCCGCCCCGGTTGGTGAACCATTTGAACAGGTCCGCATATCCGATGGGCGCCACCCGCACGGGGCGGCCCTGGTAGTTGATCTGGGTGGAGTCGTTGGAGTACTCGAACTGGCTCACCATGTCGCTGAGCGTGCCCATCTGCCGATCCCCCAGGTAGTTGGCGCTGGTCCGGTCCAGGGTGGGTATCTCGCTGAAGGATATCTGGGCCACGTCCTGGGCGAAGTCCCCCGTCTGCACATCCAGCAGGTCCCGGTAGGCCGAGGCCCGGAATATGGGCATGGAGATCACCTTGCCCACCAGCGCGGCCAGTATCACCAGTCCCAGAAAGATGCCCACCGGGAGGCAGTGGTGGCGCACGAAGGACAGCAGGTCCCGCACCTTCTGCTGGGGCGTGCGCACCTCATGGGCCTTCTCCCGCACGGTGGTCAGCAGTGAGCAGGCGATGTAGATCACCGCCAGGAAGATGAGAAAGGCGTAAAAATCCCCGTCCTGCAGATTGATAGCGGGCAGGGACACGTAAAAATATACGAATCCCACCAGCGCCGTGACGACGACGCTGAACAGCACGCTCCCCGCCTTGCCCTTGATCCTGGGCATCCTCCGTTTTTTCTCGTCCAAGGCGTTTCTCCTCCTGAAAATCATTCTGTTCCTATCATACCACGAACTTCCCCGGCTTACTATCCGCGGGCGGTTTCACCCGCAGCAGCAATGTCCGGCGCCGTCCCGGCTGTGGCTGTCCTGGGCCGGGTCCTTCATGCACAGATGCACCGCCGCCGTGGTGAAGGTTCGGGGCAGGGCCAGGATGTTGGGGTGGGGCCCCACGTATTTTTTCATGGCGTCCGCCAGGGCCTCCTCCACCGTAGCCCGGGTCTTGAGCCCCATGGAGCGGGCGATGCCCGGCTCCCGCGCCCCCACGATGTAGATGGCGCTGGTGTGCTCCTCCGCCAGGTGGCCGCAGCTCATCATGGAGAAGCCGTGGAAGGGGTGGAAGGCGTGGGCAAAGCGGTACTTGTCCGTGTACTCCTTCCGGGTGGCGAAATACTCCCCGTACTTATCCATATCCGGCAGGATGTTCATGCTGTCGTGCTGGAACATCTCATAGAGCTCCCGCAGGTAGGGCCAGCGCTCGTCGTGGAACCACCCGTCGCAGATGGAGGGCACGATGAACACGCAGTGGTCGGCCATGACCCGCTTGTGGCGGATGACCTGGGCGGACAGGGCCTGCATCATCTGGATGGGGTTGGTGCCCATGCCCGCGCCATAGTGGAAGTTGGTGGGCATGCCGAACACCACCACGTCGTACTTCTTCTCCGCCCAGTGCACATAGGTGCGCTTATCCGCCGTGGCCCAGGATACGGGCTGCATCTCTTTGGCCCAGCCGGAGTTGATCTCGATCTGGCGGCTTTTCGTATCCAGGACCGCGTCGCAGCAGAAGAACTTCCGGCCCATCTTCTCCTCCATGAACATGCCCTGCTCGTCGAATTTGGAGCGCATGACGCTGGCGGTGGACACGGGCACGAAGTCCGGCGCGTGCATGACGCGGGGGATATGGTGCCCGGCGATGGAGCGCCAGTGGGTGATCCCGGTGGCACAGTGCTTGTATCCGCCGGAGTAGCCGCCGTAGGGATTGCCTTGGGTGTGGCCGATGAGGATGGGCACGTCCGCGTCAAAGACATATTTGTTCATCAGCACATGGTCCCCGGAGGCGGTAAAGCCCAGGTCCACCATGTGGTCATAGTCCTCGCTGTCGTGGCTGGTGATCTGCCCAGTGGGGTAGAACTGGCCAAAAAGCTCCTCCCCCAATATGGTGCGCATCTCCTCCACGGTGGCCCGGGGATGCAGACCGTTGGAGATGAGCAGCAGGATATCCTTTTTCTCCACGCCTACGGCGTACAGCTCGTCCAGGCAGGCCCGGATGGACACCTTCCGGTGGCTGGTGGGCTGGTTGCCGCCCTTGACGATGTCCG
>CANROZ010000059.1 GCA_947632365.1 uncultured Oscillospiraceae bacterium
GCCACCACCAGCTGCAACACGCTCACGCCCGCCAGCACCAGCAAAAACGGCCACAGCCAATCCGGGTTCTGTCCCGTCAGCAGCCGATCCAGGAAGATGCGGGAAAACGCGGGGTTGATCACGCCGAACAGAGAGCTGATGAGCGTGGTGAGGGCCACGAACACCAGCGCCGTTCCCGCGCCGACCAGGCGCTTTTTCGCGTAGCGGACCATGCTCTTGGGGCTGCCGCCGGGCTGGAAACTCTCCCCCGGCTCGAACATCAGGCAGATGCCTGTGAAGGACTCGTCGAAGGTCTCCATGCTCACCGGGATGACGCCCCGGGCCGGGTCGTTCAGCATGGCCTTGTCGCCCTTGAAGCCGTCCAGCACCACGAAGTGGTTGAAGTTCCAGTGGATGATGCAGGGGAACGCGCCCTGCTCCCGCAGCTCCTCCGGTTCATAGCGGTACGCCTTCGCCGTGAGGCCATAGCTCCGGGCGGCGTTGAGCATATTCCTGGCGTTGGAGCCGTCCCGGCTCACCCCGCAGTCCGCCCGTACGCGCTCCAGGGGACCCACTTGCCGTAATAGGCCAGCACCATGGTGAGGCATGCCGCACCGCACTCCAGCGACTCCATCTGCATGACCATGGGCACCTTTGCAACCCCTTTGGAGACAGGTTTTTTGTTCGCAGCTGTCTTCATCGGCGCCTCAGTTCAGAAGGAAGGAGATGGGCGAAACGCCGTCCACCACGATCTCGGCCTCATAGACGCCCTCCGCCAGCGGCGCGTCCAGCTGGGCCGGATAGACCCACTGGCCCGCCTCCAGGCCGCCCACATGCAGCGCGTAGGCGTCGAAGCTACCGTCCACCTCCACAGGCATAGACGCCACATCGGCCAGGGTATGATCCTCTCCGCCGATGTGCACGGTCTGCCCCAATCGGACAGCGTTCAGGTCGTCCTCCTCTATGTAGCAGACCACCGCGCCGTCCGGCCCGGCCACCGCCGCCGCAGACACCGTGGTCGCCAGCCGACCCAGCGCGGCCCAGATGATGAGCCCCGCCAGCAGCGCGGCCACCGCGCCCAGCACCAGCCATACGCTGGGACTGGTCACCCGGATATAGTCGTTCATCTGCTCCGGGCTGGACACCTTATCCAGGCTCTTTTGGCGAAACAAACCGTTGTCCATACCGACTCTCCCTCTGTTTTGTCCCTATCGCCGGGTCCCGGCAGTCAGGCCCTTTCCCTATGTCACAGGGCGGGACGCCGTTCTCCTTTTCTCAAAGCATCTCCAGCTTCTGGGTCTGCTGCTGGAGGATCAGCTGCCCGGCCTTGACCTGAAAGCTGCTCCGGCACCGGACATTGGAGCAGGTCACCACCATATCCCGGGTGGATGCGGCGATGGTGTGGCCGCACTTGGGACATATGTAATTGATGCCCCCGGTGGGCAGGGGCTGGGGGTCCGGGGCGTCCAGGCCGCCGGATATCGTCCCCAATTCCTCTTCGCTGATGGCCTTTTTCTCGTCCATGATGATTCTCCTTTCCTTTTCATCCTTCGTCACGTTTCCGGGGACCGATGGTCCCCGGAAACAGTCGTTTGTATCGGGTCTTGCTCTCACTTGGCCCGGCGCCGCCGGAGCACCGCCGCGGCGGCCAGGGCGCAGCAGCAGCCGATCAGCATCACGGCCCAGGGCAGCAGATGCGTCTCATCCCCTGTGTCGGGCGCGACGCTGGGCTTCGCGGTGGGTTTCGCGGTGGGTTTCGCGGTGGGCTTCACATAGTCCGGGTCCTCCGCCCCGCAGCGGGTGCACTTGCCGTCCTTGAAGCTGTGGCCCAGCGCCGGGATGGGCTCCGTCTTCGTCACCGACGTGGTGGTGCCTCCCATCTGGCCCACGGCGGTATACTCGCGCCAGCCCTGCTCCGTGCAGGTGGGCTCCTGCGCCACCGTGCTCGTGGTGTTGGCCGTCATGCTGTCCTTATGCGCGCTGTCCCAGCGGCACTGGAACTGGAACGTCACCGTGGTGTTGTCCTTGCTCCATTCAGGCTCGCCCGCCACCTTCCACCAGTGGCCGTGGGCGGACCGCACCTGGGTGAGGGTATAGGTCTGCTTCTCGCTGCCCAGCTCCATGGTGGCTCTGTAGGTGGTGGCGCCGTCCTCCTCGCAGGTGGGCACAACGTCGTCGACCTCCACATCGGAGATCACGTAGCTCTGGGTCTGGATGATCTTGCCGTCGTCGTCCACGCACCACGCCGTCACGGTCAGGTAGGGCGTGCCGCCCATGGACGGCTGGCTCCACTGGATACGGCCCGCGTCCTCCTCCTTGTTGGGGTCGGGCAGATGCCAGGTGCCGTGTACCGTCTCGGTGCCTTCCTCCGCGCCGCACACGGTGCACTTGCCGTCCGGTCCCCACCGATGGCCCGTGGCCGGGATGTCGTACCGCTCCTCTTTCAGCTCATGCTCCACACCGCCATCGGTCGTGTACGTCATCTTGTACACGCGATATCCGGCCTCGGTGCAGGTGGGCGTATGCTCCTCCACCAGCTCCAGATCGGTCACCGCGATCTGGGTATGGCTCTCGTCGTTCAGGCAGTAGATCGTCACGGTGGTATCGTTCCCCCGCACGCCGGGCGTCAGGGGGATATAATCCCCTTCCATATCCCACCTGTGTCCGGTGGGCTCGATCTTCTCGTCCTTCTGGTCCATCACCGAGATGTTCTCGAACGTCACCGAAGCGGTGTGGCGGACGATGCCCTCCGTCTCGCAGCCCACCGGGATGATCTCCACGTCCGTGGTATCCACCACCTCGGTATGCTCCTCGCCGCAGTCGTTGAGGCATGTAAAGGTGAACGTGACGGTGCTGTAGTCCTCGGACCACTTCGTCGACGCCTCGTCCGAATCGTCCCAGTACCAGATATGCCCCTCGGCGGGGAGGGTGACCGTCCTGGTGTATGTCTTCTCCTGGCCGTTCACCGAGGCCGTCACGGAATAGGTCACAGAGCCGGGCTCGGTGCAGGTGGGCGCTTTCCGCTCGGCCTTGATCGCGTCGCCGGAATAGGTCAGCGTCTCGTTTCTGCTCGGGTCGCTGCAAGTCACTTCCACCGTGGCGGAGACCGCGTCGCCGTTTTGGGCGATCTCCCACTGGGCCTCGTCAGGGAACGTATAGGTCAGCTCGGCCTCGGAAGTCTCCGTCAGGCCGCACTCACTGCATTCACGCTGGTAGCTGCCGTCGTCCTGCTTCTCCCACGGGCTCCAGCTGTGGGGGCAGGTGGGCAGCTCATAGGTCATGGCGGGCGCTACCTCATGGGGTTTGCCGTCGAAGTAGTAGGTCATGCCATAGACCACCTGGCCCTTCTCGGTGCAGGTGGGCTCATGGCACTTGTCCTCCACCCGGGTCAGCGTGGCGGTGGTGGTGCGGGCATGGTCCTCGTCGTTCCGGCAATAGACCGTGATGGTGAGGTCATTGCCCCGCACGCCCGCGGTCACCGGGATATCCTCCCCTTCCACGTCCCAATCGTGGCCCGTGGCCGGGACAATCGTCTGGGTGGTGAACACCAGGTCCTCGCCGCGATAGCCCTCCTCCCAGGCCTCGTCGGTGGCGTCCGCCGTATATACCTTCTGCCCCGGCTCGGTGCAGGTGGGGCTTTCCGCCTCCACGGTCACAGGCGTCGTCACCTTCATGGTATGCGCCAGGTCGTTGAGGCAGCGCAGCGTCACCGTGGCGTCCCCGGCGCTCTCGGATTCAGCGGCGGGGGCCACGTCGGCGGTGATGCTCTCCGGCCACTGGATCGTGGCGGCGCTCCAATCGTGGCCCGTGGCGAGCACGGTCCGCGCCTGGGTGGCGGTGTACACCTTGCCCTCATAGGCCGCCGTGGCGGTGACGGTGACGGCCCCGTCCTCGGTGCAGGTGGCCGCTTTCTCCTCCGTGGCGGTGAGGCTGCCCGCGCCCACGGTCACGGTCTCGCCGCAGGCGGTGCAGGTCAGGGTCATGGTGCAGTACTGCGCCGGGAACAGGCTCTCCTCCTCGGAGAGGGCGCCGGACTGCATGCGGAACCGGAATGTGGGCTCGCCCCAGCTGTGGCCCGTGGCGGGCAGGGTGACGGGCTTGGAGTAATAGGTCTGGCTGACCGCCCCGTCCTTCTGATCGATTTTCACCGTCACCGCATAGACCACCTGGCCCGCCTCGGTGCAGGTGGCGGCTTTGGACAGCCCCGGCGCGGCCTTCATATCCCCCGCGCCGATCGTTACCACCATGGGCGTGGTGTGATAGTCGCAGCCGTCGTCGGCGCAGCGGACATTCACCGTCACATAGTACGCATCCGGGCCCAGGGTCCACTTCACGTCGGCCGTATCGCCGTACTCGCTGTTGTCCGGCAGCACCCATTCGTGCCAGTGGTCGCTGGTCTGGGTCTCGCCGCACACCGTGCACTTGCGCACGGAGGTGATGCCCGCCTGGGTGCTGTCCGCCTCCTCCCAGGGGCCCCACACGTGCTCCGCCGGGATGGGCACCGTCTTTTTATCATATGTATAGGTATTCCCGTCCATGGTGAAGGTCCGGTCATAGACCCGCTCACCGGGCGTGCCCGTCCCGCAGTTCGGGGCCTTATAGGCGCTGGTATCCTCGGTCTCGTTCAGCTGGGCGGTCTGGGTGTGGGTGATATCGTTCGTGCAGTGCACCGTGACGGTGCGCCCCTCCAGGGTGCGGTTGGTGCTGCTGCCCTCGTAATCCCACTTGTGGCCGATGGCGGGCTGGCCCGCCACGGTCCTGTCCTCGGTGAAGGTCCGGCCCCGGAGGGTCACCGTGGCGGTGTAGGTCACGGTCCCCGCCTGCTCGCAGGTGGGCAGGGTCTCCCCCTTCCGGGTGGGCGTCACCGTCATGGACAGCGGCTCGACGTCGCTGGTCTTGCCGGGCACGGTGAGGGTGGCGCTGCCGTTGTCCTCCCGCCAGGTCCATGCGGCCTTGTTCCAGTCATAGTCGCTGTCGCTGATGAACCTCCCCGCGGTGCTGTCAAAGGTATATTCTCTTGTCTCGCCGCCCACGGTGACGGTCTGGTCCTCGCCGGGCACCCAGACGTACAGGTTGGTGTCGTCCGGGTCCGCGGCGGTGTGGTTTTTGGGCGACCAGGTCCGGTCGCCGATGGTCACGGTCTTGCCCTCCGGGTTGGCGATGGTCAGCCGATACAGCCGCTCTCCGGCCGCGTTGACGGGGGAGGTCACCGAATTGGCCCCGGCCTTCACGGACCCGTACAAGATCTGCACCGTGTCGGCGCTGATCCCGTTGCTGGGACCGTCGGCCGTGACGGTGCCGCCCCAGATCCTCACGAGACCGTTGCTGCCGAGGGCGGAGCCGATATCGAACCGGGTGCCCTGGGCGGTCACGGCGCCGCCGAGTATCGTGATATCCGTCACGCCGTAGTTGCCGCTGCCGCCGATGCCCGCGCCGTCCCTGCTGGTGATGGCGGTGATCCGCCCGCCATAGATCCCGATATTTCCGGCGTTGCTGTAGGCGCCGCCGATGCCCGCGCAGGCGCTGGTCTTATGCGCCGTGGCGGTCAGCTGGCCGTCCTTGGAATAATCCTCGTTCTGTCCATAGATGACCAGAGTGCTGCCCGCGCTGACCTTGATGTTGCCCACGTGCAGGTCGCAGCCGTCCTCCAGGATCAGGTTCACATTGCCTTTGATGTCCAGCCGTATCTGCCGGAAAGTCTGGCTGTTCCGGGCCACGTACCAGGTCTCCTGGCCCTGGTGGCCAATGGACGTGGCCTCCTCCAGCAGCTGGGCCTCGGCGGTCTCATAGCCCGACAGTTCGCCTAATACGCCCGGGCTATAGTACTTCACCAAATAGACGTGCTCGTACTCCTGGGCCCCCTCGGGCAGGGTAAAGCGCACGTCGGTCTCCCGGGTGCCCAGATACACGTGCTGCTCGCTGCCGTCCGCCCACAGGTAGACGTTGACGTCCTCCGGGCTGTGGGCCGTGGGATACCAGGGCTTCTCGCCCCGCTTCAGCGTCTCCCGGTCCCGGTTGTACACGGTCATGGGGTACAGGTCATTGCCGTTCCCGTCCGTGGGCCGCTGGCTGAAGCCGCTCAAATTCAGGGACCCGCCGTCCCCGGTGAATTTCACCAGGCCCGTGGTGCCGTTGGAGGCGCCCGTGGCGGTGACGCAGCCGCCGTACACCGTGAGCGCGGTGCTGACGCCGATGTCGGTGCCCGCGGCGGTGAGCCGCCCGCCGTTGACCACCACGCTGCCGCCGCCGCCGATGGCGGTGGTGCCCTGGACGGTCATCAGGCCGTCCTTGCTGGCGTTCTGGTTCTGGCCCCAGACGGTCAGGGTGCAGCCCTCCTCCACAGTGATGGTCCCCGTCTCCAGCTGGCAGCCGTTGGACAGGATCAGGTTGCGTCCTCGCTCACCGTCAGGTTCCCCGCGGTGGTCTGGGCCCCGGCCACATACCAGCCCGTGCCCAGGCCCGCGAAGTCATGGGCCACCTCCAGGGCGTCCTCTTTTTCGTGGGTCTCGCCGTCCCGCCAGTCATAATAGCTGGCGTTGATTGCCTTGGTGAACACCTTGTTGCCGCTGTCGGGGACCAGCTCCTGGGTCTCGCCGCCGTCGAAGCTGTAGGTCAGGGGCGCGGCGGGCAGCCAGGCGTACAGGGTGTCGTTCACTTCCTCCTTCCCGATCCAGCCGTTCATGGCGGTGTGGTTCACAGGGGACCACTTCTCCCCGTTGAACACCACATCCTTGCCCTCCGGGTTGTCCACCGTGAAGAGATAGGCCTCCAGGCCGTCCTTGGTGACGGGTTGATGGTCGAACAGGGGATAGCCCTCGACCATGTTCAAGTTCACCACCCGCACCGAGCCGCCGTTGATCTCGAACTTGCCGCCGCCCACTCGCACCGCACTATCGTACCCGCCGCGGCCTACGGCTGTGACGGTACCGCCGTTGATGGTCACGTTGGCCCAGTTTCTGCTGCCCATGCCGTTGCCGTTAGCGTTCATGGCGAACACCGTGCCGCCGTTGATGGTCATGTTGACCCCGCTGTTGGCGCCGCCGATGCCCACGCCCTGAAAGTTGGTTGCATCCGACCTGACGCAGCCGCCGTTGATGGTCACGTCCATGGTGGTGCCGCCCTCGGTGGAGGAGATGCCCCCGTAGAAGCCCGACACCTCCACATAGCCCCGGTTGACGGTGACGCTCACATGGCCGCCCCCCGACGGGCAGCCGATGCCCACCTTGCCGTTATAGGACTGGATATGTCCGCCGTTGAGGGTGAAGCTGCCCCAGCCCTCCAGGGAGATGCCCGGGGTGCTCCAGTTGTAGTTGGGCGTCGCCAGGAGCGTGCCCTCCTGGTCCGGGTCCGGGTTCTGGCTCCAGACGGTCAGGTTCCCGTCGCAGTTGATGCTGCCACCCGCATTATTGCTGGTATCCATATGCTCCATATGCAGCGTCACCCCGTCCGCCAGGATCAGGTTCACGTCCCCGTGGACGTACAGGGTCCCCTTGATCGTCAGGTCCTCGGCCACATAGAACCAGCCGTCCCGCAGGGTGACGGCGCTCTCCCCGAGGGTCCACACGTCGGTCCGCTCCACCATTTTGCCCTGGGTGTAGTCATAGTAGCTCACCGTGCCCGGCAGGTGGAAGGGCTCCCCGTCCGCCTTGCCGGAGTCAAATTCCAGGGTGACGGGCTCGTCGTCCCCCACCTGGTAGGTCGCCGTCCCCTCGGGTATCCAGGCGTACAGGTAGGTGTCCCCGTCCAGGGCGGCGTGGTTTTTGCCGTTCCAGACCTCCCCGTTGATCTTCACCGTCTCCCCGTTGGGGTTGGGCACCTTCAGCAGGTAGAGCTGCCGCTCCTCTCTGTCCTTGGGCTTGGACGGGTCGGTTATGAAGCCGGAGCGGTCGCCCGTCACCTTCACGGAGCCGTCGGTGATGTAGACGCCCTTGGTCACATTGCTGGTATGCCAGTCCGTCTCTTGATAGCCGATGGTGTTGGCGGTGACCACGCCGCCGCTGATGTTCACCTGGGCGGGCCAGCCATACTTATACCAAATAGAGAAACGGTAATCATAGTATATCCGCGCGCCGATGCCGATGCCGTTGCCCTCGCCCAGGGCGTTGACCACGCCGCCGCTGATGTTCACGATGATCTGGCCGCAGTTGGCCAGGCCGATGCCGTTGCAGTCCGTGCCGTGGGCGTTGATGGTGCCGCCGCTGATGTTAAGATAGCCGTACTCGTGATGCCAGTTATTGTTGGAGCAGCAGTCGGCCACCAGGGCCCCGTAGGTACTGCCGGTGGCGTTGATGGTGCCCCCCGGTGATGTCGATGTCCTGGCCGCTGATGCCGTAGCCGACCGAGGCCGTGATCTGGCCGCCGTGGATGACCACCTTTCCGTAATTGTCCCAGTCGTCCACGCTGATGCCGTACCCGTTGCTGAAGTCGGCCGCGTCGATCACGCCGCCGTTGATGGTGAGCGTCACCCCTTCGCCGCTGGCGCCGCCGATGGCGGAGGTGCCCTGTCTGCAATGCGCCCGCAGCCCGCCGTCCTGGGTGTAGTTCTGGTTCTGGCCCCATATGGTCATGTAGCCGCCCAGGCCGCCGGGGTCCAGGTTGATGTAGCAGCCGTCCTCCAGGATGATGTTGCAGTCGGCGCACTCCACCCGGTCGTTGGAAGACACGTCGCCCCGGATGAGATACCAGTTCTCCTCACCGCCCCAATTCATGCCCACCGCGCCCAGGGTCTCCGCCGTCACCACCGTGACGTTGTCCTGGGTCTTCATGGTCCCCGCCACCGGGTCCCAGTACTGGGCCGAATCCGTAAAGGTCCAGCCGCTTCCGTTGAAGACATAGTTCGTCGTCTCGCCGTCGACGGACACCACCATATCCTTCCCGGGGAGCCAGGCGTGCAGGTTGGTGTCGTTCTCGTCCAGGGCGGTGTGGTTGGTGCCGTTCCACTGCACGTGGTCAAAGGAGACGGTCTTTCCCTTGGGGTTTGGCACCGAGAAGGAGTATACTTGGTGCCCCCGCCCGTCGGTGGGGGCGGAGGAGAACATAAGTGCCGATCCTTCGAACTCACCGTGAAAGAGCCCCCGGTGATCACGGTGTTAGGGCAGTCTATGGCCAGCGAGTACGCGTACCGATTCACGCTCACCACGCCCCCGGTAATGGCGAACGTGTCGGCCATGATGCAGATGGTGTACTCCGACGACGCGTCGACCACGCCGCCGTTGACGGTCATGGTCTTCACCCCGATGTTTCTCCACACCCCCAGCCTGCCGCCGTTGACGGTCAGGCTCCCTTTCAGCTCACCGTAATTCCGGCCCCAGCCCACGCTGTTGGGAAAGGCCTGCAGGTTGTAGTAGGAGCCCTCCGCCGAGACCTGCCCGCCGTTGATGATCACGTCGCCCATGGTCTGGGACGCCTGGTCGGTGATGCCGCACTGCACGTGCAGAGTGCCGTCCCCGTTGAAGTCCTGGTTCTGGCCCCAGATGGCCAGTTTGTTCCCGGCGCTCACGTCAAAGGTGTTGGCCACGGTCACGGAGCAGCCGTTGGCCAGGATCAGCTTCACGTCCCCCTTGACCGTGAGGTCCCAGTACCAGAGCTCTCCCTTGGCCACATACCAGCCCGACTCCAGCTCCGTCTGATCCTCGGTCAGCACCTGGACGTCGGGTACCCGCATAAACCCTTCTTTCGGGTCGTAATAAGACACGCTCTCCGTGGCCGCCAGCATGATGCCCTCGTTGAAAAACGCGAACAGCGCCCCAAAGACGTCCTCCGCCCCCGGCAGCGCGGCCTTCTCCTCCTCGGACAGAGCCATATAGGCCTCATAGGCCGCCTGCACCTGCTCGTAGGCCGCATTCAGCGCCTCCCCGTCGGCCTCCGGTTCCGAGGCCGCTGTGGGCTCCGGCTCCGGGGCCTCCGTGGGCTCCGGCTTCGGCGCTTCCGTGGGCTCCGGCTTCGGCGCTTCCGTGGGCTCCGGCTCCGCCGGGGCCTGGGGCGCTTCCGTGGCCTCAGACGCCGCTGCGGCCTGGCCCTCCGTCTCCTCTCCGGAGGCCCCGGCCCACAGGGGGCAGATGTTCATCAGCAGCGCCAGCGTCAAAAACAGCACTGCGATCCGCCTGGTCGTGTTCTTCATGTCGGCTCCTTCCCGTGCCGCCCTTCCGGCGGCCCTTAGACAAGCTATGTAGTATATATAAATTAAATCCTTTGCCTTATAAAGCGCAGCTCACCACCGCCCACGGCGCACGGCCCTGGCCGCCCAGCCAAAAGGCCGGGCGGCGCTCGCTTTGTGCTCTGCTGCGGCCGACGCCTTTCTCACGCCGTCGGGTCGCCAAAGAGCTTCTCGTAGCAGGGGACGCAGTAGGCCTGGCCGTCCTTGGCCTTGGCCGCAAAGACCTCCTTGCCGCAGTTGGCGCAGACCCAGCCGTTGGCCAGCTTGGCCGCTCCGCCCGTCACGGCGTCCAGCGCGTCGTCCGCCATCTCTTCAAAGTTCTTCTTGTTGTCCGCCATCGTCGTGTCTCCTTTTCATGTAGGTTTTGGTAACTCTTTTCAGGGCATTATCATACGAAATTACCATATTAAAATGGCGCCCGATTTCTCAACGATTCTGCACGAATGCATAACCACAGCGCATGAATGCAACATTTTTGTTGTTATGTAAACCAAGAGAGGCCGGGTCTCCGGCCTCTCTCTCATGCTGGGAACAATGCTTTTTTGATCTGCCCCACGGCGCTTTTTTCCAGGCGGGATACCTGGGCTTGGCTGATGCCGATGGCCGCGGCCACCTCCATCTGGGTGCGGCCGTCGAAAAACCGCATGGACAGGATGCGCTTCTCCCGCTCCGCCAGCTTGTCCACCGCCTCGGTGAGGGCGATGCGCTCCAGCCAGGCGGCGTCGGTGTTCTTGCTGTCACCGATCTGGTCCATCACCGCCATGCTCTCCCCCGCGTCGGAGTATACGGGCTCAAACAGGCTCACCGGGTCCGCGATGGCGTCCATGGCCATCACCACCTCGCTGGCCCCGATGCCCAGCGCCCGGGCGATGTCCTCCACCCCCGGCTCCCGCTGGTGCTCGTTGAGATACGCCTCCTTGGCCTGCATCACCCGGTAGGCCGTGTCCCGCAGGGAGCGGCTCACCCGCAGGGCGCTGTTGTCCCGCAGATACCGCCGTATCTCCCCCGATATCATGGGCACCGTTATCTAAAGTGGAAATGGGTCCCTGTTCCCAAGGGTTTGCGGGCTCGTTTTCAC